>JAITRW010000019.1 GCA_031288175.1 Tannerellaceae bacterium
CTCAAACAGATGAGGCCCGAAGACAGTCCCGCTTCCTGGGCTTTCCGTTATGCCGGTACACCTGAAAACGTCCTCACCGTCCTGAGCGGCATGGTCTATATGGAACATTTGCAGGAAAACATCCGTACCTACTCACCCCTTGAACCGCTGAACCTACAGGAGTATGCCGCTCTCGAAAAGGTGACCGCACAGATGCTTCGCTCCGACTTTATCCCCTGTACGGAGTGCCAGTATTGCATGCCCTGTCCCTACGGGATTGACATCCCTGGCATCTTTGCCTATTACAACCGTTGTGTCAACGAAGGGAATATCCCCAAAGATGCACAGGATGGAAACTACCGCCGCGCTCGTCGGGCCTTTCTTGTCGGTTTCGACCGTAACATACCCAAAGAACGACAATTCGACCATTGTATAGGGTGTTCCATCTGTAGTCGAAAATGTCCTCAAAGCATTCCTATTTCGGAAAGTATGGAACGGATTGACAAATTGGCGGAACAATTGAGACAAGATGTGGTTTAACAGGTACATTACATAAGATATAGAGCAAATTAACGTGCAAGAAATTAATATTACATTGAACGTCTGTAAAAATGCAGTATTAAATAGCTTCTTATTGTTAATATAAAATCAGTAGAATAAAGTTCATGCAATAATCCTTTCCTCCGTGCTTTCCTCCGCATGTTTTCTATCAAAAAAAAGTTGTTGCGGTAGTTGTAATGTTAGAAAAAGGTGTACATTTGCCCACAGAAGGTTGGAGGTTTATTGGAGGTTTAGAAGAGGGTGTTTTATGAATTAATGGACATTTGCAGACATGACAAAAGCGGACGTTGTTAACGAGATTGCTGTAGAAACGGGGATAGACAAGACCTCGGTGCTTGCGAGTGTGGATGCCTTTATGGATGTAGTTAAGCGTCATATGCTTACAGGTGAGAACGTTTATTTTCGTGGTTTCGGTACTTTTCTTATCAAGAAACGTCGGGAGAAAACAGCAAGAAATATCTCCCGAAATACCACTATCATTATCCCCGAGCATAACGTTCCTGCTTTCAAGCCTTCCAAGACGTTTTTGCATCAAGTTAGTGACACGGTAAAGGTTTCTCCTGACGAAGCTTCAGTTGTTTGAAGCATTTTGGTGAAGAAAGTATGATAATTAGGTCAATAGTGATAACTTTAAACAGAATATAAAGATGCCTACCGGAAAAAAAAGGAAGCGTCATAAGATGTCTACGCACAAGCGTAAAAAGAGATTGAAGAAGAACAGGCATAAGAAGAAGAATAGGTAGGCGGAGTGAGTTGCGAATTAGTCGTTGACGTACGGTCGAAGGAGATAACGATAGCCGTACTTGAGGATAAACGTCTGGTTGAATTGCAAAGTGAGACCAGGGGAGGTTCTTTCGCCGTAGGTGACATATTTCTAGGTAAGGTTAAAAAGACCATGCAAGGTCTAAATGCGGCCTTTGTAGATGTTGGTTACAGAAAAGACGCCTTCCTTCACTACCAAGATGTTGGTTCTCATTTCAATACCTATAAGGAACACTTACAGCGGATACGTACCGAAGGGAGGGTGTCGTTGGGTGAAGTGAAAATTTTGCCGGAAACAGATAAATTAGGCTCTATCACAGATGTCTTAAAACCTGGACAGGAGATTCTTGTTCAGGTGACTAAAGAGCCGATATCTACGAAAGGTCCACGATTGACTGCAGAATTGTCTTTCGCCGGTCGTTATATGGTACTCATACCTTTCGGTCAGAAATTGTCTATTTCGGCCAAAATACGTTCGAAAGCCGAGCGAGTACGTTTGTTGCAACTTGCACAGAGCATTAAGCCGAAAGATTGCACACTCATCCTCCGTACTTCTTCCGAAGGAGCACGTGTTTCGGAACTTGACACTGAAGTAAAGGAACTTGTGAAGCGTTGGGAAGAGACGTTAGCCAAGCTTCCTAAGGTCAAACCTGTTAGTGTAGTGCATGAAGAGACGGGCCGCCTCCTTGCATTGATCCGTGATATCTTTAACTCCGATTTCAAACACATTCATGTCAACGATCATGATGTTTTTTGTGAGGTGCGTGACTATATTCGCTCTATTCTGCCTGACAGCAAGCCCGACCTTGTGCGGGAATACAAGGGTGACATCCCTCTCTTCGATCATTTAGGCGTTACCAAGCAAACAAGGTCTGCCTTCGGTAAGATTGTCAATATCAAGCATGGCGCCTATCTCATCATTGAACAGACTGAGGCTATGCACGTCATTGACGTGAATAGCGGGCCGCGGAATATGCAGGTTGATGACGAAGTCGATACTATTGCACTGAGTGTTAATCTTTCTGCCGCCGAAGAGATAGCCCGTCAACTGCGTCTCCGTGACCTTGGCGGTATCATCGTCATTGATTTCATAGACATCAAAGATGCTCATAGTCGCCAGCGGCTCTATGAGCATCTTAAGCAGGCAATGGTAAAAGATCGTGCCAAACATAATATACTTCCTTTAAGCAAGTTTGGGTTGATGCAATTGACGCGTCAACGTGTACGTCAAGCTACGAATGTAGATACCGAGGAAACCTGTCCTACTTGTCTTGGAAAAGGAAAGGTACAACGGCCGTCACTTTTTTTCATCGAAGATCTTGAGCAAATTGTGGAGCGTGTTGTCAAGCAATGCCGGATCAAACGTTTTTCACTTCATCTCCATCCTTATGTGGCGGCCTACCTTAGTAAAGGCCTTATTTCGAAGACCTTGAAGTGGCGTTTTCGTTATACTTTCGGTCTCCGTGTCATTCCCGATCAACAGTTGGGTCTCCTTGAATATTGCATTTACGATGTTGACAGGAATGAAGTGAATCTCGTCGATAGACACCTTGGCGAATCCACAGTAGAAATGATAGACGAAATCGCCGAAGAAACAACGCCATGAAGATAGCTCTCGTAGGATATGGAAAGATGGGGCAAGCCGTCGAGCGTATTGCCGTCGAGCGAGGGCACGCAATAGTCTCCAAAGTGGATATCGCTAATCAAGGTGATTTTGAGTTGGCTGCTTTCCGATCGGCTGACGTTGCTATTGAATTTACCACCCCCCAGACAGCCTTTGATAATTACATAAAATGTTTTAATGCCGGTCTACCGGTTGTATCCGGCACCACTGGTTGGCTTGACCGTCTTGACGAGATCAAAGAGCGTTGCACACGGCAAGGGAATACCTTTTTCTATGCCTCCAATTTCAGTATCGGTGTAAATATTTTTTTCGCCCTTAACCGATATCTTGCCAAGATAATGAACCGCTTTCCCACTTATGACGTCGCCCTCAAAGAAATACACCATGTCCACAAGAAAGATGCTCCCAGTGGTACTGCTATCACCCTGGCGCAAGAGATTATCGGTGCCATTGATCGTAAAATAAGTTGGCAACTTGTAGACTCCCTTGCGTTCCTCCCTGCTCAGGATATCTTGCCCATAGAAGTTTTGCGTGAAGGAGAAGTGCCCGGTTACCATGAAGTGACATACCGTTCCGCTATTGATATCATTTCTATTGCGCATAATGCTGAGACCCGCGACGGTTTTGCATTAGGGGCCGTCTTGGCTGCTGAATTTGTACCCAATCATGCAGGTGCCTTTCTTACGATGAACGATCTCTTTCGCTTCGATGAGAATTAACTATGAAAACAATTGCCAAAAGTTCATGGATCAAATTTGCTGTCAGAATGGCGATCTGGTTGCCGTTCTGCCTTTGGATGGAAAGTGGGTGGTTGTTCGTGCTGGGAACGTTGCTGATTGCTGACGTTTGCCTGACCAAATGGATACCTTGGAATATCCGGCAACGGGTAACGAATCCTACACTGAAGACTTTTGTCGGATGGGTGGATGATATTCTCTTTGCCATGATATTTGTCTATGTGGTCAACCTTTTTTGGTTTCAGAATTACCGTATACCAAGTTCTTCACTCGAAAAGTCTCTCTTGGTAGGTGATTTCCTTTTCGTCAGTAAACTCAGTTATGGTCCCCGTGTTCCGAATACCCCGCTCTCGTTCCCTTTTGCGCAGAATAAAATGCCCTTTTTCGGTGGTAAATCATACATTGAGTGGCCGCAGTGGCCTTATAAACGTCTCAGAGGTTTTGGGGAAGTGCAACGTAACGACATTGTCGTTTTTAATTTCCCTGCCGGTGATACTGTTGCCTTGAATAAGGAAAATCCTGATTATTATACTTCCGTAGCCGAAAGAGGCCGATATGCCGTTTGGACAAATCAAGGAGAGTTTGGAGAGATTGTTTATCGTCCCGTAGACCGCCGTGAAAACTTCGTTAAACGCTGTGTCGGCCTTCCGGGAGATACTCTTCAAGTCATTTATAATCAGTTGTATATAAATGGTGTAGAGGTGGAGAATCCCGAACATATGCAACTTGATTACTTTGTAGAAACTACCGGTTCACCCCTCACCGAAGAGCATTTTCGGCTTTTAGGAATTAGTAAAGAAGACAGGTTCATGGTAAGTAGCTCCTATCCAGGTCGCTTACTTCTCCATCTCGGCTTTAAACCGCAAGCGTCCGGGCAGTTCAATCCTATCTACCTCATGCCGTTAACGGAGGAGAAGCTGGCGATAGCTCGTAAACTTTCGTCCATTTCTGCCGTTCACCTCCAGAGTGACAGTATTTTCCGTGCTATCTACTACCCTGTTGACTATCCTACCGGTTGGACGCGTGATAATTATGGTCCTATTTGGATCCCTTGTAAGGGGGCGACCATTGAGTTGAATGAATGGAATCTTGCTCTTTACCACCGTTGTATACGTAACTATGAAAACAATAGTCTTGAGCAGAGGGATGGGCACGTATATATCAATGGGCAAGCGCAAGACACCTACACTTTCCGTTACAATTATTACTGGATGATGGGCGACAATCGCCACAGGAGTGCCGATAGCCGTTCTTGGGGCTTCGTGCCCGAAGACCATATTGTAGGTAAGCCTATTTTCATCTGGCTTTCTATCGACAAAGACCGTTCTCTTTTCGACGGATTTATCCGTTGGAATCGTCTTTACACTTCAGTTCAATAATCTCCTCGCATAAGGGTTTCGGCCAATCGGTCGGAAATGGCGCTTCAAAAGTGAGAGAAATGCCGCTGACAGGATGGATCAAAGCTATGCGATGCGCATGTAGGCAGATACCGCCGTCGGGATTCGAACGAGCGGCGCCGTATTTCAGGTCACCCTTGATGGGACAACCCATTGCAGTAAGTTGTGCGCGTATCTGGTGATGTCGACCAGTAAGGAGTTCTATCTCCAGTAAGGTATAACGTTGCGTATGTCCCACAGTACGGTAGCGCAGGATAGCTTCTTTGGCATCGGGGGTTCCGAAATTACAGACGTAACTTTTGTTCTGCCGTCCATTACGCAAAAGCCAGTCGCGGCGTTCTCCTTTCGGTAGAGTGGGAGAGGGGCTGACGAGAGCAAGGTAGTTTTTCTGTACTTCGCCGCGCCTAAACAATTCATTGAGGCGTGATAAGGCTTTAGATGTCCGCGCAAATAAGACGACACCACTCACCGGACGGTCTACACGATGCGGCACACCAAGGAATACATTACCTGGCTTGGCGTATTTCTCTTTCAAATAACCTTTTAAGGTTTCGACCAGCGGTTCGTCCCCTGTCCTGTCACCTTGTACAATTTCCCCGCAACATTTGTTTACGGCCAATAAATGATTATCTTCATAAATAACCTGCATTCCTATTGTCTCTTTCAGGATACGTTCAGGGTTCAGGGTTCGTCCCTATGAAAGGGAGGGCTTATTGTAGGTATCTAAGGTCAATTGGAGAGTATGGATACGGATGAGGGTGTCGGCTTCCTTACGGCGTTCGGCTTCAATAACTGTCGGAGGGGCATTACGGACGAAGTTTTCGTTATTCAACTTTTTGCGTATCGAAGCCAGGAAACCTTCCTGATAAGCCAGTTCCTTGGTTACCTTGTCGCGTTCTCCGTCTATATCGGCAACCGTATTTATTGGAACGGTATATTCCATTGTACCAACGAGGAAGGATGCCGACCATCCTTGTGCTTTACCTTCGTGTATCCGGATGTTTGCCAATCGTTCTGCAATGGGAAAGAAATGCTGTGCATGACTGTTTTCCGCGTAGACGTCGAGGACTTCCCGTGTCGAGAGGTTCCGTTGACAACGGAGGTTCCGGATACCGGTAACGACCGCTTTGGTGAAATCGAAATCGGCAAGCAACTTAGTATCAACAGTACCGATTTCAGGAATAGAAGCCATCATAATACTCTCTCCCTCCTGACGGAGACGCAAGGCCTGCCATAATTCTTCCGTGATAAAGGGCATAAAGGGGTGGAGAATACGCAACAAACTGTCGAAAAAATCCATAGTGCATGCCACTGTCGCCGTATTCAACCGCTTTACCCCTCCTACGGAGGAACTGCTGGGTTTAATGATCTCAAGGTACCAGCTTGCAAACTCGTCCCAGAAAAGTTTGTAGGCCGACATCATGGCTTCACTGATACGGTATTTTGAGAATAAATCTTCCATTTCGCAGAGGGTTTGGCTGAGACGAGGGCGGAACCATTCTATAGCCAAAGTTTGTGCTGCAGTCTGCTCAACAGTTTCTGTGGCTTCTTTTTCCCAGCCTTTGACAAGACGGAAAGCATTCCAGATCTTGTTGTTGAAGTTACGTCCTTGTTCACAGAGAGTTTCGTCGAAAAGAAGGTCATTGCCCGCCGGTGCGGAAAGCATCATACCCATACGGACTCCGTCTGCCCCATACTTTTCAATGAGATCCAGAGGATCGGGAGAATTACCGAGCGATTTGGACATTTTTTGCCCCATTTTGTCGCGGACAATGCCTGTAAAATAGACATTTGTAAACGGTTTCTTTCCTGTAAAACGGTAACCGGCCATGATCATGCGTGCCACCCAGAAAAAGATGATATCGGGGCCGGTTATGAGATCCGAGGTAGGGTAGTAATGGTGCATTTCTTCGTTATCAGGCTGCTTGATGCCGTTGAACAGAGAGATAGGCCAGAGCCAAGAAGAAAACCATGTGTCAAGACAATCTTCGTCTTGATGAAGATCTTCGGATTGTAAGCCGGGGTGTATAGTCCGACGTGCTTCAAATAAGGCGGCTTCAGCCGTTTCCGCTACGATGAAACCTGCTTTCCCTTCAACGTACCAGACAGGTATGCGGTGTCCCCACCAGAGTTGCCGACTGATACACCAGTCTTTGATGTTTTCCATCCAATGGCGATAGATATTTTTGAACTTCGCCGGATAAAAGCGTATTTCGTTGTTCATCACCGCTTCGAGAGCCGGTTTGGCGAGTTCGTCCATTTTCACGAACCACTGCATGGAGAGTCTCGGTTCTATTACGGCATTTGTCCGTTCCGAGTGCCCCACCTTATGCACATAAGGTTCACAGGCACCCAACAATCCCAAATTATTGATGTCCAGGAGGATCTGTTCACGTACCTCAAAACGATCCATATCTTTGTAGAGTCCGTTGACCATACCGTTCATCGTCCCGTCATCATTGAAGATGTCAATCACTTCGAGGTTATATTTTTCTCCAAGCATGTAATCCGTTATATCGTGCGCCGGAGTCACTTTGAGGCAACCGGTACCGAAGGTCATATCTACGCATTCGTCTGCAATGACGGGTATCGAACGATTGATAAGCGGGACGAGAACATGTCGGTCTATAAGCCACGAATAACGCTCGTCGTTGGGATGTACGCAGAGCGCGACGTCACCGAGTATTGTTTCCGGACGTGTTGTGGCTACGGTGACGAAATTTCCGCGACTACTATTTTCAATAAGGTAACGGAGATAGTAGAGATGACTATGTTCTTCCCGATAGATAACCTCTTCGTCGGAGACGGCTGTTCGGGCACGCGGATCCCAGTTCACCATACGGATACCCCTGTAAATAAGCCCCTGACGGTAAAGTTCGACAAATATTTTAATGACGCTTTCCGAACGGATGTCATCCATCGTAAAAGCCGTTCGGCTCCAATCGCACGAAGCACCGAGTTTGCGGAGTTGCTCAAGGATGATGTCGCCGTGTTCCGTAGTCCAGTCCCATGCATGCGTCAAAAAAGCATCCCTGCTGAGGTCGTTTTTTGAGATACCTTGTTTTGAGAGCTTATCTACCACCTTAGCCTCGGTAGCTATTGAGGCATGATCGGTACCGGGCACCCAGAGGGCATCATACCCTTTCATCCGGGCGCGGCGCACGAGGATGTCCTGTATTGTATTGTTGAGGATATGTCCCATGTGGAGTACACCTGTCACGTTGGGAGGGGGGATGACGATGGTATAGGGAGATTTTATAGGGTCGGGATTAGACCGGAAACACTTGTACTTTTCCCAATAGGCATACCACTTTGCCTCTGTCTCGGCAGGACTGTATCTCGTTTTCGATTCAAACATTATTTTCTTCTCAGTTGTCGGGGCTTCCAAAGCGCAAAACTAATAGGAAAAACGGAGGCCGAGGCGCCATTGACGCCCAAAATCGGGGTAGATAGGAGAAACCGTGGCGTAACGGATGTCGGCAAGGTTGGCCACGTTGGCGTAAATTT
>JAITRW010000032.1 GCA_031288175.1 Tannerellaceae bacterium
GTCCGGAGGGGCGGGGGATGAAACCGGAGGCCGGTTGCCGGAGGAGTTCGTATTGTTCGGGGGGAGTGAGGTCGCGGAGATGTTGGGGGACAGCGGCGGCAGGTATCCGTTGGCTTATAATGGAAAGGACTTCGTAAGTATGAGTGATAGGAGGCTTGCGTACCTGAATGATCTGGCCGATTTTGACGAGGTGAGAGGGTTTGACACTGAGATTGTTGATACTGACATGTTTTTTGCGACAGGCCTCGGCGGCAAGGTCTCTGGTCTTGAAAATACGGACAGCCCAAAGCCATTTGTCTATGCGAACCTCTCCCATGGATCAGAAAGCGGAACTTTTTGATTGTATAAATTCATAGCGACTTGTACACCGGATAGACAGAAAGTACGGACGATTTCTACGGCTCGCTTTACGAAAAGAGGAAGAACCTCAATTTCCTCGGTAACGAATGTTCCCAATACGTAATCAATTTGTCGTCCCTGTGAGAAATTATTACCGATACCGAAACGTAAACGAGCATAAGCGGGTGTAGCGAGCTGTTCTTGTATATTTTTAAGCCCATTGTGTCCGGCGTGACTACCCTGGGGTTTTAGACGAAGAGTACCGAAGGGAAGAGCGATGTCATCTACTACGACAAGCAGTTGTTCGATAGATAACTTTTCTTTTTGTAACCAATAACGAATAGCGCTACCACTAAGGTTCATGTAAGTGTTGGGCTTAAGCAGAACAAGTTCGACATTCTTCACTTTCAAACGGCTAATGGCTCCATAACGCTGCTCCGTGAACAAGACACCTGCATCTTCAGCCAATTGGTTGACAATGCGAAAACCAATGTTGTGCCGGGTACCTACATACTCAGCCCCAACGTTACCTAATCCTACGACGAGGTATTTCAACGTTCACTACTTGGTAGCAGCAGCGGCGGCTTGTGCACCGCGTGCGGCACGGGTCAGCTGCACGGCACAAACAACGGCATTGCGAGCATTCATCAACTCCAATCCTTCAATATGAATGTCGCTCACCTGCATAGATTTACCTAACCCCAAGTGGTCTACATTGATGACTAATTTTTCAGGCAGGTTGGTATAACAAGCCTTAACTTTAAGTTTACGCATCTGCAAGGTGAGTTTACCACCGGCTTTCACCCCTTCGGCGTAACCGTCAAGGGTAACGGGGATTTCCATCACAATAGGACGGTCAGGAAAGATCTCCTGAAAATCAATATGCAATACTTCTTCCGTAACAGGTTGGAACTGAATATCTTTTATAACAGACATTGTCTTTTTCCCTTCGATCAACAGTTCCACTAAAAATACTTCGGGTGTATAGACCAGGTTACGAATACTATCTATGGATACGCTCAAGTGAGATACTTGTTCGCCACCGTAAAGTACGGCAGGGATATGTCTGTCCCTGCGTAAAGCTTTCAAAGCCCGCTTCTTGTCAGCAGAATTGTCGGCGATAACTCTTAGTTTGCCTTCCAATGCAAATGTCTTCATCTGTTTCGATACATTAAGTGTTACTCAAAATTAGTTCACTGCTTCCTAATTTCCCATCACACGGCAGGGGTCAAAAAGCGGGCACAAAGGTAATATTCATTTTCTATTGACAAACGGCCTTGTAAGTTTTAGTACCGACTTTCACTACATACACACCGGATGATAAGGGGATATTGGCCTCCCCATTTATCTGTACTTGTACTTTGACGTGTCCGGTCAATGTGTAAACAGTCACCTGTATAGGCGTTGGACTTTCCACTTTCAGTACACTTTCTATTAGCGTCACTTTCACATCTTGATGGAATGAGGGAATAACTGCGAGTGAAGGCTTGCGTATGCTGATCTCCAAGTTTTCCGAAATATTGGGGAGCGTTATTCTATATTTCCCGTCTCCCTCTATCTCAGGGGTTATAGTCTTGCCGTTCACAACAATCAATGGGGTATAATTCTTCAATTCGACGAAGAACTCAAAGTCATAGTTTGGCGCAATGGCAAAAGAGGAGACAGCCGGTGTTATCACAATGTCAGGGTCTGTGATGTTGAAGGAAATGGTGAGAGCCGTTTTATGTATACTGATTTCCAGGTCTTCCGAAACATTAGGGAGTGTTATCTTATATCTCCCGTCCCCTTCTATTGCAGCGATTACGGCTTTTCCATTCACGATAACTGCCGGAGCCTGTTCCTGTAGTTGGACAAAGAACTCAAAGTTAGTGTTCGGTGCAATGGCAATGGCAGAGATCGTCGGTTCTACTATAATGTCGGGATCCGTGATACTGAAAGAAATACGATGGTAAAGGAAATCCACCACTGCTTCGGTATCCTCTGTCAGGTTGCGCAGGACGAAGGTGACCGTATCTTTTCCTCTTTCGGGATACTCTTCTCCGCCCTGGAAATGAATAACAGGTTGTGCCAGCTTGTAGTATGCTCCTGTCAGAATGGAGATTGTACATTCTTCACCAGTGACATTTATTTTGTACCCGTTATTAGTGACTTCCACACCGGAAGTTTCCACCAACTTGACACCTTGTGGAAGAACAAGGGTTAAAGATAAATGTGGTTTTTTTGTACTGTGGATGAAAAAAGTATCTATACCGGTGATTTCACCGGTAAAAGGAAATTCGTAGGTATAGATACCCGTATTCTGCCCAAAAAGAAGAGGAGGAAGAATAATCGTATCACGTGTATTAACGGCCGATACGGAAGGTATCAGATCATTTGTTGCAATTGTAAAACGTAATGTATCACCTTTGCACAGGGAATAAGTGCGGATACCATCCAGGAGTTCACCGTCCACAGCCGGTATGCCGTACATATTGTCAGGGTCAAAATAAACTACGTTGAGAGCTTCGTAATCAAAGTGCAGAAACACTGTATCTTTACTTCTTTTCGGTATACTCACCGAGAAATAGTACTCTTTTTTCTCATAATTTTTTCCGAGAAAAGCCGATTCTGCACCTTCGGCTAAAAGGAGAACATTCCGCATTTCCGAACCAATTATTTTGACAGAGACGTTGAAGTCCCCCGATACCTTATGAAAGCCTGACTCCATCACGTGAAAATCCTTTCCAAAAGGAATGAATTGCAAACCTTCAGGCAGAGGTTCCATGTAAACTATCTGGGTATAGATGCTGGATTCTATCAGGATACTGTCTTCATCTTCGGGCACCACATAATAAGTAGAAGTGTTCTCAGCACTGTTACGACTGCGTGGCTGTATCTTCTGTCCATTGACAAACACCTGCGGTGCATGACTGTCACTCAGCGAATGCGAAGCAATTTTGAGCATAAACTCCTTACCCGAAGCAAGGTAAGTTACATCTTCCGCTCCTTCTTTCCATATTTGCGAATGTTCCCTGTAACTGAAACCCTCCCCTTCGGGAGCAGGATCAAGGACAATGCGGCATGCGTCAAACTCTGCCCAGATAGTGTCACAAACCAGAGGGGAGACGGAATAATTGAGTGTAAACCCATCGCCTACCGGATCGGTAGGTTCCAATTCCTTTTGCTGCCTGACACCCTCTGCATCTACAAAAGAGTAGAAGACACGCCGGATATCTCCCCCTTTGTATTTTTCTGCCGTTTTCTGCACGGAAAGGATAAGATCTCTACCCGTATCTATCATGACATCACCTACTCCTCCCGATAAAAATGTAAGTCCCGGGGAGTTGGATACAAAGGTTATTTTGCGTGCCGCTGTCCGGGCGTAAAGCTCTAGGTTGGAGACACGCTCTATGTTATAATAATAGGTATTGTTTTCCTTGTGATAGGAAGTATAGTCGTTTTGATAGCTAAAGGTATCCTTGCAGAGGCGTGGCGTAGTCACATGGTAACCCTCAGCCATTGTCAAGGCAAGATGGAATGAGGGTAAGAGAACATCGTACACCTCTGTATTCGGTGCATTGACAAAACCCTTTCCAAGATTAACGGTAAACGTCCACATTCCGGGAGATTGTACCACACTTCCTTTACCGGTGGTCACTATATTGTCTTTAATCAGAGGATCATTTCCTGAGCGGATAGTAGTTCCTACTTCGCTTGCACGATACACCCCTCCTCCGTTACCTGCTGCGGAGTTTTTGGAATTCTTGATAGCATAATTACCCATGATAGACACTTGTCCGTCGAAAATAACCCGACCATTCACTCCGACAGATATACCCCCACCGAATCCTTTTCCCAAACCGGCTGTAGCGGAATTACCGATAATTTCCACTTGCCCTGCATATTTGGTGTTGATACGCAGGTCGGCCAGTCCCGCACCCTCATCTTCGTTGACATAGATACCGCCGCCGGAACCGTCTGCCTTGCTGTCGGAATTACCTATGGCAACGTTCTCTCTGACGGAAAGCACTATCCTGTATCCCTCCGGCATCTCATCATCAGTAATTCCTCTTCCTTCAATGTCGAAAAGAGTGTTTGACGTAATAGCTATACCCCCTCCTTTCCCTATACCGGTACCGATGGTGGCGATGTTATTAAGGACAACCAGTTTCCCCGACATTACCACTGAACCGCTCTGAGCGCTCATCAATCCACCGCCTGCACCTTCCCCTGCGGACAACTTATTTGCTACGGCACGATTACCGCTGATGACAACGGAATCAGGAGTATCTGTTATCCTCAGTTGTCCGGCATTATATATCCCACCACCAAAACCGGCCTGTAATCCTTTGGAGGCTACATTATCCTGTATACGTCCGCCTTCAAGAGTCAATGAACTGTTTTCAGCATTGTATACCCCGCCGCCAAAACCATCAATATCCTCTGCCGTAGTCGCTATATTTCCCCGCACGATCACATTTTTCAATGTTGTTTGAGCGAACCGGTTGTAGATACCTCCGCCTTTGCCGGTTTCAACAGGAAGGGTAACAGTACCAAAATACACTGTATCGGCAACATTAGCAATACCACCTTCGATGATCAGGTTTTCGAGGCGCACCGTAACAGGTACTTCGGCGCGTTCGCCATGGATAAGCACCGTCCGCTGTCCTTTTCCCGCCACCAGACTGACACTTTCTTTGCCGATGATGGTAAGGTTTTCAATAATATGGAATGTACCGCTATCCGGAAGAGCATACTTTCCCTCTTCCACAATGCAAATAACGTCACTCGGGCGTGCCCACTCCAATGCTTTTTTGATGGTACAGGCATCTTCTGCCGATGTTCCCAGCCCATTGCCGTTGCGATTGACAAAATACGTGGTTGCCTGCATCGTTCCGCACAAGAGGATGCCCGAAAGAAGAGATAGGAGTAGTAACTTGGTATTCATCGCCGTCCGCTATCGTTTAACTTAAACGTTTGTGGCAAAAGTATTGAAAAGTTTCAGGATATTGGCGACGTCTCCACCTTTTTTGCCTTTTCCCGCCAAGGGTATTGACACCTATGGTTTTTGTATTCAATTGTCGTACCTTTGTCAAAGAAAACGGGAAAGGTGATAACCATGGGAATATTTGACGGTAAAAAAGACAGGAAAATCACCTTGACGTTATGTTTTTTGGCAGTAGGTCTGATAACCTTGGTTTTGCTGTCGATGACTGTTGGAAGATATCCGATGGGATTAAAGGATCTGCTATGTTATATTTTCTTCGGCGAGTACACCGATGAGAATATACCGGTATTGGTCGGACAGGTACGACTGCCGAGGATATTGGGAACCACCCTGGTTGGAGGAACATTAGGTGTATCGGGTGCAGCTTATCAGGGGCTGTTCCGTAATCCTATGGTTAGTCCTGACATACTTGGAGTGAGTGCAGGAGCCGGTTTCGGAGCTGCCGCTGCCATTGTTTGTTCGGCAGGTGTTGCGGGAGTACAGGCCTCTGCCTTTGCCATGGGTTTGGGAGCAGTAGGATTATCCATATGTGTAAGTCGTGTCATGGGAAGGCACGACAGGGTATTGATGCTTGTACTGTCAGGGATGGTAGTAGCTTCTCTGTTCAGCGCATTACTTTCTCTAATGAAATTTGTAGCTGACAGCGAATCGAAATTGCCCGACATCACCTTCTGGCTGATGGGAAGCCTTGCCGCCGTCACTATGGAAGAACTGCAGATAGTTGCTCCTCTGGTGCTTATCGGGATAGTGCCCTTGTGTTTAGCCTCGTGGCGATTGAACGTTTTGTCTTTTGGGGAGGAAGAAGCGCAGACACTCGGTGTGCATACCGGACGCCTGCGCATACTCATCGTAGTTTGCGCTTCATTATTGACCGCATCGGTAGTTTCCATCACAGGGTTGATTGGTTGGATAGGGCTGATCATACCGCATATAGCCCGTTTCATGGTAGGTCCTGATCATCGCGTATTACTACCGGCCGCTTTTTTGACCGGAGGAAGCTTCATGCTTGTGGTAGATGATTTGGCGCGTTCTGTCACATCTTTAGAGATACCGTTAGGGATATTGACGGCAATGGTCGGTGCCCCCGTATTTCTGGTAATATTGAAGGTGCGAAATCACAAAGCGTGGTAAAGATGGAGCTGCAAGTGATTGACGCTACGATGGGATACGGTAATAAAGCCGTATTGAAAGAAGTCAACATGTCCTTCCATACAGGAGAAGTAACTTGCGTATTGGGCCGGAACGGAGCAGGAAAGACCACCCTCTTTAAGTCCTTACTCGGACTGCTTCCCCTTCAACAGGGCAGTATCCGTCTTGACGGCAAGGATATTGGCGGTTGGGGGCGCCGTCAGTTTGCTCAGGCCGTTGCGTATGTCCCGCAGGTACGGGGTATTCCTTTTCCTTTTACGGCAGAAGAAGTCGTCGTTTTCGGACGCACCGCATACCTTTCCCCTTTCGAAGCCCCTTCCCACGCTGATCGCCGAATAGCCCGGGAGTGTATGGAACGCGTAGGGGTATCCCATTTGTCTCAACGCATATATACCCAGCTTAGTGGCGGGGAGCAGCAACTTGTGATTGTCGCTAGGTCACTGGCACAGGAGCCTTCTTTTCTGGTGATGGACGAACCTACGTCGGGTTTGGATTTCGGTAACCGGATACAACTTATCAATCAGGTGAAACAACTCAGTCAGGACGGACTCGGCGTCATTATGGCGACCCATTTTCCCGAACATGCCATCAGTTGCCGTTCCAGAGTGGTCATGATAGACGGCGGGGCAATATGGCGGCAGGGTACCTATGATACATTAATTCGATCCGAGATACTCGGCCTTCTTTACAATATTCACTTGGAAATTACTTATTGAAAAAGAGCAATATATACTATCTACTTCTGTTGAAAGAGCCTCTGTTTGGGCAAAAAACAATATGGACATACAAAAAGTCGAAAGGATGCTGTATGTCTACAAGAAAATAAAATGCGTTTGTCAAAAATGAAAGATTACATTTGTGCCCTTTTCAAAAGGAAGAAGAGTGATCATGAAGAAGAAGAGTGATTATGCAAATGGCGGTTTTGAGCGGTTGGTTAATGGATACAAACATCGTTGTTTGTTTTTCCTTATGTGGTGAGACTATGGAATCGGAGAGACAGTAGTTGTGTTGATTTTTTACTCAATTATTTATACGTCGAGGGTAGCTGTTTGTGAAAATAGCTACCCTCTTTTTTTGAAGGTAACAGGAATACTGCATAGATAACTATCGAAGCTGATGGACAGTAAGCTATATCCACCTTAGGAGTGTAGATAAAGAATTATCTTTGTCTTGGGTGCTTACAGATAGGAAGTACGTGGTGAAAAAATTGAGGATACGCAGAGAGCAATGAGACGTTGGATGTACTTGAAGAGGCAGATGATCGCAACTTGCGCACTCTTGCTTGTTGTCGGTTTTCCTTTACAGGCGCAGATCAATACCGACCGAACGCTCGCTATCGGGCGTAATGCGCTCTACTTTGAAGACTACGTCCTTTCCATCCAATATTTCAGTCAAGTCATCCGTTCCAAGCCCTGGATAGCTGAGCCCTACTTCTACCGTGCTGTTGCTAAGATCAGCCTTGATGACTATCATGGAGCGGAAGAGGACTGTACCTTATGCCTTGAAAGAAACCCCTTCTTTGTCCAAGCTTATTACGCACGCGGTATAGCTCGACACAACCTTGAACGTTATGACGATGCTATCGCCGATTACCGTAAAGGCCTTGACTTTCGTCCCGAAGACCGGCAGACGCTCCTCAACTTAGCCGTAGCCTCTACTCAGAAACAGGATTATGACCTTGCCGTCGAAACCTTTGATATCCTCCTCAACATCCATCCCCGATATGCACAGGCTTATCTTGCCCGTGGTGCTATGTATCTCGAACGCGGCGATACCGCCCGCGCTCTTGACGATTACGATCAAAGCATCACTCTTGATCCTTATTATGCACCGGCCTACGGCAGCCGCGCTCTCGTCCGATATCAGCAGGATAGCCTCAACGACGCCCTTACCGACCTCAATGAAGCTATCCGCCTGGATACCCGCCAGCCCACATACTACATCAACCGTGGCCTTGTCCGTTACCGGCAAAACGATTTTAGAGGAGCGATGGCTGACTACGACCAAGTTATCTCCATGGACAGTCGAAACCTTATTGCTCATTTCAATAGAGGCCTCCTCCGTTTGCAGGTAGGCGATAATAACCGTGCTATCGAAGACTTTGACGCCGTCATCCATCAGGAACCTGACAACTGGCCTGCCGTTTACAACCGCGCCCTACTCCGTTACGAGACCGGGGACATGTCCGGTGCTATTGACGATTTCGACGCTGTCCTTAATCACTACCCTGACTTTCTTCCCGGATATTACAGCCGTGCCGAAGCTAAGCAGAAAGCCGGCGATCCGTCGGGTGCTGCAAAAGACCGTTGGACAGCATATAATAAGGAGAAATCCCATACAGTCCATATCCCCGATACCGCCTCTCATCATACCCGTGAGGAGTCGGACAGGAGTATTGACAAGTTTAACCGTCTTGTCGTTTATGACAAAGAAGATGAGCAGCCCGGTAAATACAGTAGTGAGATACGTGGGCGTATCCAGGAGCGCAAGGTCAGTGTAGACCCCGAACCTTCTTTCATCTTTACCTATTACGAAAAACCGGATCCTGTCAAAAAGACCGTCTATTACGACCATACCCTTGACCTCTTTAACGCTCGTAGTGTTTTGCCTATGAAACTTCTCCTCACTAATCGCGAGGTTGCGCTTAACCAGGAGCAGATTGACGCCCACTTCGCCTCTATCAATCACCTCTCCGCCCTTATTGAGAGCAACCCCGACAACCCCGATTATTTCTTTGCCCGTGCCCTTGATTACACCCTCGTGCAGGACTTCGACGAAGCTATCTCCAACTACGATCAAGCCATCGTTCTCCGCTCTGATTTTGCGGAAGCTTATTTCAATCGTGCCGTTATCCGTTACAAGCAGTTTGAATACCGTCGTGCCCAGTCCAGTGTGCAGCCCTCAACGCTCAGCGTTTACGACTATGATCTTCTTTTGAAGATCAACCCCGATTTTCCCTTCGCTTACTTCAATCGTGGCAACCTCCGTTTCGCCGCACAAGACTACCGTTCCGCCATTGCCGACTATACCGCCGCTATTGAGCGTGCCCCCCTTCTTGCTGAGGCTTACTTTAATCGCGGCCTTGCTCGCCTGGCACAAGGTGACGCTTCGCGGGGTATCTCCGACCTCTCCCGTGCCGGTGAACTTGGCCTCATCAACGCTTACAGTATCATCACCCGCAGTCGCGGAATTTATTTTTAAAACACAAAGCTTATGTACACAAAACTAATTTCTGCTTCGCTTCTTGTTCTTTTCCTTTTTACTTCTTGCCTTGATACAAGCCACCGTTCAGGCTCCGGTTCCGCCATCGGCGTTGTCAGGTATAATCAGGAAACGGGGAAAAAGCTTATCTATACCAACGTCGGCGTCCTTTATTCCACAACCATTGAAACCGCTTGTAAAGACAGTGATTGTGTGGTTTTCGCCTACGCCTACGATTACGGTATCCCGGAAAACGCCAATTCTACACAAACCGGTTATCTCTTCGTCAGTGTGGGACAAAAGCCTGTCGTGGTTGACAAGGCCGACGTCTTTTTTGAAGGTACAGATACGACTATCCTTTTCCCCGGCGAGATATCCCTGCTCAATCCCGTAACCCAGACCGATAATCCCCTTTGCTTCAATTATGTAGCCGGTCACCTCTTTCTCTCCTCCACTTTTACAGGCTCTGAGAAGCAGGAAATCCGTTGGCAGCTTTTCTGTGATACCATTCAGACACCTTATAAAGAGAATGGGGAAGAAGTCTATACCCTCTACCTCCGTGCTCTTAACCTTGACCCCGAAGAGGAAGGTAATGATTCTGTTTCGTCCCTCAATGCCTATTATTTAGGCGATTTCAGCCACCCCTTCCGCATCGCCTACCTCTCCGCCATCGACGATGCTTGGCAACCCACCTGGCTCTTCTCCCCCGTCATCCATTAACTCTCCAACCTCATTATTGTAAGATGAAAAGTCCTTTTGAACCTACCGTAGACACCGCTAATTTAGTAGGTGTTTGGGGTGCCACACACATGGCACGATGGTCATCCGGCGCCGGCTCAACCTCCAAAGCCTTCGACTCCAGTGGTGAGGCTCGCTGGAGTCGTTCCCTTCATTGGACAAAATCATTGATTGATAAACAATTTATGAAGAAACCAATAACCAACTTCGCCATTGAATTTGAGGAAGGGGAATGGCCTCAGGAGATCATTCCCTACAAAGAACTAATAGGCAAAGTTGTTTTTTTCTTGACGCCTTCCTCTCAGTGGTTCCCTCTACGAGTGGACAAGCTTACAGTTACTTCCCTTGACTTGGTCAAATACTCCAATTCCCAGCTTCCTGCCGATGTAAATCAATCATTCCGCAATGGCTACCAAGAATTAACCTCCCTCCATCTCCAAAGAATAGCAACCACAAAAGATGAAGTTACAGGAGAGATTAAGATACTCTAACAACCAAAAAGGCCGGTGCTCTTCAAACCGACCGACCTTTCCATTTACCCCCTCCTATTGAGGGCATTTCTTTTTACACGCTTCCAAAGCATCCGGTAAACTACCTTCAAGGCCTAATGCTTTTTGTATCCAAGTCAGTTCAGCAATTATAGCTGCACGATAGGACTGCCTTTCAGGGCTTGCGATATATATGATGGTATCTCGTAGTTGACCATTCTCGCCTATTTCTTCAAACAGTGATAGAAATAAAACCCAGAAACGTTTCTTTAGACGAGACACCATCTCCCCTAAAATCATACCGTCATTTCCTTCCATTTTGTCTACCATTTATTAACATTCATTTCAGTTTACACTATAAATATACCACTAATCCTCCAACCGTGATAACTCCCCTTCTACCAGATGGAAGCTTGATGTAGGGACAGCGGAGGAGCGCAGCAGGGTGTCAAGGTGCTGGCGGTTGGTGTCGGTGATAAAGATCTGCCCGAAATCTTTCCCGCTCACTAAGTCTATAATTTGTTGCACGCGGGGTAGATCCAGCTTGTCGAAAATGTCATCCAGTAGTAGCATAGGCGTAGAGGGGGCGTGCTGAGCCAGCAAGGAGTACTGCGCAAGTTTAAGGGATAGGAGAGTAGTTTTTTGTTGCCCCTGGGAGCCGGTATAGTGGAGAGATTGTTGACGGAGGGTGAAATGGATATCGTCCCTGTGGATGCCTGCGGAGGTATATCCGAGGCGTCGGTCAGTCTGGCGGTGCCGGTCAAGCATTTGTGAGGGTTCTTCGGAATGAAGGTGTGAGAGGTAGTCGAATAAAACGGTCTCCTGGGAATTACTGATATAGCCGTAGTAATGGTTGAAGAGGGGAATGAGTTGGCGGATGAACTCTTTTCTGGCTTCAAAAATAAGCTTGGATTCACGGATGAGAATGGCTTCGAAGGCTGTGTAGAGGCGGTAGTCGTCTACTTGGGTACGGAGAAGGGTATTGCGTTGCCGGAGCGCACGGTTGTAACTGATGAGGGAGTGGAGGTAGACATTATTGTATTGGGAGATGAGAATATCCATGAAGCGTCTTCTTGCATCGCTACTTCCGTGTATGAGTTCGGTGTCTTGGGGAGAGATGATCACCAGGGGGAGGAGGCCGATATGTTGGGAGAGGCGTTGGTATTCTTTTTTATTACGCTTAAAGACTTTCTTTTCGCAGGGTTTGTAACCGCAGAGAATTTCTTCGTGATGAGGGTCGAAGAAGTAGAAACCTTGTATGAAGAACATATTTTCTCCTTGGCAGAGAGCTTGGGGGTCTGGGGTACGGGTGTGGCTTTTACAAAAGGAGAGGTAGTAAATGGCGTCGAGGAGGTTGGTTTTTCCCATTCCGTTTTGGCCCAGAAAGAGGTTGATTGACGGTGAGAACTCCGCCTCAAGTTGGCGGATGTTCTTATAATTTGATACAGATAACCGTTCTAAATGCATGTGGCAAAGCTATGTTTTTTTTACTGCAACGAATGATTGTAACTATTTTGTAACCTGAAAGTAAGCTTAATGAAACACCTGCTTCTCTTCTTTGTCATCGTAACGGAAGGTTAGTAAATGGGCAGGTTGAAGAAGAAGGTTTATCTGGAACGCGAGGTGAGCTGGATGTATTTTAATCATCGAGTATTACAGGAGGCACAAGACAACCGTGTGCCTTTACTGGAGCGACTGGTTTTCTTGGGTATCTATTCTAATAATATGGATGAGTTTTTCAGGGTACGGGTAGCGATCCTGAATCGTCCCCAGTCCCGTGAGCTTCGGCAGGACTCTAGAAGTAGAAAGGAAGCTGTTGCCGTCTTATCCCAGATAAATGACTTATATAAAAGGTATGCGGAAGAATTTGAACAAACGTTCGCATCCCTGAAAAGGCAGCTTGAGCAATACAATATTTATGTAGTAGGAGAGAAGGATATTGATAACGAGCAGAGAAAACAGATAAATAGTCTGTTTATCCATAAGCTGAGCCCTTATCTCCATCCTCGTATCTTCCTGAGGAACTCAAATTTCAAAGACCTGGATGACGAAAGTGTCTACCTATCCATACGCCTTTTGCAGCGTGATGGAAGGAAAGAGTATGCATTGCTGGAAATACCGGTGGAGCGATTCGGACGCTTCGTGGAGTTGCAAGCCGAAGATGCAAATGAGAGGAAGACCTTCATGTTTCTGGATGACGTAATACGGATATGCTTGCCCTATATATTTGCGGGGCAGCCGATAGTGAAGTATGAAGCCTATGCTTTCAAGTTGACAAAGGATGCGGAGATAGATATTGACCTTAGTTTGGAGGGCGCCCTTAATAAGGTAGACAAAGCAGTGAAAAACCGGAGATGGGGACAACCCGTGCGTTTTATTTATGACAGAAATATGCCGCCTGATCTCTTGAAGCAGATCAGGAGAAACTTCAATATAGGAGAGACGGATAATTTGATAGCCGGTAGCTGTTATCATAATTTGAAAGACTTGATGTCTTTCCCCGATTGCCGTAGTAGCGAATTAAAGTATCCGGTATGGCAGGCATTGAGTGTCCCTGAAATCATGGGATCAGAGAGTGTGATTGAGGTGATCAAAAGGCAGGACCTGTTATTACATTATCCCTATCACAGTTTCTCCAATTATATCTGTCTACTACGGGAAGCGGCAATCCACAAGGATGTGTATACCATAAAGATCACCCTGTATCGACTGGCTAAACACTCTGTGGTAGCGGAATCTTTGATCTGTGCCGCTAAGAATGGAAAGAAGGTGACGGTGGTAATCGAACTGCTGGCGCGTTTCGATGAAGCTTTGAATATTTACTGGACCAAGAAGATGCAAGATGCGGGAATCAATGTAATCCTTGGCATAGAAGGCTTGAAGATACATTCCAAACTGACACTCATCAAAGGGAGGGGTGTCAATATAGCTTGTATCAATACGGGTAATTTCCATGAAGGGAATGCCAGGACTTATACCGACCTGAGTTTAATGACGGCTAACCGGAGTATCGTGAAGGAAGTAGAGGGTGTGTTTTCATTTATACAGAAACCTTACTTGAATGGTAATTTCAAGAAGTTATTGGTGTCACCCTTGACTTTGCGCGAAGGTATCAAGGAATTGATCAATGTGGAGATCAGGAATGCGAGGAGAGGAAAAGAGGCTTTTATAAAAGGAAAATTGAATCACGTGATTGATAAGGAAATTGTCAACAAGCTGTACGAAGCTTCGGTGGCAGGGGTTAAAATTGATCTGTTGGTCAGGGGTAGTTGTTCTCTTGTGACGGGTGTGGAAGGAATAAGTTCCAATATATCGGTGAAAGGGATCATAGACCGTTACTTGGAACATTCGCGTATTTTCATTTTTTGTAACGGAGGTAAGATGAAGTATTATATCGGGTCGGCGGACTGGGCTTACCGTAATTTCGATACGAGGGTGGAGGTGCTTGTACCGGTTTTGGATGAAAGGTTACAGGCGGAGCTGGACGTGATTGTGGATTATGGATTGAAGGATAATCAAAAGGGACGTATTGTAGACGGTACGGGGGAGAATAAAATCTTGCAGGAAGGGGAAGCCTTCCGTTCTCAGGAGGAGTTGTTCAATCGCTATAAACGGTTATGTACAGATGAATGATCTTTACTTTGCGGCTATTGATATCGGTTCAAATGCAGTTCGCTTATCGGTAAAAAGTATTCGGGGGGATGCGGTGGATAATCCCTGTCCGGAACAGGAACTGCTTATTCGTTTTCCTCTCCGCCTGGGGAAAGAAGCTTTTACGAAAGGAAAGATATCAGGGAAAACGGTAAAGCAATTGTTACTCTTGATGAAATCATTTCGTCAGATGTTGAAGGTCTTTCCTGTTACCGGTTTCAGGGCTTGTGCGACTTCGGCGATGCGGGATGCCGGAAATGGAGAACAGATAGCAGATAGGATACGGAAGAAGACAGGTATTCCTGTCGAGATTATCAGTGGAGAGGAAGAAGCCAAGCTTGTATACGGTATACATATAGATAAGGCGTTGAAGGAAGGAGACGGTTACATGTATATGGATGTAGGAGGCGGAAGTACGCAGGTCTCATTGATCCGGGCTGGTGAAGTGATGTATTCCCATTCCTTTGATATTGGTACGGTAAGGATGATGAGTAATAGGGTAGATGAAAAAGAAAAGAAGCTTTTCCTTTCTATTTTAAAGGATTTGCGGGAGCAGTATCCTGATTTCAAACTGGTAGGTTCGGGAGGAAATATAAATAAGCTCTACCGGTTACTAAAAGAGAACAACTGCATACTGAATGTGGAAAAGCTCAAACAATTAAATAAGGAGCTTGCCTGGATGGTTGTTGAGAAACGGATGGTGAAGTATAAGATCAAGCGAGACAGAGCGGAGGTTATCGGCTATGCAGCGGATATTTTTGTCCATGCGGCGGAAGTGATGCAAATAAGTGAGATCGTAGTCCCTTCCATCAACCTGAGCGATGGAATTATTGACAACGTACGTGCCGAATACTATGAATGGAGGGTTGCCCACTCTTCCATAGCGGCATTCAGGCGTTCACGGGTATTGGCGTAATCGGTGTAAAGCTGGGGCGATGGCGCACTATCCGTAGTAGTCAGTTGATTTTCGAGGGTGGCAAGGGCTTGTTCCAGTTGAGTAATATGTGCTTCGAGAGAGGCGAGTGCCCGTTGTTTCCTTGTATCGTTTTTTCCCTGCTGACGGGATAGGGTAGGGGTTTGAACGGCTACTTTCCCCGATTTCTTTTCCCGCCCTGCTTTCCGGTCTAACTCGTGCAGACTTTCTAATTGCTTATGTTCCAAAAATTCATAGATACCTCCCAGATGTTCACGTACACGCCCGTTACCGAACTCGTAAACTTTGTCTACCAATCCGTCCAAAAACTCCCTGTCATGGGAAACGACGATGAGGGTGCCGTTGAATTCCCGCAAGGCATTTTTCAAAACGTCTTTTGAACGCATATCCAAATGATTTGTCGGCTCATCAAGGATAAGCAAGTTTACGGGTTCCAGAAGTAAACGGATCATCGCTAACCTACTGCGCTCGCCTCCCGACAATACCTTTACTTTTTTGTCTACCGCTGCCCCGCCGAACATGAAGGCGCCCAACAAATCACGTATCTTGGTACGTATTGCTCCTGTGGCTACATAGTCTATGGTATCAAAAACCGACAATCCTTCGTCCAACAGTTGGGCTTGATTCTGGGCGAAGTATCCTGTCTGTACGTTGTGACCGATTTGCAAAGTTCCTTCGTAGTCGGTCTCTCTCATGATACATTTGATCAAAGTCGATTTACCTTCGCCGTTCTTTCCTACGAAGGCTACCTTATCTCCCCGTGCTATAGTGAAGCTTACTCCTTCAAAAACGATATGCTCTCCGTAACACTTCCTTACCCCTTCCAGAATGACAGGATAGCTCCCTGACCTCGGGGCCGGTGGGAATTTCAAGTTCAATAACGCCGTATCAGTTTCATCTACTTCTATCCGTTCGATTTTCTCCAATTGTTTGATGCGTGATTGTACTTGCACGGCCTTCGAGGCCTTGTACCGGAAACGTTCGATAAAAGCTTCCGTGTCCGCTAACATCTTCTGTTGGTTTTCGTAGGAACGCAACTGTTGTTCCCGCCTTTCTTGACGAAGGACGACGTATTTGGAGTAGTTGACACGATAGTCGTAGATCTTGCCCATCTCTATCTCTATAGTGCGAGTGGTAGTAGCGTCGATGAAAGCTTTGTCATGGGAAATCAGAATCACAGCATTTGCCCTCGTTGCAATAAATGTTTCCAGCCACTGGATAGATTCGATATCCAGATGGTTTGTCGGTTCGTCAAGCAAGAGTACGTCGGGACGCCGGAGTAAAAGCTTGGCTAATTCTATCCGCATTCGCCATCCTCCGCTGAACTCTGCTGTCGCCCGTTCGAAATCCGTCCTTTTGAAACCAAGCCCTATCAGTGTTCGTTCCAATTCCGCCTGATAACTGTTACCTCCCAACAACTCTATTTCTTCATTCACCCGGGTATGACGGTCTATCAGCTTCTGCCATGAGGCCGATTCGTAATCCGTTCTTTCTTCCAACTCACGATTTAAGGTTTCCAGTTCCCGCTCCAACAGGTGTATATGTTCAAAAGCCTGTTCCGCCTCTTCGCACACTGTCCGGTTGTCGGAAAGCTGCATTTGTTGAGGGAGGTAACCAATGCTTACTTCCCTGGGTACGTTTACAAACCCGGAAGTAGGCGTCTGTAAGCCGGCGAAGATCTTCAGCATGGTAGACTTGCCCGCTCCGTTTTTCCCTACCAATGCTATCCGCTCCTTGCGGTTTACTACAAAAGATACTTCATCAAACAACGTAAATCCCCCGAACGAGACTTGTAACTTTTCAACCGAAACCATCCACCTTGTATTATTTTTATCTTTGCTCCCTGAAATTTACCGACGGAGCAAGGCTCCCTTAATTCGTCGGCAAAAGTAGCAAAAAGCAATAAAGCCATTATTTCCCTCGTTAGTAGGGTGTTTGCGCAAATGTTAAGAAATGAAGATGAAGTGGACTTTCCCCCCTTTTCTCCTTGTTGCCGGTTTGGTCTTGATTGTTGGATGCAGGACGCCTAAACATATTCCTTATTTTCAGGGAATGGACCGTATGACGCCCGACGGTTGGCAGGCTGTCGACAGGCAATACGGTATTCTCATCGGCCCTGACGACCGTTTGGCTATTACGGTCAGCGCATGGGATCAAGACGCAGTGGCGCCGTTCAACCCATCGGGTTATTCACCGGCATCAACTTACAGTACGCTCTCCGACCGTCAAAGCAATCAAAGTGTCAGCGGAGCGGCTATTCAGGAGGTATCCTCTTCAATGATTACATACCAAGTTGATGCCCGTGGATATATACAATTCCCGGTGGTGGGTGCTGTGCACGTGGCCGGACTTACCCGTCAACAGGTCGCCGATAAGCTGCAACTCGAAATATCTCGATATATCGAAGAACCCCTCGTCCACATTCAAATCGTCAATTTCAAGGTAAATGTGATGGGCGAAGTGGTCTATCCAGGTGTCATCACTTTTCTCAATGAACGAATCTCTATACTCGACGCCCTTGCCATGGCAGGCGACCTTACGATCAACGGTAACCGTCAGCGTGTCCTCGTTATCCGCGAGGTAGACGGACATAAGGAACATACCTATCTTGACCTCTCCGACGTTTCTGTTTTCTCCTCTCCTTTCTTTTATCTTAAACAAAACGACGTCATCTACGTCGAACCTAACAGCGCCAAGATCCAAGATTCCTATTACAGCCAGACCAGGCAATATAACATATCTCTTTTCTCCTCCATCATCAGTGCGGTCAATATCGCTGCCACCCTCATCTTAGCTATCTCAAACAGATTTTAGCCACTTTATTATGGAACAACCAATCCATCCGGTCATTGGAAACGAAAATATAGGTCTTCGCAGTTTCGTCATTTCTGCCCTCCGCCACTGGAAGATTTTCCTTATCACATTCCTCTGTTCCATCCCTTTTGCTGTGCTCTACCTTATCATCGTACCTACCACTTACGATGTCTCCATGCGTATCATGATACAGGAAGACGAGACTGGTGCACCTTCTTTTGGGCTTGGTGAGGCTGCGGGATTAATGAAATCCTTTGGATTCGGCAAACTCGGTGGTGGGACTATCAGTATTGATGACGAAAAAGTCATACTCTCTTCCAACAGTCTCCTCCGTAAAGTAATTCGATCTCTTGGTATGCAGGCTCAATACAGCAAACCGGGTAGCCTTTTGCACAAGTTTCATATTGACAATACTCCTCTTCTCCTTACATTCTCTCCCGAAACAGGTGACTGCGTTTCCGAAAGCCTTTCTTTTAAAACCCATGTCGCCGCGGATGGTTCTGTCCATGTCGTTGTCAAGGAACGTTTAAAGCCTCAATATTCCTTCACCTTCCCTGCTCTCCCCGCTGTCATCTCCCTTTCGCAGGGTGACTTCACTCTTGTTCGTAATCCTGCCCTTCCGCCTTCTACTCCTCCTTTTGAAGGACGGATGAATATTGCTGTACAACCTATTAGTTGGGTGGCCGAAAGCCTCTCCGCAAATATCGGTATTGAGGATGAAAGTAAGAATTCTGATGTCATCATCCTCGAATATCAAGACCACGAACGGACACGCGCTATCGGAGTACTCACCACTCTTGTGGACGAATACAATCGCGAACAGGCGGATTTCCGCCGACAGCGTACCGCTATTCCTCTTGGTTTCATTGAATCTCGCATTCGGAATGTAATGGATGAATTAGACCAAACCGAAGCTTCCCTGAAAGATTTTAAACACCTCCACCAACTCACCGAGATAGAATTTGACATGCAGTTCTACATTGACCAGATGCAGGAATTACAAGTCCAACTTATCAACACCGAAGCCGAAGCTTACGTCATTTCCCTCATGGAAGACTTTGTCCGTAATCCGGATAACCGTTATAATATTGTTCCCTTACTCCTTTCTGTCCGTGACGGTGAATCGGGAAATAGTGCCCTTATTCTCTATAATGAGACCTTGCTCGAACGTACTCAACTTCTTCGTAGTGCACGACCCGAAAGCCCGCTTGTGCTCCGCCTTGACGATCAACTGGACAGGCTTCGAGAAGGTGTTATTCAATCTGTCGCACAAGCCCATGCAGGATACAAGCAGACACTTGCCGACCTGCGTCGTCGTGAACGCCTTATCCGCGACAAGATGGGACAAGTTCCTGCACTTGAAAACGAATACGTCAACTATAAACGCCGCCAGGAAATTTTTCAGGGAATTTACCTTATACTCTTACAGAAACGGGAGGAATTAGCCCTTACCGTCGGACAACTACAAGACCGTGCCCGTGTCGTGGAACAGGCTTATATTAAGCGTAAGCGTGCTGCACCCCGTAAACTCTATGCAGGACTTGGGATGATAGCTTTCACCGTTTTCGTCCCCATTGGTATCCTTTTCTTCCGCAAACAGTATATCGTCATTCGTAATGAGTTAAGGCAAACAGACTGAAATTCGGAAATTATACTACATTTGCGGGCTGTATGTGAATAAAACACCTATTTGTAATTATTGAACTCAGATGCAAAACAAAGGATTTGTCAAGGTCTTCGCCGTTCTTCTCGCTTTGGTGTGCCTTTTCTATCTCTCTTTCTCTTTCGTTACAAGCTATTATAACGGTAAGGCACGCGACTATGCCGCAGGAGATCCTGTTCTTGAGGCTGCCTACATGGATTCCCTCGCTCCAAAGAAAGTTTGGCTGGGGTATACCCTCAAACAATGCCGTGAGATGGAAATTACGCTCGGCCTTGACCTAAAAGGTGGTATGAACGTGATCCTCGAACTCAATGTGCCCGATGTCATTCGATCCCTTTCCAACAACAATACCGACCCTAATTTCAATGCCGCTCTTCAATCCGCTTATGAACGTCAAGGAAGTAGTAACAAAGATTTCATTGATCTTTTCGCCGAAGAATATAAGAAGCTTGCCCCTGACGCCCATCTCGCCGCCATATTCAGCACGTTTGATCTCAAGGAGAAAATAACTCCACAGAGTACGGATGCTCAGGTTCTTTCTGTCCTCAAAAATGAACTTACTTCTGCGATTGACAACTCTTTTAATGTCCTTCGTACACGTATTGACCGTTTCGGTGTCGTATCCCCAAATATCCAACGCCTTGAAACGGCAGGGCGTATCCTTGTCGAACTGCCTGGTGTCAAAGAGCCTGAGCGTGTTCGTCGACTTTTGCAGGGTAGTGCTAATCTTGAGTTTTGGGAAACCTACCGTCTTCCCGAAATCTATCAACAACTCATAGCGGCTGACCGGCTCCTTGCCACCCTCCTCTCCGAAGAGGCGGGAACCACAGAATCTACAGAAATTACTGCCGCTATTCCTTCCGCAGAGGTTGTGACCGATACGGTTTCTTCTTCCGGTAGCGAAACGGATACTATCCTTGCTCAACTCTCCGACGAGCAACCTGAGGAAACCCTTGATGCCGCAGCTTTCATGAAAGAGCATCCTCTTTTCGCCCTCCTCCAGATCAACCAGTACAATGGGCGCCTCTCCGAAAACTCCGCCATCGGCTTTGCACAGGCCAAAGACATGGCGAAAATTTCTGAGTACCTTGAACTTAAACAGATACGAGATCTTCTCCCACGTAACCTTTCCCTTAAATGGGGTGTCAAGGCTGTCGACGAAAATGAACAGTTCTTTGAACTCTATGCCCTCAAAGTCACAAATCGTGACGGATCAGCTGCGCTTGAAGGAGACGTTGTCACGGATGCCGTTGCCGATTTTAACCAACAACTTGGACATTCCGAACAGGTCGTTTCCATGACCATGAACGCCGAAGGCGCTAAAGCTTGGGCGAAGCTTACTCGCGAAAATATAGGTAAGCAGGTGGCTATCGTCCTTGACGATATGGTCTATTCCGCTCCCAACGTCAACGATGAAATTACGGGCGGCCGTTCACAAATCACCGGACATTTTACCCCCGAAGAAGCGAAAGACCTTGCTAACGTCCTTAAATCAGGTAAGATGGCCGCTGCTGTGCAGATCGTACAGGAAGACATCGTCGGTCCTTCCCTTGGGAAGGAAGCTATCAGTGCCGGTGTACTCTCTTTCATTTTGGGACTTATCATTCTCATGGCATACATGTGCGTCTTCTACGGACTTATACCTGGTCTGATCGTCAACGGTGCGCTCGTGCTCAACATTTTTTTCACGATGGGTATACTTGCTTCTTTTCAAGCTGTTCTTACTTTGCCTGGTATTGCCGGTATGGTGTTGACGCTTGGGATGGCTGTTGATGCTAACGTTCTCATCTATGAACGAACCAAGGAAGAACTTCGTTCTGGTAAGACGCTACCGAAAGCCATTACAGATGGTTACAGGAATGCGTTCTCTGCGATTTTCGACTCTAACCTCACTTCCATTATTACGGGGCTTGTTCTCTTCTTTTTCGGTACCGGTCCTATCAAAGGATTTGCTTGGACAATGATTATTGGACTTCTCGCTTCTTTCCTCACTGCCGTTTTTCTCACCCGCGTGGTATACGAAGCATTCCTTGCCAAAGGAAAATTGCAGAATCTTACCTTCACCACTTCAATCTCTCGTAATTTCCTTGTTAACCCTTCTTTTAACTTCCTCGGACGCCGTCGTATAGGTTACCTTATTCCCCTCGTCATCGTTGTACTGGGCATCATCTCTATGGTGACCGTGGGTTTGAATAATGGTATTGACTTCACAGGCGGTCGTAATTACGTCATTCGATTTGATCACGATGTAAATACCCAAGAGTTAAATGCTCTCCTTGACGAACAGCTTGACAATAGCGCCTCTGTGATCACCATCGGATCCGCTAATCAGGTTCGTGTTTCTACCAATTATAAGATACAAGAAAGTGATCCCTCCGTAGATGCTGAGATTGAAAGCCTTCTTTTCATAGCCATACGAACCCATCTCCCCGAAGGAACTACCCCCGAAGATTTTGTAGGGAATTATATCCAGAGTTCTCAGAAGGTAGGACCCAGTATGGCCGACGACATCAAGACCGCAGCTTTTTGGGCTGTTCTGTTCGCTATGACTTGTATGGCTGCTTACATTCTTCTGCGTTTCCGAGGAGTGGCTTTCTCTGCCGGTACATTCGTCTCCGTAGCCGTTACCACCCTTTGTATATTTGCTTTCTATACTCTTCTCTGGAAGCTACTTCCCTTTTCTATGGAAGTAGATCAAACTTTCATAGCTGCTGTCCTTACAGTCATCGGATACTCTATCAATGATACCGTAGTCGTTTTCGACCGTATCCGCGAGACTCTCGCTCTCTATCCTAAGAGAGATCGTTTCACTGTCATCAATGACGCCCTCAATTCTACACTTTCCCGTACATTTTCCACCACATTCTCTACTCTTCTGGTAGTACTTTGTATTTTTCTCTTTGGAGGATCCACTATTCGTAGTTTCACTTTCACTATCTTGCTTGGTGTCATCATTGGTACCTACTCCACCCTTTTCATTGCTACTCCCCTTGCTTACGAAATACAAACCCGTCGTCAAAAGAAAGAACTGAAAATAAAATCCTAACCTTTTTGCGCTAACCCGCAGCACAAAAGACAAGGTTGAGTATAGATCATCTGTCTGTTGACTTGGGGTAAAGCTTGCACACTTAAAAAGATGTAGTTCCTATTGAACTATGTCTTTTTTTGTGTTTACAAGGAATTTCATTCTCGCTGATTATCAAATAGTTGTTTCCTATTGTCCCATTAGGAAATCCGGGAATCAATGATGTATAGGCGTACCGGAACCGTATCATAACACATTTATTATCAACAAACGACCATTTCTCTATTCACCGTAGTTCAATAGGAACTACGGTAACTTTTTAAAAAGTTAAATCAGAGATTATGGAAAGTTTTGTTTTTTCTGTGATTATTCCTCACAAGAACATTCCGGATTTATTACAACGCTGTTTGGATTCTATCCCTAGAAGGAATGATATCCAGATCATTGTCGTCGATGATAACAGTGATGAAAATAAAGTTGATTTCTGTGATTTCCCCGGACTGAATGACAACCATGTTGAAGTGTACTTTACGAAAGAAGGTAAAGGCGCAGGTTATGCCCGAAATATAGGGTTAACTCACGCCAAAGGGAAATGGTTGTTATTTGCGGATGCAGACGATTTCTTCACAGAAAATGCTTTCGACCTCTTTTTTGCTCAACAAGATTCGCCTCATGATATTATTTATTTCAAAGTCACAAACTGTTATTCGGATACCTACAAGCTGGCACGTTTATATGATTACTGGAATAGCTTAATTGAGAAATACTTGTGTAAAAAGAAAGACTCGGAAAATAATCTACGATACTATCATAGTGTTCCTTGGGGAAAAATGATAAAAACGGAATTTGTCAAAGAAGAAAATATTCGTTTTGATGAAGTAATGGCGTTTAATGACGTAATGTTCTCACTCAAAACAGGATTTAAGGCGTGTTCCATTGGCATTGTAGATCATGTACTATATTGTGTGACTGTACGAAGGGGTAGTATACAGCACACTAAGAGTTATGAGCAATTACTTTCGAGTTATCTCGTCATTCTTCGTATGAATGAATTCTTCAGAAAAAATGGAAAACATAGATATCAGGTTTCTACACTTAGGTTTTTCTATTTTGCTACAAAGTATGGGATTGTCCCTTTCTTGTATTTTATTAAACTATCTATTCTATACAAGAATAATATATTTATAGGCATATGTAGCTTTAAATGGATAAAAGGTTTTTTCAAACTACGGAAGTATGAGAAAACAAATAAAAAATATTTTGTCACCGATGGTCACTGATACGAATGCATGCCGGAGAGATAGTAATTGACCCCGAAATAAGTCATCAGCACCGTCGTAAAGGCCAATATGGTAAGGATATGAAACAGGCGGGGATGGCGAAAACCGGGAATAAACCGTAGGTGGAGCAAAGCGGCGTAACTAACTATTGTAATTAGCGCCCACGTTTCCTTCGGGTCCCATCCCCAATAGCGTCCCCACGATTCATTAGCCCAGATAGCGCCCAGAAAAGTGCCGATGGTCATCAGCACAAGGCCAATATGGAGTGACATTTCGTTGATAGTAGCTAAGTCTTCGTTGCGGTAAGGACTAATAAACGGCCTTAGCAATAGCCATGCAAGCGATGCAAGTGTACAAAGCCCGAAAAAACCGTACGCTGCCATAATTACAGAAACATGAAACATAAGCCATGGCGATTTAAGTACCGGAACAAGCGGGTTAATCTGGGGATCCAGCCAATTAAGCCCTGAAACAAAAAGGATAGTACCCGCAAAGAGTGTAGATAGGGCAAATATCAACGTATTACGACGACAAAAATAAAGCCCTGCGCCCATAGTAGCGGCAGCGGCAAAAACCATCGTTTCATAAGCATTGCTCCACGGCGCATTACCTGCAATATAACCTCGAAGAGCCATACCTCCAAGATGATAAGTGAAGGCTATACAAATAACTATGGTCAGTATACGTATAACAACGTTAATAAAACGACACTGAGTGTAGAACATTGCAATCAGCGAGACCACAAGTAGAAGAAGACCGGTAATAAGATAAGTTTTACGAACGTCTTTAAAAGGATTAAGGCTATTGTATAATAACTCAGCGTCAAGCTTCCGCGATAAGAGGGTAAGGTTAGAACTACGAGCCTGCTGGTAAGCTTTAATCATGCCCAATATTTCGTCACACTTTTGCCATTCCCCGCTATGAAGGGCTGCCCGGATTTCCTCTACATACCAGGTAACGATGCCTGTAATAAAAGTAGAGTCAGCTACGGAGAACTTCGATAGATCATCGCCCGCCGCATACCAAGTATCGTCTTCATGAGGAAACAGTCGTATCAGTCTACGCTGAAAAAGCTGATGCAACGTTTGTATCCGTTCATCAAACCGAATCAAATCTTTATCGAAACGATTCCGTTCGGCAGGTGCTTTGGAATAAGCTTCTTCAAGATAACGTTGAAGTTTATAGTTCCCTTCATCATCAAAAACTTCTACGTAGGTACAGTACGGCTCGGACAGATGAAACACTTCATGAAGGTGGCTTTTTGAAGGAAGAGCGATAAATTGCACCCGCATCCACATCTCAGGCATCACCATTAGTCCCAAAAGAAATTGATCGGGACTAAGACTTCCAATATGGTCGGAGCGATGCACCTTACGAAGCAATTCTGAGGCCAAAGTATTTACAGGCATCGTCCTTCCGGCAGTAGATTGGACGGGAAGGGATCCAAAACGCTCCGCATGACCGACATCGGGGGCGTACTTTGATACGGCATTCATCATAGGTGACACAACCATTTCCTTTCCAAAGGCATCCGGAAGAAAGATAAGTTGACAACTACCCACGATAATTAAAAAAAGCTTACGTCTCAGTTGACCAAAACGACTTTTAGATGAAAAAAGACCCGCAATAAGGCCTCCAAAAAGAAGAAAGTATCCCGTATAAGTAATATTACGTCCCACAGCGTCCTTATTCACCGTAAGTACGGTACCCTTTTCATCTCTATCGAAAGAGGCTTGAAAAAGACGGTACCCCTTTATATCCAGTACGTTATTCATATATACCCATGCTTCCTTTATTTCACCATCTACGTAAATCATTAATCGACTTTCGAACGACGAAGGACTAGACGAGCCCAGATAACGAGTAAGAATAAAATCTTTCAGTTCAATCCGAAACGGTAGCAGATGATAAGCCTCCCCTTTTGAAGTATGGACGACCATATAGTTAGTAATATCCCCCTCTCTCAAATAAATAGTGCCCTCTTTTCCAAAGGTATGCGACACCAGCGCACCACAAAGGATAATCATCAGCGCACCATGGACCATAAGCATCGACCATCTTTCCTTATGCCATAAACCCCTATATATAATTACGCCAATAAGATGCACTATCCCTAAAAATTGCAGCAGGAAGAACCAAAGAGCATAATAGATCATACCAAAAGCGGCCTCTGTTCCCCAATATTTCTCCAAAAACGTCGCCGCTGCCAAACAGACGGCATAAACTATGAACAGAATGATAGTAACTATCCCTGAAAAGAATATACGTCCTTCCTTTTTCATTTTCTTTCTTCCCGTTTATTTGCGAACAAAGGTAGGAAAATAGTTGCACATTTCCGTTATACCTAAAAAAGTTTCCATCTAAGATACATTTAGTGTTTTGCAAAAAAGGAGGAAGGTTTTTCAAAAAGGGAGGAAAGTTTTGCAGATACCATAGAAGGTTTTATAAAAAGAGAGGAAGGTTTTACGAATATTCCGGAAGGTTTTACGGAAAGAGAGGAAGGTTTTACGAACATTCCGGAAGGTTTTATAGAAAGGACGGAAAGATTTTTTTTTTTCGTGGAAAATAATTTGGGAATCATAGAAAGTATTATCTTTGTGGCGGAAAGTAAAATTTAAAAGAGAGAAAGTATGTCTACGAACACTGACTGGATTCCACGTACAACGAAAGGCCGCAATGAACTAATAAACCGGCTTGCAGCTTTCTTTGGTTCACTTTCAATGGCCGATTTCGGATTTATAGAAGGTACGCCACAGATGATATGGACCGAGGCCGTTTATTGCGAAGCATACGATGCTTATATACAATCATATGCTAATGTAAATAAGAACAAGGCGCTGGTTACAAAGGAACAGCATAAAGATTTTCGGGAGAAAGAGGCAGAGATGATCAAAGCAATACGTATATTATATACCGCATATCTACGAGATAATCCGGCGGCTACAGATACATGGAAAGTAGAATATGGATTTCCGATACAAAGCAAAAGTAGAAGTAGAAATAAGGCGCCGGATAGTCATATTATCGTACAGGTAACGCCAAAGGTGCCAAATAGAATAGATATATTGTATCATGACGAGCACGTGCGTCCTCGTGGAGCGAAGCCTAAGGGTTATCGAGGCGGAGAGAAGTGGGCTATAGTGAAGCCGCAAGGAGAGATAGTAAAGACGTATGAAGAGTTAACGCAAAAGGACTTTAAGACAGAAAACACGTATGAAATACAATTCAGAGAGGCAGATCAGGGAAAGGTATATTGGTTTGCGCTACGGTGGCAGAACACAACGGGAGAAGTAGGGCCGTGGAGTCCAATCATGTCAGTCATAATTCCATAAATCAAAGGATAAATAAAAATGAAAGGGAAACGTTGGTTACCTACAAAGACTAGTCTTAGATATAAGTTGCTCAATGATATATATACATACATGAGTAATATATATACACAGAGAAAATTCGGATTGACGGAAGGGACGCCTCAATTATCCTGGTACAAGGATACGTATATGCCGATGTATGCAAAATACTCCTTATCGTATAAAAATACATTCACGGTAGATAGTACACCGGTAATGAAGGCAGCGTTTAGGCAGATAGAGAAGGAAATAATAGAACTGACCCGATTACTTTATATGTGGATCTTAAAGTCAAATCCCAATGTGGATAACTATGATTTACTGGCCATGGGCCTTCCGCAACGTAACGATGAGCGAGAGCCGGTGCCGGTACCGTGGACGCATGTGATGGGAAGGATAGAACTTATTATGCCACACCAAATGAAACTGTTCTTTTGGGATGCAATGGTGGAAGAAGGTGCAGCTAAACCGTACGGCTACTATGCGATAGAGCTTTTTTTTGTAATCAAGAAGCTCGATGAGGAAATGCCCCAAGAGTATGATGAACTAACGATGTCGGAAATCCTAACTAAGAGTCCGTGGACTAAAGTCTTCAAGCCGAAAGAGGGCGGTAAAGTATTCTATTATGCCATGCGCTGGCAGAATACGAAAGGCGAAAAGGGGCCATGGAGCCCTATCATGAGTACAGTGATTCCATAGTTTTCCCATTATCCCACAAAAAAAGGCTGCCTCAGAAGGAGACAGCCTCTTTATTTTCGTTTCTTAGTCAAAGATTACCTGATACTGTAACGGAAACCGGCGCGAAAGGTGAAGCCCGACTGGGGAAGGTTGCTGTAATCGTAATAGGTGGCGTCAAAGAGGTTATTGGCCTCGGCAAAGAGGGCGAGGGTCTTAAATTGCCAGTTGAGGTTGAGGTCTACGACGGCGTAGGGGTCATAAGCCACAAGAGATACTGGTGCGTTTGGGACAGCAGCAGGGTCATATGGAGAAAACGTTCCCTCTCTGTCTTGATACCGCACAAACCACGTCGCCGAAAGGCTCTTGTAGATGGTGTGCTGCAACTGGAAAGTAAACTTATGTTTGAGGTACTCCAACGCGTATTTAGAACTATATATCTCCTTCGGCAACTCTTTCTCCTGATCAATGTAGGCGTAAGCGAACTCGGCCTTGCGGATAAAGAAGTTGGGGTTGCCCCATTGTTGGGGAAGGAGGGTGAGGTTGGCCTCGAAGCCGAGGTTATTGAGTTTGGTGAGGTTACAACTTTTCTCCGTATCATTAGCGTCATACTTGACCCAGTCGATCATGTTACGCCCCTTGTTGTAAAATCCCGTGAGGGAAGCGCGGATAGGGCCGGGGGTGTAGTTGATACCCAACTCAAAAGCCTCGCTTTCTTCGGGTTTGAGTTCGGCGGAGCCTTCAATGATTTCCGATTTATAATAAAGGTCCGTGAACGAAGGCATACGCAGGGCCTGGTTCCAGCTGGCGTAGAGTTTGAGGGATTGAGAGGGGCGATAGGAGAGGTCAATGCCGGGGTAGAGCTTCATGGGATCTTCGAGGGCGGTGGAGTAATAAGCAAGCAATCCGGCCGAGAGTGTGAAATGGTCGAGGATGAGGTTATGCTCAAGGAAGTAGGAGATGTGGGAGCGGTTGTCGCGGTATTTGTAATCCTTACCGGCATAATCAAAATGAGGCTTGACGGGATTGGCGAGTAGTTTATGTTCGGGGACGTTACCCATGGTGGTGAGGATGCCTTCGTTACGGAATTCTGCACCGGCTACCGTACGGCCGACGACCCAGTCGGCAGTGACGTTGAGGTTGACACCAAAGATTTGGGTGGCATGGCGGTTATTTCCGTATGCGGAATCCCGTATCAATTCGTAGTTATCAAAATGTTTCGTCCAGTAGACCTGGGGAGCTACGCGGATAGCGCCTTTGGTTTCGCCACCGGCGGAAAACAGCAGGCGGCGGGTATGGTCGTGCTGATTAGGGAACTTAGGAGAATAGAAACCGTTGGCGCCGTAGTCCTTATCATTAAAACCTGCCTGGAAGCGGAAGTCGGCGTCCTTCGTTTTGAGGGAGGATAGCCAGGCGAGGTTGAGAGTTCCGTAGTCCGTGTTGTTAATATAGCCGTCGGAAGTAGCATAGGCGGCGGAGAGGCGGTGGGCGAAGCTTTCGGAGGGCGCATGGTTACCGGAGGCTTCTACCTTCCAGGTACCGTGGGAGCCGGCAAAATTCTCGGTAGCGAGATTGTTATGGGCTTCGGTTTTGGTGACGATGTTGATCGCCCCTGCAAAGGCGCTGGCACCGAAGACACGCGAAGAGGGGCCGGAAAGGATCTCTATGCGTTCGATGTCGGAGAGGTTGACCGGAAGGTCGAAATTAAAATGCCCTGTTTGTGGATTGGAGAGATTGACTCCGTTCAATAGTACCGCGATTTGGTCAAATGTACCCCCCCGGATAGAAATATCGGACTGTGTCCCCCCTTCGCCGCGCTGCCGGACGTCCACCCCGGCGGCGAATTCAAGCAAGTCAGGTAAGGTGGATACGGGCGCCGCCGCAATCTCCGCCGCCGAGATGACACTCACCAGGCGCGCCGCCTGCCCCAGGGCGATGGGTGCACGGGAGGCTGTCACCTGCACTTCCTCAAGCTCGACGATCTTCTCACCCGCGTCGCGCACGGTTTCCACCGTTTTTTGCCCTTGTGCCGTATCGGGCATAGCGAACAGGATGGTACCGGCGCTCACCACACCGATATTCACAACCTTGTGCAGGCTGCAAAAGATCCCATAATTCTTCCGCGTAAACCGGCGGAACTGCAAGAC
>JAITRW010000013.1 GCA_031288175.1 Tannerellaceae bacterium
TTAGACCCCGTGGCAAATATCGCCACTTTAAGCTGCTCAAAATAGGTCAACGCGACAGGGTCAAGAGAAGCTATATCTATCGAAGAGGCATCCAGCCTACTCGATCCGGCTTTTCCCCATCCTTCCTGTTCAGCCTGCTGTTCAGGCAAGTTGTCGCTACAAGCTACTCCTGCAAGGAACAGCACGCCGGAAACTAAGACAGAGAAAACGTTCTTTTTCATAATGGTTACATTTAAATTGATAATTCTGTGGAAAAGGTAAATCTTTCACTTTATCCGCAAAATTTTTTCAAAGAAAATTTCAACAAACAAATTCCGTATCCTTCTTTTACCACTTCGTGAGGTGTCCATTAAGGAAGAGGGCAACAGCGCAGAGCATAAAAACGATTCCTAGTATCGCATAAAAGAGGCGGGCGCCTTGGTGTCCCAGATGACGAACGAAAAATAGGGCGCTACCTGTGCGGAAGAACCATTCGATATTGAAAATACCGGCTACTGTGGACAGTATACCGAGCGAAAAAAACAGGAACAGCACAAAATAATCGGGAGGCGTCATAACTATTTGATATGAAAGGAGCGGCTACCGTCGGCCTCCTCGTCAATATAGATGCTAACCGTATCGGAAGGAAGTAAAGAAGAGACCTTTTCCGGCCATTCGATCAGGCAGAGGGAACCGCTATAAAAAAAATCCGTCACTCCCAGCCTTTCCGCTTCGGTGGAGTCGGCAACACGATAGAAATCGAAATGGTAGACCGCTTCGCCTGTAGCTTCTATACGGTATTCATTGATAAGGGAGAAAGTGGGACTGTTGACCGTATCTTCTATTCCCCAATGTTTGCACAATGCTCGAATGGTTGTCGTCTTGCCCGATCCCATTTCGCCGTAGAAAGCAAGAACCCGTGGCCCCTCTTTCATAAGAAACCCCTCCCCTTGCTTCTCCAGTAAAGGAGACAGGGCAGGGGGGAGGGGAAATGATTCCCGATAGGTTTCCTTCATTTACTTTTCTATGGCAGCGATTCCCGGCAAGACCTTGCCTTCGATAGCTTCAAGCAATGCGCCACCTCCTGTGGATACGTAGGAAACAAGTTCGGCCATCTTGAACTTGTTGATGCAGGCTACAGAATCACCGCCACCTACGAGGGAGAATGCTCCCTTCTTCGTCGCTTCCGCTATGGCGTCGGCTACGGCGCGGGAGCCATGGGTAAAGTTTTCGAACTCAAAAACCCCCGTCGGCCCATTCCACAAGATCGTTTTCGATTCTTTGATCACGTCGGCATAGAGTTTTTCAGTCTTCGGACCCACATCAAGCCCTTCCCATCCATCGGGGATTTTGTCGACGTCGCAGAAACCTGTCTTTGCATCGTTGCTGAAACTGTCGGCGATCTTAGCGTCGACGGCGAGTATTAGATTGACCCCTTTCTCTTTCGCCTTTTTTTTCAGTGCGAGGGCAAGGGTAAGCTTATCATTTTCTACGATCGAATTTCCTATCTTTCCTCCTTCCGCTTTGGTGAAGGTATATGTCATGCCGCCGGTAATGATAAGGTTATCCACTTTGTCGAGTAAGTTCTCAATGATCTCAATTTTGGAAGAGACTTTGGAACCGCCCATAATGGCAGTGAAAGGACGGGCTATATCGTCCAGCACCCGTTTAACGGCTTTCACTTCATTTTCCATGAGATAGCCGAACATTTTCTTGTCGGCATCGAAAAATTCAGCCATGAGCGCCGTAGAAGCGTGGGCACGGTGCGCTGTCCCGAAAGCGTCGTTCACGTAGATATCGGCGTAGGAGGCCAATTTTTTTGCAAACTCCTTTTGTTTTTCTTTCAGCGCTTTTTTGGCGGCTTTCTTCTCTTCTTCGGAGGCATTTTCAGGGAGATCGCGGGGTTTCCCTTCCTCTTCGGCATAGAAACGCAGGTTTTCCAGCAACAGTACTGAACCTTTGGAAAGATTGGACACGGTAGCTTCCGTATTTTTTCCCATGCAGTCATCGGCAAATTTTACCGGACAACCAAGCATGTCGGTCAGCGGTTTCACCAAGTGTTTCAGGGAATACTTGTCCGTCGTACCCTTGGGACGTCCCAAGTGCGACCCGATGATGACAGTCCCGCCCGAAACGAGGATCTTTTTCAACGTCGGCAGTGCTGCACGCATGCGCGTGTCATCGGTGATTTTAAAGCCTTCATCCAGAGGTACATTGAAATCTACCCGCACGAACACTTTTTTGCCTGAGAAGTCATAATTACAGAGCGTCTTCATATTTGATTATTTATTTTGATAAACCGAACTGCCTTTTTTGCCGTCGCAAATGTAGGGAAAGAAATGATGACCTACCTTTGTCCCATGTATAGAAAGTCAGTTTTTCTCATCACCTTCCTTTTGTTGGCACTGTCCCCCCTCTTTGCTCAGAATTGGCGAGAGAATATGAAGAACCTCATTTATTCTCCCCGTTATTTTGGACCTAATGCCTTTCCCTTGCCCGAACTGCGGTCCGGCTTGACAACTACACAGGTTCTCATTGAGCTTAGGGGAGAATATCATCATTATACGGGAGATAAGACAAAGGATTATCTCCTCCGCTTCCTTTATCCCATTGTCAAAGGTAAAGCTTCCATCGAATTCTTTTTTATTTTCAAGGAAGCCTACCACATGACTCCCGCAATGCGTGACGAACGCCATACCGACGGCCTCACCAGCCCTATCCCTTACGCCGGAGATGTGGTACTCACCAGCTCTTACCAGCTCCTTGATAAGAAAAAGTATCTTCCTGACATCATGCTTAATATCGGCCTCAAGACGGCTTCGGGCGGCAGAGTCGTCGACGCACGGTTCACTGATGCTGCTTCCTATTGGGCAGATCTCACTTTTGGAGGGAATCTTTTTTCCTATCCCCATTCCTCCCTCCGCCTCCAAGCTATGGGGGGGTTCTATTGTTGGATGACCAACGACCTCGTCCATCGGCAGAACGATGCTATCCTTTACGGCATCGGCTTTACTGCCCATCATCGGCTTATTTCCTTCTCTACCGATCTCTCCGGCATCTACGGGTACAAGGATAATGGCGACCGTCCTATCCACTTGCGCAATGCCCTCAGTGGAGAGTACCGTCACAACGTCCTCACCCTCCGTTTCACCTACGGCATAGGCGACCGTCTCTATGATACCTACTCCGTCTCCTACGCATATACCTTTTAGAAATCTCTTATGGACAGGCATCGCCCGAGAAATACCTTTTCCCGTATCGTCCGTTTTATTACCGATGATATTTGGAGGATCACGGAAAACGAAGTTTCCGGCATCCGGCATATTCTCATCCGAATCATCAAGACCCTCATCCTTGCTGTGCACGGTTTCCTTAACGACAATCTCCAAACCAAGGCCTCTGCTCTGACCTTCAACACCCTGCTTGCCATCGTGCCCCTGCTTGCCGTTATCCTCGGTATCGCCAAGGGTTTCGGATATCAGGATACCGTCTGCGATACCCTTATTGACTACTTTCCTCAGCATGCCATGCCTTTGACCCGTGCCTTCGCCTTTGTAGACAATTACCTCACGCTGGCGCAGGGCGGTCTGTTCCTCGGTATTGGTCTGTTCCTCCTCTTCTACACCGTCATCAGCCTGCTTTCAAGCATAGAAGAGACCTTCAACGGTATTTGGGAGATTCATAAGCCCCGTCCCCTGTACCGTCGCGTCACCGACTACCTTGTGCTCTGCCTCATCCTTCCCGCCTTGATGACAGCCTCTTCGGGACTTTCTATCTTCCTTTCTTCCATGGGAATCTATTTTTCCATCGCCCCTTACCTGATTACATCCCTCGTCTTTGCAGCCCTCTATATATTCCTGCCCAACACGCATGTCAAACCTTTGTCGGGGTTGTCGGCAGGCATTGTGGCAGGCAGCGCCTTCCAGTTTTTTCAATTCCTTTACATTAGCGGGCAGGTCTGGGTCAGCCGTTATAACGCCATTTACGGTAGTTTCGCTGCCCTCCCTCTCCTTTTACTTTGGTTGCAGTTTTCCTGGATTATCTGTCTCTTCGGAGCTTCTTTGGCCTACGCTTCGCAGAACGTGGAGAAGTTCAGTTTCGAAAGGGACTGCAAACATATAAGCAGGCGGTACAAAGACTTTCTTATCATTTTAATAGCCACGCTCATTGTCCAACGTTTTGCGGAAGGAGCGAAACCTTATACTGCCGATGAAATTTCCACCGGTTTCCGGATACCTCTCAGGCTGACGTCTCAACTGCTCTATTTGCTGGTAGAGGCAGGCCTCCTTATCGAAGTATCGGACACAGCAGATGAACGCATCCTCCGTTACCAACCCGCCATTGACATCAATCGCCTGAACATAGGCTTTCTCCTCTCCCGCATTGATGAGTATGGCTCTGAGAACTTTAAGATAGATACCGAAGATCGTTTTCGCCCGCATTGGGAGACTTACCTCCGTTTTCGAGGCAATATGCTTCGTCAAGGGGAGGATACCCTCCTTAAAGACCTTTGAAAGAAAGAAACCATGAAAGCCATTGATCGTTTCCTGCATTACGTCACCTTCGACACCCAATCGGATCCCATGTCCTCTAACTGCCCTTCTACGGAAGGCCAACTCCTGTTCGCCAGGCATCTTGCCGGGGAATTGCGAGAGATAGGGATGGAAGATGTCCTTTTGGATAAAAACGGCTATGTCACAGCCACTCTTTCTGCCAGTATTGACCGTAAAATTTCTACTATGGGCTTTATTGCGCACATGGATACAAGCCCCGACTATTCGGGTCGGGATGTATGTCCTGTGATTAAAGAAGACTTCGTCCTAACGGATGGCACCACACTTTTAGGGGCCGATGATAAAGCCGGTATAGCTGCTATCATGACGGCGGCGGCAACGCTTCGCCGGTGCGGCTTACCGCATGGGAAGGTACGGATAGCGTTTACGCCGGATGAGGAGATAGGGCGCGGTGCCGACCTGTTCGATGTAGAGGCCTTCGGGTGTGACTTTGCATATACTATCGACGGGGGGAAGCTGGGCGGATTGGAGTATGAGAATTTTAATGCCGCTTCTGCCAAGGTTGACATACTCGGGCAAGACATCCATCCTGGGGAAGCGAAGGGAAAAATGCGAAATGCCTCACTGCTGGCAATGGAATTCATCAATCAGCTACCCACTGACGCACGTCCGGAAACGACGGAAGGGTATGAAGGTTTTTATCACCTGACCGCAATCACAGGTAGTGTTGGGAAGGCGACCCTCTGTTTGCTTCTACGGGACTTTTCTTCGGAGGGCATTGAGCGAAAGAAAAAATTCCTACGAGGACTTGTCGAAAAGATGAATCGACGAGAGGAAGGCGCTTTTTCGCTGACCTTGACGGATCAGTACCGTAACATGATCGAAGTCCTACGCGGAAACACGTATCCTATCGAACTGGCGGCCGAAGCGATGCGTGAGGTAGGCATAGTTCCGCAAATCAAGCCGATACGAGGCGGCACCGACGGCGCCCGTCTATCTTTTATGGGGTTGCCGTGCCCGAACCTATTCACAGGGGGTAGTAATTTTCATGGAGCAGGAGAAAAGCTTTCCATATCGTCACTCGAAAAGAGTGTGGAGACGATCATCCGCATCATCACCCTGCACGCATCGCGCCAATGAACCGATACTTCGTTTACCTTGCCTATGACGGTACGAATTATTGCGGATGGCAATTACAACCGAAAGGCGTTTCGGTGCAGGGGTGTGTGGAGGCGTCCCTTTCGCTACTATCGGGAGAAAAGGTAAGAGTAACAGGAGCAGGTCGAACCGATGCGGGTGTCCATGCGCGGTGTATGGTAGCCCATTTTGATGCACCGGGGAAGTTAATCCCTTACCTTACGGATTGTGGTCGGCTAAACCGTATCCTTCCTAATGACATAGCTGTCTACGATATTTTCAGGGTGGGGGAGGAGGCGCATGCGCGCTACGATGCCATTTCGAGGACCTACAAATACTACCTTTCAGGCCGTAAAGATCCATTCACCCGTGCCTATACATATTTCTATCCCGTCACACTCCTTAACAGGGTAGCGATGAACGAGGCCGCGCACCTGCTCCTTGACTATGAGGATTTTACGAGTTTTAGCAAACTTTATTCGGGAGCACGGACGAACCGCTGTTGTGTGACGGTGGCGGAATGGGACGAGTCCTATACATTTACCATCAGTGCGAACCGGTTTCTCCGTAACATGGTACGCGCTATTGTGGGCACACTCCTTGCCGTAGGTCGCGGAAAACTCTCACCAAATGATTTCCGTCGTATCATTGAGAGGCGAGACCGTTCTGCGGCAGGTACATCAGCTCCTGCTCAAGGTCTCTTTCTGGATCAAATCACTTATGACCTTTGTAAAATCCAAACCAATAAATTTCCCCAATCATTTTCGTAAAAATCGAAAAGAAAGAATACTTTTGTGTCTGGAATGTAGAGACTAAGATTCAGTATAATAGACTATGACAGCGGTATATAGAGAAACATTTTTTCGAAAGCTTTTCGGTGAGATATTCGAAGGGAAACTTGTAGATATGAATTATTTTGCTCTCTCTCTCTCTCTCTCTCTCTCTCTCTCTCTCTCTCTCTCTCTCTCTCTCTCTCTCTCTCTCTCTCTCTCTCTCATAAGACTCACCTCCATCTTTTAACCTCAAACCTCCTCAGGGGGGAATTTTTTTGCCCAAAAACCGCGCCGGTCTTGGATATGCCGGGGGCAACGTCATGAAAGCGCTTAGGATCGTTTGTCTGTGGCATAAAATCCGGACCGGTTTGTCCGCCGCATCCCTGCGGCGGTTATAAACAGGACGATTTTATACGTATTCTTAACGGTTTGCCAAAACCAAAGGAGTTTAAAATGGCAAAGAAAAGTTTTTTTGTCGGAATACTTTGCATAGCGCTGGTATTTGGATTGTTGATTGCCGGATGCGACACGGGGGCGAACGACGGTGGAGGCGGAGCCGGCGAAGCCGGGGATATCGACAGCGCCCTTGTGGCAAAGTGGTATCTGACACAGGCTGCCGCCAATGTCGGTGGGGACCCTGTGTTTGAGATTACGGCAGACGGCAGTTTTTTGGGCAATACAGGCCAGGGGAACGACCTCATCAAAGTCGGCACGTCGGATGGGACCATCACCGCGGCTACCACTACAAACGGAACAACCGTTGACATCGGATCCGCCGGTTATACTGTCAATGGGACTCAATTGACGTTTTCCAATGCGAGCGGCCCCTTTCTCCCGCTGCACAATGCCGCTACCGCGATGAGCGGCAGCTTTTACAAGAAGGCCGGTGGAAGCGACAGCGGCAAGGGCGACGGCGCGGCGCTTACCAGCCTTGACGCCGTTACCGCGTATCTTGACGGCGCTTTAGGCGGACTGGCTGTCGGCGACCCCATCCCCCTGGCGGTGGCCCTCAGGATTCCCGGCGACTGGTCGAGCCTCCAGTCCGCAATAGCCACTGCGGACAGATACGTTGCCCTGGATCTGTCGGAATGTACCATGAGCGTTGCCTCACAGGGCGTTTTTGACCTCGGCAGCAGTTACAATACCGCCGCCGTGGTCCTGATTACGGCCCTGACCC
>JAITRW010000002.1 GCA_031288175.1 Tannerellaceae bacterium
CATTTTCTGGTGGATGGCAAAGAAGTAAGAGGCCAGTATGCCGAATTTTCATTTAATCGATGGCCTTTCGACAAACCCTTCTATATCATTCTCAATCTTGCTATTGGCGGGGATTGGGGGGGTGCTCAAAGAGAAGATCCGGATGGTGACGGTGTTTTCGATAACGGCGTCGATGATACTATCTTCAATAACCCCGTACAGATGAAGGTAGACTGGGTGCGCGTTTACGAGTATCAATAACCCTTTTCTGAAATAGACAGCGAAGGTGCTCATACTGCCCTCCCGTGGACATCTGCGAGAGGGCAGTATACTTTGAGGGCTATCGGAACGTTAATAGGGTATACGAACACGTCCCATTTACGATGAGCCTGATACGACGGGTAATCTTTTGCCTGCTGCTATTCCGGGGATATTTCCTTTGGTATAGCACGGAGGCCCTTTTGGCGCAGGAATTTAAGTATGAAATAGGAGGGACAGGCGGCATGGGCTCTTACTTAGGGGACGTGAACAAGACGGTACCTTTGTTGGACAGCCGGGCGATGGTCGGCGCAATGTTTCGCGGAAACCCGAACTTCCGTTGGGCGTACAAGACACAGCTTTTATGGGGACAGATAGCAGGCTCTTCAAACGGGACGGATAACGTCTTCCCAGCCCTGTTGTCTCCAGAAGTAAGATTTCGCCGTTCGTGGATAGAGGTAAGCGGTCAGGGAGAGTTTAATTTCTTTCCGTACAGCGACAAGTTCGGTTACTTGAATACACGCCGTTTGACGCCGTACATAGCCTTCGGTCTCGGCCTGACGGTAGCGTCGGGTGGGGACCGTTTGTTTGTGGCGATGCATATACCCGTAGGGGTAGGGGTGAAGTATAAGCTGATGAACAGGATAAACGTGGGGAGCGAATTGACATTCCGCAAACTGCTGAGCGATGGTTTTGAGGGAGTTACGGCGTTGAAAGATCCTTACGGCATCACGAGCAGTCTTTGGAAAAACAAGGATTGGTACGTCTGCCTGCAACTCTCCCTTACGTGGGATTTCGGCCTCCGCACAGCTGCGTGTAACAATGCTACAGGCATACCTAAGAAAGAGAAAACCAAGAAGAGACGTTCTAAAAAAGACAAGGGCGAACCGGTAGGCTCGCCCCTTCTCCAGACACTTTGACAGGATTTACCCCATTAATATTCAATAGGCTTCTACAATAGGGAGGAACGTATTGGCCGCAAGCGCCGCTCCTCCTATCAATCCGCCATCTACATCAGGTTGGGCAATCAGCTCTTTTACATTTCCCGCATTCATGCTTCCTCCGTAAAGGATACTGCACTCGTCAGCTATCGCTTTCCCGTAGTGAGCCGCTATCGTCTTGCGTATATGGGCATGAATCTCTTGCGCCTGAGCGGAAGAGGCCGTTTTTCCCGTTCCGATAGCCCAGACAGGTTCGTAGGCGATTACGATCTTACCGAACTCTGCGTCCGTAAGGTGGAAGAGAGATTGTTTAAGCTGTTCTTCCACCACGCTGAAATGTTTCCCCGCCTCACGCTGCTCCAACGATTCACCTACGCAGAAGATGATCTTCAGTTTATGCATCAAGGCCTTCCCGACCTTCGTTTTCAGGATGTCCGCCGTTTCGTGGCAGAGCGAACGCCTTTCGGAGTGACCCAGGATCACGTAACGCGCTCCTGCCCCGAAGAGCATCTCTGCGGAGACTTCTCCGGTATAGGCGCCTTTTTCGTAGATAGAGCAGTCTTGGCCGCCGACAAACAGTTTGTCGTGATCAATAATACCTTCCACAGCTGAGATATGCGTATGAGGCACGCACAAGATCACTGTACACTGGGGTGTCTTTACCCGCAGCGCAAGGTTGATTTCTTTGGCAAGGCAGATACCCTGCCCCACCGTGTTGTTCATTTTCCAATTACCGGCAATAATTTTCTTTCTCATAATCTTTATGTTATTTCAAGTGGCTGGATCTTCATTTTTTGAAAACATTTACGGCCTCAAAAGTAAACTTTTCGGCCAGATCACCAAGGTGCCATTTACCGGTGATTTTCCCGTCACAGATCAATACGATACCCGGATTAGCCCGAATAATGGTACGTAGAATCGTCGCATCGGCTGTCAGGAAGGGATAATCCCCTCCTGTGCGGTCTCTCCAAGTGAGGATGGCACTTTCGGAAGACGCCGTCAAGCCGTAGAACGCATACGAGTGACTTTCTGCATAGTCAAAAAGAGCATTAATTGTTTCGGCATATTTATCATCAGCCTTTTCCACAGAAGGCATTACTACCAGGTATAGCCGTGCGGTATCGCTCAGCACATCCTCCGTAACGTCCTTCCCATCCTCATCATACAGTACAAAGCCGGTCACCAGAGGCCGTTCTCCCTCTTTTATCAGCGTAGCTTCGGCATCAACAAACCTCCACGACGAGTCTTTCAGGGGGGCGTCCTCCAGGCCGAACCGTTTTTCCTCCCCCTCTTTGCTGTATATAAACGAATAGGCGTATACATCAACGTCAGCATCCTTAGGCACGAGCGTCAGTGTACGTATATCGGCGCCCACTTTGAAGGGACGGAAATCAATCATCGGCAAATGTGAATAATTCCATTCCATAAACACAACCAGCCCCACCCCCAGCGTCACCGCTACCGGCAATTGCTCCTTTCGCCATCGCCATCTGTAACCGGCGATCTTTGCCCTCAAAAAGAAAATCACAGCCATCCCCAGTAGCAGCACATTCTTGCCTAGCGTCTGCCAATTAGTTAAGTGAACCGCGTCGCCAAAGCACCCGCAGTCGCTCACCGGATTGAAGAGCGCCAAGTAAAGTGTCATCGGCGTCATCACCACCATGAAGAGCAATGCACCTAAGGAGGCCGTCGGCACGTAGATACCCAGCAACAGGCCTCCTCCCAGAATAAATTCTACCGTACAGAGTATACCCCCCAGTATTAGCGGAAAAAGATCACCTGTCTCCCCCCATGGAAAAAAAGCAGTCAGGTATTCTCCTACCTTAAGGCCTCCTCCCACAGGATCTACTGCCTTGACAAAGCCGGAAAACACGAATACCAACCCCAGTACAACCTGTATAGCTCTTACAAGCGTCTTCATCATCGCCTACCTTTCCAATTGAATAAGCGCAAAGAGGGCATAATTGATAATATCGGCATAATTGGCATCAATTCCTTCGGAATATAGCGTTTGTCCTCCATTGTCTTCAATCTGTTTGATTCGGCAGAGCTTCATCAGGATAATGTCGGTATAAGTAGACACCCTCATATGCCGCCAGGCCTCGTCATAGTCATGATTTTTCGCCCACATGAGATTCGTCACCGCCTCAATATGCTGGTCGTAGCGCGCGATCGCCTCCTCATGGTGGAGGTCAAGGGGCGTATTTTTTCCTGCCTCTAATTGGATCAAGCCGATCACACCGTAGTTAACGATCCCTATAAACTCGGTTTCTATCCCTTCATCAATTCTCGCCTTCCCCTTCTTCTCAAGGCTCCGGATACGCGCCGCTTTGATAAAGATCTGGTCGGTAACCGACGTTGGCCTCAGGATACGCCACGAAGCGCCGTAATCCGAAAGCTTGTTTTCATAGACCTTCTTACATCGCCGAATCGCCTCTTGGAACTGTTCGGACGTGTTTTCCATAATGATTCTTTTTTGCAACAGGTTCTCTTTTTTCGACTCTCAAAAGTAGGAAAACTTACTTATCTGTACCTACTATCTCCATCTATCTCGAAAAAGAAGATAATGATGATCTAAAAGGCGAATTTCTCTACTTTTGCCCGCATGACGAATAGCAAGCTTAATCACAATTCACGTGTAGTACAGACTCAGTCGGATGAATCCGGTTATCACGAGGAGGATATCACTACTCTCGACTGGATGGAGCATATCCGTCGACGCCCCGGAATGTATATTGGTAAATTGGGGGACGGTTCGTCTGCCGACGATGGGATCTATGTGCTCCTCAAAGAGGTGCTTGATAATTCGATTGACGAATACATGATGGGGTTCGGCAAATCAATTGAGGTGTCTGTGGAAGATGGTTACGTGACCGTCCGCGACTACGGCAGGGGCGTTCCGCTGGGAAAAGTGCTTGATGTGTCAAGCCGGATGAATACGGGTGCCAAGTACGACAATAAATCCTTCAAGAAATCCGTCGGCCTCAATGGCGTGGGTATCAAGGCAGTCAATGCCTTGAGTAGTTTTTTCCAGATTACAGCCTTTCGCGAGGGGCAATGTAAATCAATCGAATATTGTCGTGCGCAAGTTACTGTCGATCATCCCCTTTCACCCAATAGCGAGCCTAATGGCACCTTCGTGTGTTTCAAACCCGATGAGGAGATTTTTAAAGAATACCGTTACCGTGACGATTTTGTCGAACCCCTGCTAAAAAACTACACACACCTCAATGCAGGGCTTGTGATCCACTATAACGGCAAGAAATTCTTTTCCAAGGGGGGACTCTCCGATCTCCTTAGCGACTGTATGACTGCCGATCCCCTATATCCTATTATCCACCTTAAAGGTGCCGACATCGAAATTGTCCTCACCCACAGTAATCAGTACGGGGAAGAATTCTACTCTTTTGTCAACGGCCAGCATACCACCCAGGGAGGTACCCACCTCTCCGCCTTCCGCGAAGCGTTGGGACGTGTGATCAAGGAATATTACGGCAAACCGTTTGAATATGCCGACATCAGGGCCGGTATCGTAGCGGCGATCAGTATAAAGGTAGAAGAGCCGGTGTTTGAAAGCCAGACAAAGACTAAGCTGGGAAGCAAGGACATGGCTCCGGGTGGGGTGACGATCGCTAAGTTTGTCAACGACTTTGTCAAGCAGGAGCTGGATAACTATCTCCACAAAAATCCGGAGACTTCTGATATCCTCTTCCACAAGATTCAAGATGCCGAAAAAGAACGCAAAGCTATCGCAGGGGTTACCAAACTTGCCCGCGAGCGTGCAAAAAAAGCGAACCTCCATAACCGCAAGCTCCGCGACTGTCGTATCCACCTGACCGACACCAAAGGCGATAACCGCGCCGAGACTTCGATTTTTATCACTGAAGGGGATTCGGCCAGCGGTTCTATCACCAAAAGCAGGGATCCTAATCTCCAAGCTGTCTTCAGTCTCCGAGGCAAGCCTCTTAACACCCATGGGCTGACTAAAAAAATTGTTTACGAAAACGAGGAATTCAATCTCCTCCAAGCTGCTCTTAATATCGAAGATGACCTTGATGGACTACGTTACAACCGCGTGATCATCGCTACCGACGCCGATGTGGATGGGATGCATATCCGGTTGCTGCTGATTACCTTTTTCCTACAGTTCTTTCCTGACCTTGTGCGCGCCGGCCATATATATATCCTTCAAACGCCCCTTTTTAGGGTACGCAATCGGCAACGTACGTGGTACTGTTATTCCGAAGAAGAACGTCTTCAGGCACTCCGCCAGGTGGGTAAAAATCCTGAAATCACGCGTTTCAAAGGGCTGGGGGAAATTTCCCCTGACGAATTCAAGCACTTCATCGGAAAAGATATTCGCCTTGACCCCGTGACGATGAAAAAGGAAGATGCCGTCAAGGAAATGCTTGAATTTTATATGGGTAAAAATACACCCAACAGACAGGAGTTTATTATCAATAACCTCGTTATCGAAGAGGACGTGGCTTGATCACAAAAAAGGAATAGTACGATGGATTACGCTTTCAGGGAAATCGAAGCCAAATGGCAGCAATGGTGGAAAGAGAAGGATATCTACCGTGTTGAGGCGGATACCGATCGCCCTAAATGTTATGTGCTTGACATGTTTCCTTACCCCTCGGGTGCAGGGTTGCATGTGGGACATCCGCTCGGATATATCGCTTCGGATATATACGCCCGCTATAAACGTCTGAACGGTTTTAATGTCCTCCACCCGATGGGTTACGATGCCTACGGGTTACCTGCCGAACAGTATGCTATCCAAACGGGACAACATCCCGCTGTCACTACGCAAAACAACATCAACCGCTACCGTAGCCAGATGGATAAACTGGGATTCTGCTTCGACTGGTCCCGCGAAATACGTACCTCCAGCCCCGACTATTATCGCTGGACACAATGGGTTTTTATCCGTATGTTCCACAGTTACTACGACCTCAACCAAAACAAAGCCTGCTCCATCGTAAGCTTGGCCGAACATTTCGCTGCCAAAGGAACGGACTCTCTCCATGCCGTCTGCGGACAACCTCATGCATTCTCTGCCGGAGAATGGAAAGCGTTTCCCGAAAAAGAACGGCAAACCATCCTCATGGAGTATCGCCTTGCCTATCTCGCCGACACTGCCGTCAACTGGTGTCCAGGTTTAGGTACAGTCTTGGCTAACGATGAAGTAATCAACGGCCTCTCCGAAAGAGGTGGCTACCCCGTTGAACAGAAAATAATGCGTCAATGGTGTCTCCGCGTCTCCGCGTACGCCAACCGCCTACTCGAAGGACTTGACAGCATTGACTGGACAGATTCTCTTAAAGAAACCCAGCGTAACTGGATAGGCCGCAGTGAAGGCGCCGAAGTAGACTTCTGCATAGATGGCGTAAACCAGCCCCTTACCGTCTTCACCACCCGTCCCGATACCCTTTACGGCGTCACCTTCATGGTACTTGCACCCGAAAGCGAGTGGGTAAACAGGGTCACTTCCGCCAAAAACCGTCCTGCCGTCGACGCATACCTGGACGCCACCCGCAAGCGTACCGAACGTGAACGGATTGCCGAACGTCGTGTCACCGGTGTCTTCTCCGGTGCTTATGCCCGGCATCCTCTCACGGGCAAAGCTATCCCTGTCTGGATAAGCGACTATGTTCTGGTCGGCTACGGAACGGGTGCCATCATGGCCGTCCCTGCTCACGATAGCCGTGACTACGCCTTTGCACAACATTTCTCCCTGCCTATCCTTCCCCTCATCGAAGGTTGTGACGTCTCCACCCAAAGCTTCGACGCCAAGGAAGGGATCCTCATCAACTCGCCTAAGGAAGGAGAAGAGGGGTTTGTCCTCAACGGACTTTCTGTCAAAGAAGCTATCGCGCGCACCAAGGATTACATCGAAGCGCATGGGCTGGGTCACATCAAAACGAATTACCGCCTTCGCGACGCTATCTTCAGCCGACAACGCTACTGGGGCGAACCGTTTCCTGTTTACTACGATGCCGACGGCCTCCCTCAAACCCTTCCCGAAGAATGTCTTCCCCTGGAGCTTCCCGAAGTGGACAAATTCCTCCCCACTGCTGACGGAGACCCTCCCCTCGGGCACGCCACCCAATGGGCGTGGGACACTGTGCAGCAGAAAGTGACCGATACCGCCCGTATTGACCGTCGTACAGTCTTCCCTCTCGAACTGAATACTATGCCGGGCTTTGCAGGCTCTTCTGCCTATTTCCTCCGCTATCAGGATCCCAAGAACGACCAAGCCCTTGTCTCTTCCCAAACTAATTCTTATTGGCGTAACGTTGATCTCTACCTCGGCGGTACCGAACATGCTACCGGACACCTCATTTACTCTCGCTTCTGGAACAAGTTTCTTTTCGATATCGGCGTTGCCTGCGAAGATGAACCGTTCCGCCGCCTCATCAACCAAGGCATGATACAAGGACGCTCCAACTTTGTTTACCGTATCAATGGCGCTAATCGTTTCGTCTCTTACAATCTCAAAGACAACTACGAAGTTACTCCCCTCCATGTAGATGTCAATATTGTTTCCAACGATATCCTTGATATTGATGCTTTCCGGAAGTGGAATCCCGAATATCGCGATGCGGAATTTATTCTCGAAGAAGGTAACCGTTACGTTTGTGGATGGGCTGTGGAAAAGATGTCCAAGTCTATGTATAATGTGGTCAATCCTGACCTTATTGTCGAACGTTACGGAGCCGATACCCTCCGCCTCTACGAGATGTTTCTCGGTCCCCTTGAACAATCCAAACCCTGGGATACCAATGGTATTGACGGCGTTCACCGCTTCCTGAGGAAACTTGTCGCCCTCTACGAACCTGTGGCCGATACTGCCCCTGACCCCAAGGCTTTGAAGGCCATCCACAAACTGATTAAGAAAGTCACCTTCGACATCGAACATTTCTCTTTCAACACCTCCGTTAGTGCCTTCATGATCTGTGTCAACGAACTCACTTCCCTGCGCCCTCTTACCAGGGACATCCTCCGTCCCCTCAGCATCGTGCTTGCACCCTTCGCCCCTCATCTTGCCGAAGATCTTTGGCATCGCCTTTATCCCGAAGAAACGGGATCAATTTGCGATGCACGGTGGCCTGACTTCAATGAGATGCTTTTGCAGGAAAATACCGATACCTATGCAATCTCTTTCAACGGGAAAGTACGTTTCACACTTTCTCTATCCGCCAATTTGACTGCTGCCGAAGTAGAAGCTGCCGTTATTGCTCATCCCCTCACTTGCCAGCGACTCGAAGGAAATGTTTCTCCGCGCAAGATCATCGTTATCCTCCATAAGATTGTCAACATTGTCCTTTGATATGCCGTATACAAAAAAACGCCCCCGCCTTCTCCATCGGAAAGATCAGGCAGGGGCAGCAAAGCAACAGAAACAGAATGGTCGGATTTGCAGGGGGAAAAGATTTTCATCCCTTGCATGACACAAAAGTATCCCCATAAACAGCTATGTGCAATCCCACAAAAGAGGTATTTTCAATTGACGTCTCCTCTCCCTTACAACTCATTGAAGGGGATAGTTGGCTCAACCCTTATGCCAACGTCATTGAAGAGCGTCATCACTATGCACTTGTCCGTGAACAACAGCTCACGAGAGGTACACAATCTCTCGCCGACTGGGCTTCCGGACATCTTTATTTCGGCCTTCACCGTACACCTGACGGTTGGACGTTCAGGGAATGGGCCCCCAACGCTACTGCCATTTACCTCACCGGCGATTTCAATCACTGGAATAAAGAAGAGCCTTTTGCCCTCCGGAAAATAAACAATGGCATCTGGGAAGGTTTCTTCTCTATTGACACCCTTCGTCATGGTCAGCACTACAAGATACTTGTCGAATGGGACGGTGGATCCGCCCAACGCATCCCCGCCTGGTGTAGGCGCGTGGTGCAGGACAATGTCACTCATCTTTTCAGCGCACAGGTCTGGGAACCTCAACCCTATATCTTCCGTATTCCACATTTCTGTCCCCAAACCGATCCTCTTCTGATTTACGAAGCTCATATTGGCATGGCTACTGCACGGCATGAAGTCGGCACCTATGAACACTTCCGCCTCCATATCCTTCCGCGTATCCATCGCGCAGGATACAATGCCATTCAACTCATGGCTATTCAGGAACACCCTTACTACGGTTCCTTCGGATACCACGTCAGCAATTTCTTCGCACCTTCCTCACGCTTCGGTACGCCCGAAGAACTTAAAGCTCTTATTGATGAGGCGCACTCGCTGGGTATCGCCGTCATCATGGACATCGTCCACAGTCATGCTGTCAAAAATCTTCACGAAGGGCTTGACCAACTTGACGGTTCTATACACCAATATTTTCACACCGGCGTAAGGCGTTACCATACGGCCTGGGATTCGCTCGTTTTTGACTATGGGCAGCCACAAACCTTGCACTTCCTTCTCTCCAACTGCAAGTATTGGCTTGACGAATTTCGTTTCGATGGATTCCGTTTCGATGGCGTCACTTCCATGATCTACCTCAACCATGGACTGGAACAACACTTCACTTCTTACGATAACTATTTCGACGGTACACAAGATACTGACGCTATCGTTTACCTTACCTTGGCCAACCGCCTCATCCATGACGTTAATCCCCACGCTTTGACTATCGCCGAAGAAGTCAGCGGTATGCCCGGACTTGCCGCACCTTTCCTGCACGGAGGTTACGGCTTTGACTATCGTCTGGCTATGAATATTCCCGATTTCTGGATCAAACTCATTAAGGAACAATCCGACGAACATTGGCGTCCCTCTACCCTCTGGTACGAACTCACTAACCATCGTCCCGACGAACTTACTATTAGCTATGCCGAAAGCCATGACCAGGCTCTTGTCGGAGACAAAACCATTATTTTCCGCCTCGCCGACGCAGAGATGTACACCCACATGCAACTCCGTGACCATACTTTGACCATTGATCGCGCCATTGCGCTCCATAAGATTATCCGCCTCATCACTTTCGCTACTGCTAATGGAGGATACCTCAATTTCATGGGCAACGAATTCGGACACCCCGAATGGATTGACTTTCCTAGAAAAGGTAACGATTGGTCTTACCATTACGCACGCCGACAATGGAACCTCGTAGATGATCCTTACCTCAAATATACTCTCCTTGCTGCTTTTGACCGTGATATGCTCCTCCTTACCCGCCAACACGCCACCCTCTGGCACGCTACCCCTTCCAAAGTCTACGAACACGATGAACATCAGGTTCTCGCTTTCACACGCGGTTACTTTCTCTTCGTTTTCAATTTCAATCCTACTCAATCGTTTACCGACTATTCCATCCCCGTCACCCAAGGTAGTTACCATATTATCCTTAATACCGACCATCCCATCTACGGCGGATTCGGCGCTATTGATCACGCACTCATCCACCACGTTGACAACCAAATCCTCCGCCTCTACCTGCCTGCCCGCACCGCTCTCGTCCTCGCTTTGACATCCTCCCCAAGGGAAGAAGAGCGAAGGGAGGAGGGATAGAAGGGGTTAAGAAGGAAAAGTTACTTTTGGAGCGTCTAACACAAACACGGAACAATGTCTTCAAAAAAGAATATGACGCCGGACGGCGACATTCCTGCCGAAGAAAAAGAAACAAGCTCTCTTATCGAACAAAAGCCAAAGTGCCCATCGAAAAAGAAGCTGGAAGGGAAAGAAGAAAATGAGGAGGAAAGAGACTTCTTCGACTGGGATAGTCCGCAGACGATAACTTATTTCATGGATCCATACAATAAAGAAGAGATCCTGGATGAAGAAACAGAAAGTGTGGAAGAGATTGGCGACGATCTGCCGATTCTTGTACTGGAGGAGGTGAGCGTATTTCCTCATATCGTAATGAACTTGTGCCTTATGCGTCCGCAGCAGATCCGGATAGTGAAAATGGCGGTACGGAAAAAACAGCTGATCGGGGTGGTGAGGAAAAAGTTTTTGAAGGCGGAAAAACTTGTATGTGAAGATGTGTACCCGGTAGGAGTAGTATGTAAGGTGGTACGGATATTCGGACATCCGGAAGGGGCAGGGTTAATGGTGGTATTGTGGGGATTAAAGAGGCTTCAGTTAAAGAGCCTCAATCCAATGGATTGCACGGGGAGGATCGAATTGCTTTCGGAAGTAATCCCTCCAAAAAAAGAGCTTGAATTTCGGACATTAATGGTGAGGATACGTGACGTGATGTTGCATATTATGAAAAACATGGATCCTCCCAAAGAGATTGTCTTTTCGGTGAAGACATCCAAAGACCATAAATACTTGTTGAACTTCGCAAGTTATTACCTCACTTCCAATCCTGATGAAAAACAGGAATTGCTGAGCGTTAATAATCTTTGCGAGCGAGCATACATGCTACTCAAGATTCTTAACCGCGAATGTCAGCTGATGGAGATTAAGGTGGATATCCAGATGAAAACTATCCATGACATGGACCGGCAACAACGGGAATTCTTCCTCCAGCAACAACTCCATACGATTCAAGAAGAACTGTCGGGTACATCAGGAGGCGCGGAGATTCGAGAATTACGTCTGAAAGCAAAGCGTAATCGGTGGCCTCAATCAGTAGGGGAACTTTTTGAAAAAGAACTCAAACGGCTTGAGGGTACGTATACCCAATCCTCAGAATATCCCATGCAGATACAATACCTTGAAACGTTGGTTGACCTCCCATGGGGGATTTATACGAAGGATAATTTCAACCTGTCCCATGTTTCCGGTAGGCTTGATAGAGATCACTATGGCTTACAGAAAGTAAAGGAGAGAATTATCGAACACTTGGCGGTGCTGAAACTAAAAGATGATATGAAATCGCCGATCCTTTGCCTATATGGCCCTCCGGGAGTAGGAAAGACATCGCTGGGAAAGTCTATAGCCCAGGCTCTGAAACGAAAATATGTACGGGTATCGCTGGGAGGGCTTCATGATGAAGCTGAGATAAGGGGGCATCGACGAACATACATCGGAGCGATGTGCGGGCGTATCTTGCAAAACCTACTCAAGGCCAAGTCTTCAAATCCTGTATTTGTCCTTGACGAAATAGATAAGGTGGGCAATATGTCGGGTTATCAGGGAGATCCGTCTTCAGCCCTTCTGGAAGTGCTTGACCCGGAGCAAAACAGTACCTTTCATGATAATTACCTCAATGTGGATTATGACCTCAGTAAGGTGATGTTCATCGCTACGGCTAATAACATCAACAATATCTCCCAACCGTTGCTCGACAGGATGGAGCTTATCGAAGTGAATGGGTATATTATGGAAGAAAAAGTGGAGATAGTCCGACGTCACCTTCTCCCTAAACAGATAGAAAACCACGGCCTTCCCAAGCGTTCGGTAAGACTGCCGACTAAGACGCTTCAGATGATTATCGAATCCTATACCCGCGAAAGCGGAGTACGGGAACTTGATGAGAAAATAGCTAAGATCATGCGTAAAATGGCACGTAAGGTGGCGGCCGACGAGCCTGTCCCTACTTATATCTATCCGAAAGACTTGAAGACTTATTTGGGTCAGCCGGAGTATTTCCGAGACCAATATCAGGGGAATAACTATGCAGGTGTGGTAACGGGCTTGGCGTGGACGGCTGTGGGCGGCACCATTCTGTATGTGGAGACCAGCCTGAGTAAAGGAAAAGGGCAGAAACTGACCTTGACAGGTAACCTTGGTGACGTGATGAAAGAATCTGCCATATTGGCTCTAGAATATGTACATGCTCACGCCTCGCTGTTCGGGATTCCCGAAGAGCTTTTCGAGCAGTGGAATGTCCACATCCACGTTCCCGAAGGTGCTATCCCTAAGGATGGCCCTAGCGCAGGGATTACGATGACCACGTCAATAGTGTCGGTCTTTACGCAACGTAAGGTGAAAAGCCATATCGCCATGACGGGAGAGATCACACTACGAGGGAAAATTCTCCCCGTGGGCGGGATTAAGGAAAAAATACTTGCCGCCAAACGGGCGGGGATCACAGAAATCATTCTTTGTACAGCAAACGAAAAAGATATTGACGAAATAACGCCCAATTACCTCTTTGGCCTAAACTTCCATTACGTGGAAGATATCCGCGAAGTGATAACCCTTGTCCTCCTCGAAGAGAAAGTGTCCAATCCCCTCTTCTGATCCCGGCTTGTACGTTCTGGCAAATCGCCGGATGAAATCCAGTGTCTGTTCACTGGGTACCCCTACTTCCGAAATTTTCTCTTTCTCTTCCTCAACAGTAAATAAACAGCGGGTAAATGTTCTCTTCATAGGCATCTTTTGGCATCTTTGTGATGCTTCCGGAAATAAAACGCTTGGTTTAATAAATTAGTATATTTCTCACTATGAATGTAGTTGTACAGTCATCTGATCTGCAACAGTTGTATGAAAATGTTGACCTCCACGTGGCGGCAACAAAGGTGACGGGAGAACATCCTGTAATCGGTATATCCGTAAATCGTGTGGACGGCAATGCCCGGCTGGCAGAAGACTACTTCCTTTCCGTTTGGCGGGCGGGAGGTGTACCGTTACTGATTCCGCCACTGAAAGATATAGAAGCGCTTGATATTATAGTCGCCTCCATTGATGGGTTATTGTTGAGTGGTGGTATTGATGTCAATCCCCTTTTTATGGGTGAAGAACCTGTACCGGGACTGGAAGAAGTAGACACCTTGCGCGATGAGAATGAATTCCTGTTACTACGATTGGCTGTTAACAGACAGTTACCAATCTTCGGTATTTGTAGGGGACATCAGCTCATTAATGTTGCCTTCGGTGGCACGCTTTATCAAGATATAAAAAGTCAGTTAGAAACGCCTGCGATCAAACACGTTCAATCCGCTCCGCGCGAACAACTAACACATACTGTCCGTCTCACCGGCATACCTTCTCGCCTCCGTCAGATTCTTGCCACAGATACTTTGCTCGTCAATTCTTTCCATCATCAGGCTGTTTGCCGCCTTGCTCCTGGATTTATAGCCACGGCTACTTCACCGGACGGTATCAACGAAGCGATAGAACATACCGAAAAGGAGATTTTCAGTGTACAATGGCATCCTGAGGCTTTATCCGCCACTAATGTTGCCGCTTTTAGCCTTTTTCGCCACTTGACGGATAAGGCGGCTCTTTTCCGTCACGCTAAAATGCTCCACCGGCAAATCCTCACCCTTGATTCCCATACCGATACTCCCAACCGTTTTTACCCCGGCCCATTCAACCTTGCCACCATCGCTCCGGATGGGAATGCGCCTTCGGGGCAGGTGAACCTTCCTTTCATGGAAAAGGGACTTATTGACGCCGTCTTTATGGCGGCCTATATCCCGCAAGGGAAACGTGACAAGGTCTCGCTTCTTGCTGCCACCCAACGGGCTATGGATAGGCTTAATGAAGTACATCGTCAGGAAGAACTTAATCCCACGCGTGTCGGTATTGCTACTGATCCGGAAAGTCTCTATCGACTCAAAACAGAGGGTAAGAAAGCTCTCATCCCTGCTATTGAGAACGGGTATGCGATCGGCAAAGATCCGGCGAATATTCGCCGTTTCTGTGATATGGGTGTAGCCTATATTACCCTCTGTCACAATGGCGACAATGATCTCTGCGACTCTGCTGCCGGTAATCGGGAATGGAAGGGATTGAGTCCCTTCGGACGTGAAGTAGTTACCGAGATGAATCGTTTAGGTATCATGATAGATATCTCCCATGCTTCCGAAGATACCGTTCGCGATATCCTTGCTTACAGCACTCTTCCTGTCATTGCCTCACACTCCTCGTGTCGTTCTCTCTGTGATCATCCCCGCAATCTTACCGATGAACAGTTGTGTGCCCTTGCGGAGAAGGGCGGCGTGGTCCAGATATGCCTGTATAACAGTTTTCTCTCTCTTTCTCCTCCTGCTACCCTCGACGATGCCGTTCGGCATATTAACCATGTCGTCCGTCTCATCGGAGTAGAACATGTCGGTATCGGCTCTGATTTTGACGGAGGAGGAGGTATACAAGGTTGTTCTGCGACTAATGAATTGATCAATCTCACCGTCCGGCTCCTTGCCGAAGGGTATTCTGATGAAGATCTTGCTAAAATTTGGGGCGGTAATCTGTTGCGTGTGATGCAACAGAATAGGGTCGTTTGCTTATAATTTGGTTACACTAAACCTGTTTGTGTTGAAAAAACATTACTTTCGCGACAAGTTTAGAAAGGCAATATATAATTCGTTCACGTTTATCTAAGTAAAGAAAGATGAGTAGAGAGATTAGGCTCAGTTTGCTGTACCGAGACATGTGGCAGTCGTCCGGTAAGTATCAACCCCGCGTGGATCAGCTGAAACAGATTGCCCCTGTGATTATTGAAATGGGTTGTTTCTCGCGTGTGGAAACCAACGGCGGCGCCTTTGAACAAGTGAATTTGCTTTATGGGGAAAACCCTAACATGGCTGTCCGCGAGTTTACCGCCCCTTTCAATAAGGTGGGTATACAAACACATATGCTTGATAGAGGACTGAATGCCCTCCGTATGTTTCCCGTCCCTGCTGACGTGCGCAAACTCATGTACAAAGTTAAACATGCACAAGGTGTTGATATTACCCGTATTTTCTGTGGACTCAATGATCCCCGTAACATCATTCCTTCCATCCGGTACGCTAAAGAAGGAGGGATGATTCCACAAGCATCCCTATGTATTACTTATTCCCCCATTCATACGGTAGAATACTATGTAAATCTTGCCAAGACACTCATTGAAGCCGGTGCTGAAGAAATCTGTCTTAAAGACATGGCGGGGATAGGTCGGCCTTTCAGTATTGGGCAGATAATAAAAGGTATCAAGCAGATGTTTCCCAACATCATGGTATCGTACCATGGCCACTCGGGACCAGGTTTCTCTGTTGCTTCTATGCTTGAAGCTGCTAAGAACGGGGTGGATGTGATAGACGTAGCTATGGAGCCGCTCTCATGGGGTATGATTCACCCCGACGTAATCACCGTTCACGCCATGTTGCGGGACGCTGGTTTCTCTCTCCCCGACATCAACATGGAAGCGTATATGGAAGCCCGCCGTCTGACGCAGACTTTTATGGACGACTTCCTGGGATTTTTCATTGACCCTGGAAATAAAATTATGACCTCACTCCTCGTAGGTTGTGGGCTGCCCGGTGGCATGATGGGTTCGATGATGGCCGACCTCAAAGGTATGCATAGCGCCATCAATCTGGCCCTCAAGCAAAAAGGCAAGCCTGAAGTCTCCCTCAATAATCTCGTTGTCCAACTCTTCAAAGAAGTAGAAACGATTTGGCCTAAACTCGGCTATCCTCCTTTAGTAACGCCTTTCAGCCAGTATGTGAAGAATATTGCCCTCATGAATATTTTTGCCCTTGCAAAAGATGAACCTCGTTACTCCATGATTGATAAGGATGCTTGGGGTATGATACTTGGTAAAGCCGGTAAACTGCCTGGTGAACTTGCTCCCGAGATCGTTCAGTTGGCCAAAGAAAAAGGTTTAGAATTCTATACGGGTGATCCTCAGACTCCTTATCCGGACGAACTTGATCGTTTCCGTAAGGAAATGAAAGAGAACGGGTGGGAGGAAGGCTCTGACCAGGAAGAGCTTTTCGAGTTCGCCATGCACGAACGCCAGTACCGTGACTTCAAATCCGGCATCGCCAAAGAGCGCTTTAACAAGGAACTCGAAGATGCGAAAGAGAAAGCCAAAGCTCCCATCATCGTCAAACGTCCCGTCATTGAATCTCCTACTATTGATGTGAATGCCGTGCTTTCCCAGTATTCCAACGCAAAGCCTGTGCACGCACCCTGCTCGGGGCAGATCCTCTGGCAGGTGGATTACAACGATAAATCCTTGCCGCCCGCCGTCGGGACAACCATCAATAAAGGCGATACCTTCTGCTATGTGCAGCAGCCTTATGGCATTGAAGCGGTGAAGAGTGGTTTCACCGGAACCATTATCAGTACTTACGTCAAACAGGGGGCGTTGGTAGAAAAGTCCGAAATCCTTGCTTTCGTGAATGAGTGAATTTCTGCAAACAAACAGACAGTCTTTCAACACCAACAATAGCAACAGTCGTTTCTACCGTTTCCTGCTCTGGAGGGAGAAGCATATCAAAGAGAGGACTTTCGTTCTCATTGTCAGTCTGCTCGTTGGTATCCTGACAGCACTTGCCGCCATCGCCCTCAAGCAGATTATCCATTGGATACATCATGGCTTGACGGCCAACTTTGACCTCGAAGGGGGTAACTACCTTTTCCTCGTCTACCCCTTGGTCGGCACTTTGTTGGCAGGTGTTTTTGTGCGTTATTGCGTTCGTGACGATATCGGGCATGGCATCACTAAGGTGTTGTATGCCCTTTCTCTCAACAAGAGCCGTATTAAGCCGCATAACACATGGTCATCGCTCTTGGCCTCTTCCGTGACCATCGGTTTCGGAGGATCCGTGGGAGCGGAGGCACCCATTGTCTTAACCGGTTCAGCTATCGGTTCGAACCTTGGGCGTTTTTTCCGCATGGAACAGCGCACACTGATGTTATTAATAGGTTGTGGAGCGGCTGGTGCCATTGCCGGTATCTTCAAAGCACCGGTGGCAGGGTTGATGTTCGTCATTGAGGTCCTTTTGCTCGACCTTACCCTTTCGTCTATTGTCCCCCTGCTCATCACCTCCACCACTGCCACCACCGTTTCTTATTTTTTCACCGGTACCGAAGCCCTTTTCCCTTTCCGGCAAACAGAAGGTATCTCCCTCGAACGCATCCCTTACGTCCTCGCACTCGGTGTCGCCTGTGGCCTCTTCGCCCTCTATTTTACTCGCATGACCAATTTCATGGAAGGCGTTTACCGGCGGATAGGCTCCAGCCCTTTGCGTTTTGTGATTGGCGGTATTCTCCTCAGTACGCTTATTTTCCTCTTCCCCCCCCTCTACGGGGAAGGGTATGAAACGATTACCGACCTCCTCAACGGCCGACTCGTCTACATCACCGAACAGAGTATCTTTCATGGTCTTAACGATAGTACTTGGGGCATCATCCTCTTTCTTACTCTCGTGATGTTCGTCAAGCTTTTTGCTTCCACAGCCACCAACGCGCTCGGCGGATGTGGGGGTACATTCGCCCCCAGTCTCTTTGTTGGATGTATCACCGGTTTTATCTTTGCTCATACGCTCAACCAGCTTGATTTCTACGTCTGGCTCTCCGAAAAGAACTTTGCCCTTCTCGGTATGGCCGGAATGCTCTCCGCCGTGATGCACGCTCCTCTAACCGGTGTTTTCTTTATTGCTGAACTGACCGGAGGCTTTGAACTCTTCCTTCCCCTCATGATTGTTTCTGTTGGAGCATACCTCACCATCATCATCTTCGAGCCTCATAGTATCCACTCTTACCGGCTTGCCCAAAAAGGCGAACTTCTTACTCATCATAAAGACAAGGCCGTCCTCACTTTGCTTGATCGTAATGCAGTTATTGAGCGTGATTTCATCCCCGTACATCCGGAGATGTTACTTGGAGACATCGTTAAGATCGTAGCCCGCAGTACGCGCAACGTCTATCCTGTCCTTGACGACGAAGACAAATTGCTTGGCATCATTCGTCTTGATAATATCCGTAACATCATCTTTCGTCCCGAACTTTACAAACGGTTTAAGGTTTCTAAGTTCATGGTGGCCGGGCAAGCGGTGCTTCGTTACAATATGCCGATGGAAAAGATCATGAATATTTTCGATGAAACTAAGGCATGGAATCTTCCCGTTGTGGATGAAAACGGTCGTTACCTTGGTTTCATGTCCAAATCCAGAATCTTTGACTCTTACCGCGAGATCCTCGTTGAAAATTATTCTGGTGACTGAATGAAGAAATCTGATACCCGTATCGTTTTCATGGGGACTCCTACTTTCGCCGTTGCCTCCCTGCGGGCGCTCATTGAGGGTGATTATCAGGTCGTAGCCGTCGTTACCCAGCCCGATAAGCCTGTCGGCAGACATGGCAATACCCTCCAGCCTTCCCCTGTCAAGCAATATGCCCTTGAACTTGAGTTACCTGTCCTCCAACCCGTTTCCCTTCGTGAATCGGTCTTTCTTGAAACTCTTCGCGCTTTCCGACCTGACTTACAAGTCGTAGTTGCCTTCCGGATGCTTCCCCCCGAAGTCTTCGGCCTTCCCCCTCTCGGCACTTTCAACCTCCATGCCTCCCTCCTCCCCCAATATCGTGGCGCCGCCCCTATCAATTGGGCTATCATCAATGGTGAGACTCAGACAGGGTTGACTACTTTTCTCCTTGACGCCGGTATGGATACCGGACGCATCCTCCTCCAGCGTACCGTCGCTATTGAGCCTGACGATACCGCCGCTTCTCTTGCCGATACGCTCATGGAGATATCCCCCTCCCTCATTACCACCACCACCGACCTCCTCCTTTCCGGTATCCCAACAACCCCGCCTCAATCCGCTTGCACCGATAACCTTCCTCTACCTGTTGCCCCCAAACTCTTCAAAGACAACTGCCGTATTCAATGGACATTTCCTACTCACGTCATCTATAATTTCATACGAGGCCTTTCTCCTATCCCCGCCGCATGGACGTATATCCACCTTCATGGTCTTCCTCCCCGCCAGCTCAAAATCTTTCTCTCCGAGGCGCATACTAATCTCCATCCCTATCTTTATACACTATGCCCCGAAAAGATACTACCAGTCGGGACTTTAATCCCCGATCTCAAAGCTAAAACGCTCGATGTCCTCACCACTGACGGTTACCTCCGCCTGCTCTCCATTCAACTCGAAGGAAAAAAACGTCTATCCGTCGCCGAGTTCTTGAACGGCCTGCCCTCCCACACATATAACTATGTATCAGATACCGCTCTATTACCTACTTTTGTTACCTTTGGTGCAAATTGAATAGTTAAATCAAGAATAGTAAAGTATGATTACCCCCCCCCGTCACTCACTGAAAATCAGCAGATTACATCAATCGTTGATCAAAATCTTTCCGGAAGTGCCCGGAATTTCTCAGAAAATAGTAGCGTAGTAGGTAACAATAAGACAACTTGTCAGTGTAAAGTATGTGCAAACACACAGAATAATCAGATTGTAATTGCTAAGGAAATGATGTTTGGGTTTCGGGACGAATTTACCTATTTCAAATGTTCGTTCTGTGGATGTTTACAAATTGTAACGCCCCCGAAAGATTTGTCTAAGTATTATCCAAGTGAAAGTTACTATTCCTACCAGTCATTAGCTACGCTGAGTTGTAAAAGTAAGAAGTTGATAGATTGTATAAAATGGTTTCTTATTATTCTCTATTGGAATTTCAAAGTACCCTTACACAAGCTGCCCTATCTCAGGAATTTTAAATGGGTACATGCTTTGCAAAAGCTATCGAAAACATCATCCATATTAGATGTAGGATGCGGTAGCGGTCGTCTTTTGCGACAAATGAGTAGTTGGGGATTTAAGAATCTGACAGGAATAGATCCCTTTATAGAGGCCGATATTACTTATACATGGGGTGTCAAGGTGTTCAAATCAGACGTATTCAATCATGTCGGAAAATATGATTTAATTATGCTGCATCATTCTTTTGAGCACATGGATAACCCGTATGGTGTACTGAAGCAATTGTACAGGCTACTCAATCCGGAGGGAGAAGTATTGATTAGGATTCCGGTCTCCGATTCGTTTGCATGGCGTAAGTATGGAGTGAATTGGTCTCAACTGGATGCACCCCGTCATTTCTTTTTGCATACAACGAACAGTATCACGCGTCTGGCAACGAGTTGTGGATTTGTGTTGTATCGGATATCTTACGATTCCACGGAAGGGCAATTTCTGGACGGCGAAAAATATAGTAGAAACATTACACTTCATGAACATATCGCTGTCGAATCGTCTTGTATTAGAGAATGTAAGAAACAAGCTAAAATCTTAAATAAGATTAAAGATGGCGACCAGGCTTGTTTTATACTGAAAAAAGCTTCTACAAAAAGCTGAAACTCCGTACTTTCATCTTTTATTACTTAGGATTGTGATTTGTTTCTAATTATTACTACCTTTGAGGCCGTAAACAAGTGTAATATAGATACTCTGAAATGTGTGAATTGGATTTCAACAGCTAACGTAAAAGCTTTTTAAACATAAAATAAAGTACAATGAAAAAAGTAATTTCTGTCCTATGGATGCTAATGCTTGCATTAGCTGTGAGTGTTAACTTCACTTCTTGTGGAAACGATGATGAACCCGAAAACAAATACGAGTTTTTAGGTTCATGGGAATTCGATTCTGAAGATGATCCTTACATGGTCACTTTCAAAGAAGACGGTACATATACCTACCAAGAAAAAGCGGGTACGTATACTGTTGCCTCTGAAAAAGTAACTTCCGATACTGGGGAAGAAGAAAAGACGGTGATCACATGTAAGAATGAAAATTATAGTGAAAAATTCATTTTCGAGAAAGTGTCGGAAACAGATAAGGGTACTGAATTGATTCTCTATTCTTTTGATGAAAATAGAATAGGTGAAAAGCTTTCTTTTATTAAGAAGTAGCTCAGTTACTATAAAAGTTGATTCTATTTATTTGTGAAGCTCTCTTCAGCGTATAGCGTTGGAGAGAGCTTTTTTATCAAGGTTGCGTGTCGAAAAAAGTGTAAGAAGGAGTATTACTTCGGGTACATAGCCTTCTGTAGTAACAACAATTAGTCGCGCAAGGCTTTATTACAGGGATAGCTGAAAAGAGATTGTTACCTTTGCGGGTAACAGATAGCTTTTATATCAAAACATGAAAAAGACAGTATCTTATTTTGTCTTGATAGGAACGACGATAGGTTTTGTCGCCATAGAGGGAGGATGTACAAAGAAGGTGGAAACAGAAAGTCGGTCGGAATACTATACACGAGAGATTGGGATTTATCCCGGATCTCCGGTGGAAGATCCTTCACCGGAATTGGTGGTAGACGATACGTACAGGAATATTGCTAAATGGCGGGCAGCTTATCATTCATCAAGCTATGACTATAACCTGACGGCGCAGTTGGTAACCGATGGCATCATAACGTCGGAGATACCAGCCACTCTCTCCGTATCCACTTCGGCAGGAGAATTGAAAAAAAATGAACGAGAATGGCTCTTTGATGGGAAGATAGATTCGAAATACCGCATGGAGGCGGATGATAGTGTCTCTTTGTATCTGACGATGAATAACTTCGTCGCAGAAATGGACAGAATGGTGTTCAAAGCAACCGTTACGTATGGAGAAAATGCCGCGAAAGGCTATGAAATTACTTGTTACGGTTCGGACGACAAAGAAATATGGACGCCCTTGGCAGAGATCACGGGGGAAGAAAAAATTGAGGATTTTGATAAACTGCTTGACTTCAAGAAAACGATAAAATATAGTTCTTACCGCATAGATATACACGTGCCGGGAGTAAAGGCTTGGGCATTCAGCGAGTGGGAGTTTTTCTGTGGTGACGAAGAGTTGCTTATCGTGCCATCGCATATGTTCACAAGTGCGTGGATGAGCGCAGGTACGGATGAGGAATGGTTATATGTAGACTTGGGTACAGTGGCAAACTTCGACAAAGTCTCATTACATTGGATAAATAAGGCGATGGCAGGAAGTATCCTCGTTTCGGAAGACGGACAAACCTGGAAAGAAGCCGCCACCTTACCGGATGGAGACGAGCTAACTGACGTGATCAGTCTTAACGGGGTACAAAAAGGACGGTTTGTACAGTTACGAATGACGGAAGCAAAAAAAGGAAAACCCTATATATTGAGTGAACTGGAGATATTCGGCAAAGGAGGACTTATCTCGCGTCCCAAAGTTGCGCCAGGAATGAAAGGTAACCGTTGGGATTTGACGGGAGCGAATTGGAAATTGCAACGAACGTCAGAGGTAACTGTTGAGGGAGAAGCTCTTGCAACGACGGATTTCGATGACAGTGAGTGGCTGATAGCGACAGTTCCCGGCACGGTACTGACGAGTTTCCTGAAAGTAGACGCTTTGCCGAATCCAAACTACGGAGATAATCAGTTACAGATCTCCGAATCTTTCTTCAATGCTGATTTTTGGTATCGCAATGAATTCCGATTCCCTGTCAATTTCGACGGTGAACGGATATTCTTGAACTTCAACGGCATCAATTGGAAAGCCGATATTTTTTTTAATGGGGAAAAAGTAGGACGCATCGAAGGAGCGTTCCTGAGAGGGCAGTTTGATGTGACGGATCTTGTAAAGAAAGACGGCCCCAATGTTCTTGCTGTAAGAATTATCAAAAACGCACACATCGGTTCTGTAAAAGAACAAACAGCGATCAGTGCCGACCAGAATGGCGGAGTGCTCGGACGCGATAACCCGACTTTTCATGCGAGTATCGGTTGGGATTGGATACCGACGATTCGTGGACGGAATATCGGTATTTGGGACGATGTCTTTCTGACTTCTACGGGAAAAGTCACGATTGAATCACCATTCATACGTGCCAAATTACCCTTGCCCGATACTACCTCAGCAGACCTGTTTATAGATATAACCTTACGTAATCACTCTGACGAGACCGTCACGGGAACACTTTGGGGAACTTTTGGGGAGATCCTGTTTGAACAGGAAGTCTCCTTGGCAGGGAAAGAATCGCGGACAGTACTTTTCGATCCGCAGACACATCCTGTATTGCGTGTAGAAAATCCTCGACTTTGGTGGCCGAAAGGTTATGGTGCTCCAAATCTTTACGAAGTAGAACTGTGTTTCGAGGTGAAAAAAGGGGAACCCTCCGACACGAAGCGTTTCTTTTCTGGTGTGCGGCAGATGGATTTCAACGAAGACGGGGGAATATTGACCCTTTTTATCAACGGGCGACGGTTTATCGGACGCGGAGGTAACTGGGGTTTTTCAGAATCGAACCTAAATTATCGATCTCGTGAATATGATATCGCTGTAGCCCATCATGCCAATATGAACTTTACGCTCATACGGAACTGGGTTGGACAGACAGGTGATGATTCTTTCTACGAAGCCTGTGACAAACACGGTATAATGGTTTGGCAGGACTTCTGGTTGGCCAACCCCTGGGACGGCCCCGTCCCTGATGACAACGACCTTTTTATGATGAACGCTGAAGATTTCGTCAAGCGTATCCGTAATCACCCATCCATAGCTATCTATGTTGGGCGTAACGAAGGCAATCCGCCCGAAGCCCTTGATAGGGCTATCAGGACTATGCTCCCTGCCCTCCATCCGGGTATTCACTATATCTCTAACTCCGCCGCCGGTGTGGTGAGTGGTAAAGGACCTTACCGTGCCTTGCCCCCGAAAGAGTACTATCTGCTTTACGGTGGTGATCGTTTCCACAGCGAACGGGGCATGCCCAATGTGATGACCTATGAGAGCCTTGCCCAAACGATCCCTGCCGGTAAGCTCTGGCCACAGAATAATTTTTACGGCCTACACGATTACACGTTGGCAAGTGCTCAATCGGCAGCTACCTTCAACGAAATGATTGAGAAGGCTTTCGGGCAACCTGCTAATGCCCGTCAATTCGCCGAGTGGGCGCAATGGATAAACTATAATGGCTATCGTGCTATGTTTGAAGGTCGAAGCGAACATCGACGGGGTTTGCTCCTCTGGATGAGTCATCCCGCCTGGCCTTCAATGGTTTGGCAGACGTATGATTATTATTTCGACCCTACAGCTGCTTATTTTGCTTGTCAAAAAGCGAATGAGCCCCTTCACATACAATGGAATCCCGTCTGGGACGGCATAGAAGTGGTCAATTACCATGCACGTGACCGTCACGCTCTTGCCGCTAAGGCGCAACTTATTAATATGGACGGATCTATCAGATGGGAAAAAGATCTCCTTGTAAATAGTAATGAAGACAGCACCGTCAAATGTTTCTCCCTGGAATTACCTAGAACGCTTTCTACCGTCTTCTTTATCCGGCTCACACTCACGGAAGATGGGATCCTTGTTTCCGACAATTTTTACTGGCGTAGCAAAGAAGATGGTAACTATCAGGCTCTCCATCAATTACCGAAAACGAGCCTGACAACAAAAACGAGTGTCAACGAAATCGGTGGGGAGTGGCTTCTTTCCACCACCCTGCAAAACGAAACCTCTACACCTGCCCTCATGATTCGCCTTCAAGTGAATGGCGGTGTAACGGCCAGGCGTATTCTCCCCGTCTTTTTCAGTGACAACTTCTTTTCTCTGATGCCCGGCGAAAAAAAGACCGTTACTGTGCGCCTGCAAGACGTGGATACTCGTGGTGAGCAACCCGTCGTAAGTATCTCCGGTTTCAACATCTGAAAACTAATCGTACCTTCGTTGCCATAAGGATGTGAGAGGTAGAAATTAGACACAGATGAACAAGGACAAGCGTAGAGATCCCTCTCCAACTTTTCAATCGTCGGTTGTTGTGGGTACGTTTTTCCGGCGTAGCAATGGTAAAAATTCCTTTATCCCAGATGGTGAGGACACTTCCATCTTCGTCGCCGAACGTAATTCCCATCATGCCATGGATGGCGATCATGTTAAAGTGCAACTCTTTGCCTGTCGCAGACGGGCCGAACTCGAAGGCGAAGTCCTTGAGATTCTTGAACGCAAGGAATCTACTTTCACCGGTCGTTTGCAAGTGAACCACAGTTACGCCTTTCTTCTCACAGAAGATAAGACACTCGCTAACGATATTTTCATTCCACGTAACCGTCTCAAAGGGGGAAAAGATGGTGATAAAGCGGTTGTCCGTATTATAGAGTGGCCTGAAGAAAATAAAAATCCTATTGGTGAAGTCCTTGACATACTCGGGCGGGCGGGCGATAATAATGCCGAAATGCATGCTATCCTCGCTGAATTCGGGCTCCCATACACTTACCCCCCTGAGATCGAACAGCAAGCCGAGAGAATTCCGGATATGATCTCGGCGAAAGAGATCGCTCAACGTGAGGACTTCCGTGCCATTCTCACCTTTACCATTGACCCTAAAGATGCCAAAGACTTCGATGATGCTCTTTCTGCTCGAATCCTCCCGTCGGGAAATTGGGAAGTAGGTGTACACATTGCCGATGTCACCCATTATGTGACACCCGATAGTGCTATTGAAGAGGAAGCTCGTCGGCGTGCCACTTCCGTCTACCTCGTTGACCGTACTATTCCCATGCTTCCGGAACGGTTGAGTAATTACATCTGTTCTCTGCGCCCCCATGAAGACAAGCTTTGCTTCTCCGCTATTTTCGAATTGGACGCTGAGGCTCGTGTCCTTTCCTCGCGCCTTGTCCGGACTGTCATACGGAGCGACCGCCGCTTCACTTATGAAGAAGCACAACAAGTAATAGAAAGTGGACAAGGCGACTGCTGTGCCGAAATCCTCGCTTTGAACACTATTGCCGTCAAACTTCGCGAACGGCGTTTCGCGAACGGCGCCCTCAATTTTGACCGTTATGAGGTGAAGTTCGATATTGATGCCGATGGTCGACCGTTAAGTATCTATTTCAAGGAAGCGAAGGAATCTAATAAGCTGGTAGAAGAGTTCATGCTTCTTGCCAATCGTACGGTAGCCGAACATTTTGCTCTCCCTAATAAGCGGAAGGCTCCACCGACATTCGTTTACCGCATCCACGAACCGCCCGATGCCGAAAAGATAGACAACTTTGCCGCGTTCATCTCACGCTTGGGATATAAGCTCAATACACAGGGAAATGTGACCGACCTTTCTAAAGAGATTAATAGCTTACTGGATATGGTTCACGGCAAACCCGAAGAGAACCTTATTGATACTCTCGCTGTCCGTGCCATGCAAAAAGCCCGTTACACCACTCATAACGCCGGACACTATGGCCTCGCTTTTCAGTACTACACTCATTTCACCTCACCTATCCGCCGTTACCCTGATATGATGGTACATCGTCTTCTCTCTCAATATAAAAACGGAGGAAAAAATCCGGTACAGGAGGAGTATGAAAACTTGTGCAAACACGCCTCCGCTATGGAGACCCTTGCTACTAATGCCGAGCGTGCTTCCGTCAAGTACAAACAGGTAGAGTTCATGAAAGATAAACTTGGACAGACCTTCGAGGGTATCATCTCTGGTGTTACCGAATGGGGATTGTACGTTGAGTTGGACGACAATAAGTGTGAAGGCCTTGTCCCTATCCGTGACCTTAACGATGACTTTTACGAGTTCGACGATAAGAATTATTGCCTCATCGGACGGCGTACTCGACACTCCTACCGACTCGGCGATCCTATCACCATCCAAGTCGCTGCAGCTAACCTTGAACGTAAACAGCTTGACTTCAAGCTTCTTGATTCTTCACCTCTTTCTCCTGCTCCACGGCGTGGCAGTCACAAAAGAAAGTACAGGAAATCCGGAAAAAATAACTATGAACAATTGGTTCGAATGTAAGGTCTCCTTCGACAAGATGATGGAGAATGGGATGCAGAAGAAAGTGACGGAACCCTATCTGGTTGATGCCCTTTCTTTTACCGAAGCAGAAACCCGTATCATTGAAGAGATACGGCCTTTCGTTTCAGGAGAGTTTGTCGTCACTGACATCAAGCGTGCACGCCTCTCTGAGATTTTCTTCAACGAGAATGGAGACCGTTTCTATCTCGTTAAGGTCTTCTTCGTGACTGTTGATGAAAAAAGTGGGGCAGAAAAAAAAACCACCGCACGTATGTTGGCACAGGCTTCCGATTTCAAAGAAGCTGTCGCTGTTTTTGAAGAAGGAATGAAAGGGACAATGGCCGATTATACTATAGCTTCCGTCACCGAAACTTCCCTTGTTGATATCTTTCCATTCTCTGCCGATAAAATGCCTGTCGCAACAAACCTTCCTTCCACCGAAGACTAATCGTTTTCCTTATGTCTATTACTGCAAATCTCCGTCGTCTCCGTACCGAGTTTCCCGACAATGTCAGCCTCATCGCTGTCTCCAAATATCAACCTGTTGAATCCCTCCGTCAAGCCTACGATGCCGGTCAGCGTCTTTTTGGAGAAAACCGTGTACAAGAGCTTGTCGTTAAACAAGCTCAACTTCCTTCTGACGTAGAATGGCATTTCATAGGTACTCTACAAACGAACAAAGTCAAACTCATCGTCCCTTTTGTCCACACCATTCACAGTATAGATTCTCTCAACCTTCTTCGTGAGGTAGATAGGCAAGCCTGTAAACACAATCGAGTGATCCGTATCCTGCTCCAGCTTCATCTCGCCCGGGAATCTACCAAGCATGGACTTTTTCCCGATGAGTGCCTTGCCTTGCTTCGAGTTTTTCGTCCCGAGGAATACCCTTTTGTCCGCATTGACGGCCTCATGTGTATAGCTTCTTTTACCGACGATACCGAATGTGTACGCCAAGAGTTCCGCCGCCTTCGTACACTCTTTGATACTTGTCGTTCCGATTTTTTCCCCCATGCGCCTCATTTTCGACACCTCTCTATGGGGATGAGTCATGACTATCCTATTGCCCTTGGCGAAGGCACTACAATGCTTCGCATCGGTACGGCCATCTTTGGTACTCGCCTATAATCCATCCGTGGTAGCCGGGCAGCCACCGGTTTGACTTGTGATTCTTATCTTTGCCGGATAAATCAATCATTGACGCACATGAAGACTGCTATACTTGGAACTGGAAACATTGGGACTGCCATTGCACAAGGACTTTTGAAAGGGACGCTCACCGCTCCGGAAGATCTTATCTGTACCGTTAGGTCACCCGCCTCCCTCGAACGCCTCCGGCAGATTCTCCCCGAAACTGTCCGTCTCTCCCACGACAATGTCGAGGCAGTCCGGCAATCCCGTCTTGTTTTTCTCGCTGTCAAGCCCCTCCTTGTCGAAACCGTCATCGAAGAGATCTCTCCCTATTTGACCTCCGATCATCTCCTCGTTTCGGTGGCAGCAGGAGTCACCTTCGAAGATATTTCCGGCTTTATAGGTAAAAAAGGAGACTCTATCTCTCTTTTCCGCTTGATGCCCAACACTGCCCTTTCCGTCTCCCAAAGTGTGACACTCCTCAGTGTCAGAAAGATTTCCGAAGATTCCGAAGGTTTCGATTTCATTCGACACCTGTTTGACGAGATGGGAATTTGCTTCCCTATGCCCGAATCGCTGATGGCAGCAGGCACCTTACTGACCTCCGCTGGCATTGCCTTTGCCCTCCGTTACGTCCGTGCTGCTACCGAGGGAGGGGTTGCTCTTGGTTTTTCTCCCGGCATTGCGAAGCAACTGGTTATATATACTGTTTTTGGCGCTCTCGGCTTACTGCTGGCCCACGGCTCTCATCCCGAAGAGGAGATTGATAAGGTGACCTCTCCCGGCGGCATCACCATACGGGGCCTAAATGCGATGGAAGAGGCTGGCTTTACTGCTGCCGTCCTGGCAGGGCTACGCCTGTAGACCGCTTGGCAGGCTCTATTTACAGTTTGGTAGATAGAGAAAACATCAGCGACATGGCCGACGGATGATAGTTAGCCACCGACAGGGATAGTCCGAATCGCCGTATACGGATACCTGTTCCTGCTGAGAAACCGCCGAAAAGGTTGGCATTTTGTACTTCCAAGTCAAAACGGCGCCGCGGATTGAAACCGACGGCGAGGTAAAAATTTTCCGTCGGAATCAGATCAACCCCCATCACCAAATGTTTGAAGAAGGTACGGGATCCATTATCTTGTGTTGCGGATGATGAAGGTTGTTCGAACCGCCAGCGATGCAACGATACGGCCGTTAGTGTCAACCGGATCGGTGCGTGGGCAAGGCGGTAGCTGAATCCCATTTGCAGATCGAAAGGCAGGGATTTTCGGATATTCCCTTCGTAGGCAGATAGTTGAGCACCAAGGTTCTTTGCCGCCAGACCAAATGAGAGGTTGTTCCCATCGTTGTAATAACTCAGACCTACGTCGGCAGCAAGCCCTGTTGCCGTGTATCCGGCAAAGGAAGAATAGATAAATTTCAAAGCCAACCCACCTCTCCACCTATAAGAAAGATCATACCCATAGGCTGCCTCAAAGGCGAGGTCTTGCGCCGATACTTGTGCACCGGTCAACGAACCGTCAGGCAAAGATTCGGTTATAGATCCATAGTTAAGATAGGAAACAGCGATTGCCCATGCACCGCGATCGCCTTGTGCCCGCGTATACAATATACTACCAAGGTGAATATCTGCCAAATAACTCAGGTAAGAGAGGTGGAGCATCCCCGACATTTCCCCGCCTAACAATCCCGGATTATGGAGTGTCGTAGAAGCATCACTATCAGTCAAGGAGACGGCCTCTCCCCCCAGAGCATTGACACGTGCGGAAGTGGGATAACGGAGGAAAGCAAAAACCTCACCCCTCTCTTGCGCCGACGACGGAGGAATTGCCGTCCACAAGATCATTACCGCTATGACACCATATAGCAACTTGTGCATCGTCAAAGATAAGGATTGTAATTCTTTTCCCCGAATATCGTGGTTTGAGTACCATGTCCCGGATAAACGATCGTTTCATCGGGGAGACAGAGAAGTTTTCCTTTGATAGCGGCTATTAGCAGTTCTTCGCTTCCCGCCCAAAGGTCGGTACGGCCAATCCCACCGGAAAAGAGGGCATCGCCGGAAAAGAGATAATGGAACTGTTCGTTGTAAAAAGCCAGGCTGCCAGGGGAGTGTCCCGGAACGAGAATACAACGAAGTTCCGTCTTGCCGAACTTGATGACCGATCCCCCCCTAAGGTCTGTTTCTACCTTCACTTCGCGGGGACGCAAACTTATACGGAGGCTATGTGCCTGCTCGGAAGGATTTGGTATTTTCTCCACTTCTGCACGATGTGCGTGCGGAGAGAGTCCATAGGTATTCAAAATAAAGGCATTGCCCAATATATGGTCAAGATGCAAATGAGTACAAAGATTGTATTTGAGCTTCAATTCCATTGTTTCGATGAACTTGGAAAACTCCTTCTCCTCGTCAAGTGTATAACAACCACAATCAATGACGACGGCTTCTTTCGTATCGTCGTACAATATATATGTATTCTCGTGGAAAAAATTTACCGTAAATATTTTTACCGTCAGCATGATTTTCTCTTTTTATGAACGCCTTCTTCTCCTATGTTGGAGGAAGATACGTGTTTTACATGTTTTTTATTTCCACAGAGGGGCAGATAAAGAACTTTTTTTGTTTGGAACCATGGATGAGGGAAATAATCGGAAAGATCCGTTACAAAGGCTTTATTGCGGAAGGGGCGAAGTTCGGCGGTCAGGTCACCGCCTTTCAGGCAAATCAAGCCATTGGGTAAGGCATTACGCTGTTCACCCCGTATATTTTTCCGTATCATAGAGGCCAAGGGCATGAGGGGTAGTACGGCACGACTGACTACGAAGTCAAACTCCCCCGTTTCTTCTTCCGCACGCCGATGGTGGCAACTGACGTTTATTAGGCCGAGAGATTCGGCGACAGCACGGCAGACGGCAATCTTTTTACTTGTTCCGTCGATAAGAAGAAAGTGCGTTTCCGGAAAAAGAATGGCTAAGGGAATACCGGGGAACCCCCCCCCTGTCCCGACATCCATGACGGATGTGCCGGGACGGAAACGCAACAACTTAGCGATACCCAGCGAATGCAGTACGTGATGAAGGTAAAGATTTTCTATGTCTTTGCGTGAGATTACATTAATACAAGCATTCCACTCTGCATAAAGTTTCTCTAAGGCAACCATACAGGTACGTTGGCGTTCACTCAACTCAGGAAAGAGTGAAAGGATAAGCTCCATTTATCCCTCCTTTTTTTTCTTTGTCGCTACCTTTTCAAAAAAATCCGGTACGAGAAGATGTTTGATGTCGGTATAGGAAAGATATACTTCAATGGTACCAAGTACATAACCGGCTATTTCGTATGCATTGAAAGCGTAGGTAATTCCTTTGTCATTGAGGAAAAAGTTACCATTGGGGAAGATCTCTTTTACGTCGAAGAAGCCTAACTCTTCCAACTGGGCAGGCTCTTCTACGTCATATTGTACGCAAAGCTCTTTGACGATCAAGGCAGCTATTTCTTTCTCGTGATCTTGTATAAAGAAATTGTCTTCAGTAATCCGTTCTACTGTTTCGACACACAGAGAATAGAAAGAAGTGGACGCGTATCCGTGTGCCCCACCGGTATAAGATGACATATAGACGGCAAAAGAAAGGAGACCGTCACGATTATAGAGTATAGTGTCACGACGGTATTCATAATAAGAGAACCATGCTTCAAGGGACAACTCTTCCGCAATTTCCTTGTCTTCCACAAAGTCGGGTTCAAGGCTTATATACTTGTCTAAGTAGGCATTCAGGTAACGTTCCGAGGCATCTTGAGGAGTGTACCCTTCGTATCCTGCTCCATAGAAAGCAGTTACAAAAAAGTTCTGAGCTACGGAAAGTAGGGCTGTGTCAGGCCAAGTTTCTGGAAAGATAAAAACTTGTGTCAGCTGGCAGGCGGGATTCGCTGTGTCTCTCAATAAATGGTAAGTCTCTTGCACACGAATAGTGTCGAAAGTGATGCGGTTATCCTTATGTCCTGCTCCTGTACATGATATCAGTACTGTCAGGAGGGTTAAGGTCAAGAATATTTTCAGTGGTTTCATCTCTGCGCACCTTTGTTTGCGCGGCAAAGTTAGGACTTTTCTTTCAACTTCCGTTTTTTGCTGATTGTGGAGAATTTTAATAGATTTGTAATATGCCTGAACGAAACAGAACTTGCTGTGATTTACAAACCCGATCTTTCCTTCGTACTGTCATAGGGATCAAGGCTGTTGCCGGTATGGAATTATTGCTAACTTTGCGCCGTTTTGGGTTTGGAAATTTCTGTAGCTCGGTGTCGAGATGAATATGGAAAGAGAAGGGAAGAAAAGAGGATTATATAATCCTGAGTATGAGCGCGATGCGTGCGGTGTAGGAATGATTGTGAACATCCATGGAGAGAAATCGCACGAGATTGTGGAATCGGCACTGAAAGTGTTGGAAAATATGCGTCATCGGGGTGCCGAAGGAGCTGATAACAAGACAGGTGACGGTGCAGGGATCCTGTTGCAGATCCCTCATGAATTTATTTTGTTACAGGGTATTCCGGTACCGGAAAAGGGAAAATATGGAAGCGGGCTGGTATTTCTCCCAAAAGATCCCGCTCATCAATCCGAATTGTTGAGTATCCTGATCGAAGAAATTGAAAAGGAAGGTTTGGCGTTGATGCACTTGCGCAAGATGCCCGTCAATTCGGAGATACTGGGTAAAGATGCAGCTGCCACGGAACCGGACATCAAGCAGGTGTTTATTACGGGCTGTAATAATCAGGATACGCTTGAGTTGAAACTGTACCTCATCCGTAAGCGGGTAGAACAGGTTGTAGAGACGCTTCCCGAAGAGGTACGGAAGGATTTCTATGTCGCCTCGCTTTCTACGCGCAATATCGTCTATAAGGGGATGTTGCAGTCCATGCAATTGCGTCATTATTATCCTGATCTGACGAGTAAAAATTTCACGAGTAGCATTGCGCTGGTACATTCGAGATTCAGCACAAATACCTTCCCTACGTGGAGCCTTGCACAGCCGTTCCGCTTGCTGGCGCATAATGGGGAGATCAATACGATACGGGGAAATCGGGCTTGGATGAAGGCGCGGGAAGGTGTGCTGGCTACGGCGGCTATCCCAGATATTGATGCGATCCGCCCTATCGTCCAGCCACGAATGAGTGATAGTGCTTCGTTAGACAACGTATTGGAATTCTTCGTCGCTTCAGGGATGAGTTTACCGCACGCCATGGCTATGCTGGTACCGGAAAACTTTAACGAAAAGAATCCGATCAGCGAAGATCTGAAAGCCTTCTACGAATACCATTCCATATTAATGGAGCCATGGGATGGACCGGCTGCTTTATTGTTCAGTGATGGACGGTACGCAGGTGGTATGCTTGACCGTAACGGATTGCGTCCGGCGCGTTACCTGATCACGGAGAACGATATGATGGTTGTGGCTTCCGAAGTAGGTGTGATGAACTTCGAAGCGAAGGAGATAAAGGAAAAAGGACGTTTGCAGCCGGGCAAGATCTTGCTTGTTGATACGGAAAAGGGTGAAGTGTATTATGATAAAGAGATTAAGCAACAACTCGCCGAGGCGCATCCATATAGGAATTGGCTGGCCGCGAATCGTGTGGAGCTGGATGAATTAAAGTCAGGACGTAAAGTACCCCATACAGAAAAAGATTTTTACCGTTTGCTTCGAGCCTTCGGATATAACAGGGAAGACGTGGAGCGGGTGATTTCGCCGATGTGTAATACGGGAGCAGAACCTATCGGATCAATGGGTAACGATACGCCATTGGCTGTCTTTTCTTCTCGCCCGCAGTCGCTCTTCAACTATTTCCGTCAGCAGTTTGCCCAGGTGACGAACCCGCCCATTGACCCTATCCGCGAAGAGCTGGTCATGAGCCTGACGGAATACATCGGAGGAGTTGGGAACAAGGTCATCAAACCGAGTGAAAAACATTGTAAGATGGTTCGTCTCAACCATCCTATACTGACCAACACACAGTTGGACCTGCTCTGCAATATCCGTTACAAAGGCTTTAAGTCGCTCAAATTGCCGATGCTTTTTGAAAAGGAAAAGGGACGCAAGGGTTTGAAGACCGCCTTGGATAAGCTTTGTAAAATGGCAGAACAGTCGGTAGCCGAAGGTGTGAATTACATTATTCTGAGTGACCGGAATGTGAGTGAAACTTATGCGCCTATACCCTCGTTGTTAGCTGTAAGTACGGTACATCATCACTTGATTTCGGTGCAGAAGCGTGTGCAGACGGCCCTTGTGGTAGAGACCGGCGAAGTACGCGAAGTGATGCACTCCGCTTTGCTGTTGGGTTACGGGGCAAGCGCTATCAATCCCTACATGGCTTTTGCCATCATCAAGGATCTGGTGGAGAAGAAAGAGCTCCAGCTGAATTACGAAACAGCGCGTAAGAATTACATCAAAGCCATCTGCAAAGGTCTGTTCAAAATCATGAGTAAGATGGGTATCAGCACCATCCGCAGTTACCGAGGTGCGCAGCTCTTTGAAGCGATCGGACTTGGACAGGAGATCATTAACGAGTATTTTCACGGAACCACGAGTAACGTTGGGGGTGTACGGTTGGACGAGTTGGTGGCTGACATCACCGCCATGCACGATGAGGCTTTCAAAAAGCAGCCCAACGAAATATTGGAACACAGGGGTGTATATGCTTTCCGTAAAGATGGTGAAAAACATGCCTGGAACCCCGAAACCATCTCAACGTTGCAATTGGCCACACGATTGGGTAGTTACAAAAAGTTCAAAGAATATTCCTGCCTAGTAGACGAGAAAGAACATCCCATCTTCTTGCGCGACTTTTTTGTCATAAAAAAAGGTAAGCCTATACCTCTTGAGCGGGTTGAACCGGCTTCCGAGATAATGAAACGTTTCGTCACCGGCGCTATGAGTTTTGGTTCTATCAGCCGCGAAGCGCACGAAGCGATGGCAATGGCGATGAATAAGATACATGGGCGTAGTAATACCGGAGAAGGTGGGGAAGACCCTGCACGTTTCATCTCCTTACCTGACGGCACTTCATTGCGTTCGGCGATTAAGCAGGTTGCCTCAGGGCGTTTCGGTGTGACCACTGAATATTTGGTGAATGCCGACGAAATACAAATTAAGATAGCTCAGGGAGCGAAGCCGGGAGAAGGTGGACAGTTACCGGGTTATAAAGTAGACGACATCATTGCCCGCACACGCCACTCCATTCCGGGTATCTCCCTCATTTCTCCGCCCCCACATCACGATATTTATTCTATCGAAGACCTTGCCCAACTCATCTTCGACCTGAAAAACGTAAATCCGGTGGCAGAGATAAGTGTCAAGTTAGTGTCGGAAAGTGGTGTCGGTACGATTGCCGCCGGCGTAGCTAAAGCGAAAGCCGACCGTATCATTATTTCCGGCGCGGAGGGAGGAACAGGAGCTTCGCCGATGAGTTCCATTCGTTATGCGGGATTGCCGCCCGAATTGGGTTTGTCCGAAACACAACAGACACTCGTAGTGAATAATCTGCGCGGACAGGTACGTTTGCAGACCGATGGACAATTGAAGACGGGGCGTGACATTGTGTTAATGGCCATGTTGGGTGCGGAAGAGTATGCCTTCGCGACGGCTGCTTTGATCGTGTTGGGTTGTGTGATGATGCGTAAGTGCCATATTAACACTTGTCCCGTAGGTGTAGCGACACAGGATAAGGAGTTACGTAAACGTTTCACGGGACGCCACGAGTATCTCGTCAATTACTTCTCTTTCCTTGCTGAGGAAGTGCGCGAACGTCTTGCGGAAGCAGGGTTTGAAAAGTTGGACGATGTGATTGGACGTACCGACTTGTTGACGGCGAAAATCTCAGGTACGCTTCCGAAACACAGTCTACTGGATTTCAGTCGCTTGTTGCACTTCCCTGAACAGGCTACGACCAACTCTATTCGTCGTACCATCGCTCAACGTCATCTTATTGATGGCGTAAGGGATATTGATATCATTCGTCAGGCGAAAGTAGCTGTTGAAGCAAAGCAGGAAGTCTCTCTTGACTACGCCATCGTTAATACCGATCGTTCCGTCGGTGCCATGTTGTCCGGTGAGATCGCCAAGCGTTATGGTAATGAGGGCCTGCCGGAAGACACTATCAATATCAAGTTCAAAGGTTCTGCCGGACAAAGTTTCGGGGCTTTCCTTGCGCGTGGTGTACACTTCCGTTTGGAAGGAGAAGCCAATGACTATTTGGGAAAAGGATTGAGCGGAGGCCGTATCAGTTTGATGCCCCCAATCCGTTCTACGTTTGTGGCCGAAAACAATACGATTGCCGGTAATACCCTCCTTTACGGAGCAACAAGTGGAGAGGTATACATCAACGGGCGTGTCGGGGAACGTTTCTGTGTACGTAATTCGGGTGCTATCGCTGTGGTCGAAGGTGTTGGTGACCACTGTTGTGAGTACATGACCGGTGGACGAGTAGTCGTATTGGGACGGACAGGTAGTAACTTTGCCGCCGGTATGAGCGGAGGAGTAGCCTACGTATGGGATCAGGCTGGTGATTTTGATTTCTACTGTAATATGGAGATGGTGGAACTTTCGCTTGTAGAAGATGCCGCAGCCCGTAAGGAGTTGCATGAACTCATCCGCAAGCATTACCATTTCACCGGAAGTCGCCTTGCCGGACAAATCCTTGACAAATGGGAACATTTCCTTGATGAATTCATTCAAGTTATTCCCATTGAGTTCAAGAAAGTCTTGCAAGAAGAGCAGATGAAGAAACTCCAGAAGAAAATTGCCGAAGTGTCACGTGATTATTGAATCGTAGAAGAACGTACATAAACACACATAACAACAATGAAAAGGACATTTCAACCTTCTAATAGGAAAAGGAAAAACAAGCATGGCTTTCGTTTACGGATGGCGACGGCTAACGGTCGCCGTGTGTTAGCCGCCCGTCGTGCGAAGGGTAGAGCTAAACTGACGGTTTCCGACGAATACACAGCGTAAACAGGTTGTGAGGTCGTTGCTCACGCACATGTTACTGGTAGCATTGGTGTCGTTGGGTATCTTGTTCGGGGTTTTTTATGGGCTGGATGTATACACGCACCATAACGAGGCGGTTGCCGTACCCGACGTGAGAGGATTGACGGTGGATGAAGCTTCGCGTTTCTTTGTGTCCAAAAAGTTACGTTTTAGCGTAGTTGATTCCGTAGCTATTAGTAACGTGCCCCCTGGAACGATAGCGGATATAATTCCCACCGTAGGCGCAAAAGTGAAAGAAGGACGTATAGTTTTTCTCACTGTCCATTCGCCTGGTGCTCGGTTGAGAAGTGTGCCAGATGTATCTGATCTCTCTGTACGCGAGGCAGAGGAGTTGTTAAAGTCGATGGACTTTTACGCGGTGCAACGGAAGTACGTAGCGGGGAATTATCGTGATCTGGTGATAGGATTAGAGTTGGGAGGTTGTGTCTTGGACCCGGGGGAGAAAGTACTGCCGGGAGCAGCGATCAGTTTATTAGTAGAAGATGGACAGGGAAAAATACCGGAAGAAGAACCGGCGGATTCCTCAATGGATTTGGAGGATTCGGAAGAGGATTTGATTAACTTCTTCTGAAGATGGATACGCTTTACGAACATTTTCGTTTTACTGCCGACAAAGGGCAGGGACTTTTGCGTGTCGACAAGTTCCTCACAGACCATTTGCCACACGCCTCTCGCAACCGTATACAGTTGGCTGCCGAAGCCGGTTACATTCTGGTAAATGAAAAACCTGTAAAGAGTAACTATCGTATAAAACCGTTGGATGTCGTAACACTCTGCCTCAATCGCCCCCGTCGGGAGTGTGAGATTGTTCCTGAAGACATCCCCCTCGAAGTAGTTTACGAAGATGAAGACTTGTTGGTCGTAAACAAGCAAGCCGGTCTTGTAGTACATCCGGGGCACGGAAATTATACGGGGACTTTGGTAAATGCGCTTGCCTATTACTTTAAGGACAACCCTGATTACGATCCCTCCGACCCTCGCCTCGGACTTGTACACCGTATTGACAAAGACACTTCCGGATTGTTACTCGTTGCCAAGAATCCCGAGTCCAAGAGTAACCTTAGTTTGCAATTCTACCATAAGACTACTCGGCGTAATTATCAGGCCCTCGTTTGGGGTATTGTGCGCGAAGAAGAAGGACGTATTGAAGGGAACGTAGGCCGCGATATGCGCGACCGTACGCTGATGACCGTTTTTCCCGATAGTGAACAGGGAAAAGAAGCCATTACCTACTACCGTGTACTGGAGCGCCTTGGCTATGTCACCTTGGTGGAATGTACGCTCGAAACGGGACGTACCCACCAGATACGGATCCACATGAAATATATCGGGCATACCGTTTTCAATGATGAACGCTACGGAGGAAACGCGATCCTCAAAGGAAATACGTTTACTAAATACCGGCAGTTTGTAGAGAACTGTTTCACCGTTTGCCCTCGGCAAGCCTTGCATGCCAAGACACTTGGCTTTCGTCACCCTGTTAGTGGGAAACAGCTCTTTTTTGATTCCCCTCTACCTGGGGATATGAAGCAACTTGTAGAGAAATGGCGCACTTACGCATTTTCTAATTGAAAAATACTTCACGTGAAAAAGAATATAGCCATTGTTGCAGGAGGAGATTCGTCGGAATACGTGGTTTCCCTTAAAAGTGCGGAAGGGATACGGTCTTTCATGGATCAGGAACGGTACAATGTCTACCTTGTCCTTATCCGTAAATACGATTGGCATGTTATATTGCCCGATGGAGGAAAGATTCCCGTTAACAAGGATATGTTCGGTTTTTACGAAAGAGGGCAATACATACAGTTTGACTTTGCTTACATCACCATTCATGGAACGCCTGGAGAGAACGGTATCTTACAAGGCTATTTTGAGTTGACAGGTATCCCCTATTCCTCTTGCGGCGTACTTGCAAGTGCGCTTACTTTCAACAAATACAATTGTAGTGCCTTCTTGCGCAGTTTTGGTATCCGAACAACATCCTCTATTCTTTTGCGAAAGGGTGATGTGGTGGCAGATGAAGAGATTGTTGCCCGTTTGGGACTACCCCTCTTCGTAAAACCTAACGAAGGAGGTAGTAGTTTCGGTACCACTAAAGTAAAAACAACCGAACAGATAAAACCTGCTATTCGTAAGGCTTTAGAAGAGGAAGGGAATGGCGTATTGATGGAAAGTTTCGTGGAAGGAACGGAAGTAACTTGCGGATGTTATAAGGTGAAAGGTAAAGAAGTTATACTTCCCCTTACCGAAGTTGTTCCCGCTAATGAATTCTTCGATTATGACGCCAAATACAATGGACAGGTGGAAGAGATAACCCCTGCTCGCATATCCGGTGAGCTTACCCGAATCATACAACAGCGAACTTCCCGCATTTACGAGCTTATTGATGCTCGTGGTATCATCCGCGTGGACTATATCATTCCTAAGACATTGTCCGGTGACGGAGACCCTTGCCTGCTCGAAGTGAACACTACTCCCGGAATGACAGCCACAAGTTTCTTTCCCCAGCAGGTCTGTGCCGCCGGTATGGAAATGAGAGACGTACTAACCGACATCATAGAGGACTGAATTATGTTTGAAGATATCCGACCTTTCTGCAATGAAGAAGTTCCCCATGCGATTGAATCCTTATTGGGGGAGACTGCTTTCTTCCGTGCCTTGCGTTTTATTAAGCCCGAATTCGATGAAGAAGCCTTCATTGTAGCCTTGCGTGCCTGTAAAACGAAGGAAGAATTCAAACATGTGCTGGCCTATGATGCAGTGACCTCCATTGCGATGGCGACTACTTTTTCGCTTGACATCTCCGGGGGAAGTCGGCTGGCGCAAGGAATCCCTTGCACGTTCATCTCCAATCACAGGGATATTATACTTGATGCTGCCTTTCTCAACACCACGCTTTTCAACGTCGGGCGAGGGATGACGCAGATAGCTATCGGCAGTAATCTTTTTGTTTGGCCGTGGATTGAGACGCTTGTACGTTTGAACAACAGTTTTATCGTCAAGCGAGGGCTTCCTCTCCGCCAGCAGCTTGAGGCCAGCCGTACCCTTTCGCAATACATCCACTATACGATCAAAGAGACGCGCGAATCTTTGTTGATCGCCCAACGCGAGGGACGTTGTAAGGATTCCAATGACCATACTCAAGGGAGTATCCTCAAAATGCTCAATATGGCAGGAGAAGGGAATATCCTCGACAATCTCCTTGCTCTGAATATCGTTCCCATAGCCCTCTCTTACGAGATAGATCCCTGTGATTACCTAAAGGCGCGGGAGTACCAGCAGAAACGTGATAATCCTGCTTATGAAAAAAATCCGCACGACGATCTCTTAAACATGGAAACAGGTATCCTTTCCTACAAAGGGCGCGTCCACATCACGATCGGACATCCTATTAATGATGTGATCGCAAGTGTTGACAGGGGAATGGATAAAGTGGAGCTTTATGCCGCCATTGCTAAGGTGATTGACCGCGAGATACACCTCTCTTACCGTTTTTATGCCAATAATTACATCGCTTACGACCTGCTTACCGAAGTCCAGCGTTTTTCTTCTCTTTACAGTCCGCAGGAAAGGGTACAGTTTGAAGAGTATCTCCAACGGCAGGTCGACAAAATATCCCTTCCCAATAAGGACGAGGCCTTCCTGCGCAATAAGATCCTTGAGATGTATAGCAATCCACTCAGAAACCACCTCATTGCCCTGCAAGGCGAATGAATCCTCCACACCCTCGTCTTTCCTCCCTATTTACGGTGCGTTCGCTTACCGGAAGAGAGTAATCCTGTCATAATCATCCACAGAGAGTAGGCTCGCATCCTTCCGCATCAGAAGGGTATACGCCACTCCCGAGATTGCCATCCCGAACATCAGCGCATTCTCACTCATGAAACTCAATTCCGGTAACACGTATCCTATCAAAGGAAGGAGCATTCCCAGAGCAAGTGAAGTGATGGCATGCGGATTGAAACCTGCCTTGTAGTTATACCGTCCGTTGGGATTGTAAAGTTCCTGCAACGCAATCCTCTTTTTGCGCACTATCCAATAGTCTGTTAGCGCGATCCCATTCATAGGCCCGATCAAAACACCAAAAAAATTCAAGATATTGAAAACAAAATGATTGAAATTCTCCAAAATATACCATGGCTGCATCACAATAGCTACCGCACCCGTCGCCATCGCTCCTGCGGCAAACGATAAACGTCTCGGGTAAAGATTTTCCATCGCCCTGGCCGGCGCCACTAGGTTCGCTACCACATTCACCATGATTGATGACAATGCAATCACTACTCCCCCAATGAAAATGACAGGCTTGGGAAACTTCACCAGCAACTGCTCCGGATACCATATTGCCTCCCCAAACAATGCAATCGTCACCGACGTCACGCAAATCGCTACGAACGCAACGGCCGTCATCGTCAGTGGTAATGAGAAGGCCTGCCCTCTGATTTGTGCCTTGTTGGATACTCCATAACGCGTAAAGTCCGAAATATTCAATGATACCGTCGCCCAGAAGCTGATCACTACCGTCAGGCACGGAAAAAAAACTTTGAAAAAGTCCCCCGCCTCAGTCAACCTCCCCTGTTGTGAAAGGATAGGTCCCAATCCGTGCCCCGCTGAAATCGCCCATATGAAAAGGCCTAATGCCGAGATCCCTACCAATGGGGAAGCTATCTTTATGAACGAACGGATTGATTGTAGCCCCTTCGCACCGAGCGCTACATTCACTATAAGGAATTCAAAAAAGATGATCATCGTATGGGAATCCTCCTCGTCCCATGATTCGAACACAATACATAGCATATCGTCAATAGCTGTCGCTCCTATCCACGTGTTGATCCCGAACCATCCCGCCGATACCGTCCCCCTAAGTAACGTCGGGATGTGTGAACCTTGCCTCCCGAACCATATTTTGGCAAACATAGGGTAAGGGATCCCGAACTTGCATCCTGCACTCGCATTCAGCAATAGAGGGATCAGTACGATCACGTTTCCCAAGAAGATAGTTATCAACGATTGCCACCAGTTCATCCCCAGGGTAAGGAATCCACTTGCCATTGTATACGAAGGGACACATACGCACATCCCTATCCATAGGGATGCGAAGGTACCTGCTCCCCATGAATGTTCATCCTGCGTACAGGGACGGAAGTCTTCATTCCACAAAGGAGATGTCCTTATACGCTCCATCGCCTCGTTGGTCAGCACGACGATACCCTTCTCTTCTATCTGAGACTTCATCTCTTTTACTGCATCATCGCTTGTACCAACACCTCTATCAAATCCTTTTCCGAAGGCTTGATAATGCAATTGTCTATGTGATTCTTTGATTCCATAGCCTTAGAAGCAAAATATTCACACTCCTGCTTGGTCAGCCTTTCATGACGATTAAACAGAGAGTCCAAGAAATCCGTCAATTGACGAATTTCCTGATAACCGAAACAAGAAAGTATCTCCGCAATCCGTTCGGGGCAACGCCGGTTGACCACCATCAGGAAGTGACTCAGCAGAAACCCGTTCGCCCGCCCGTGGTCTACGCCTTTATAATAAGTCAGCGAGTAACCTAAGGCATGAACAGCCGTCGTCCCCGTGTTGGCTATCACCATCCCTGCCATCGTAGAGGCTAAGAGAAGAGTGTCGCGATCCGTTGTCTTAAGGTTACCCTCTTTCAATACTTTACCGCAAGAAGCAATCATTCGGAGGCTCTCTTTAGAGAGTACATCTGTGAAGACGGAAGAACGGCACGATAACATCCCTTCCACAGCGTGCGAAAGCGCGTCAATGGCCGTATTTCGTGTAGTGGACATACCGAGTTGTTCAGTATACCGGGCATCAAGGAAAGCTATGCGTGGAAAGAGTAGGGGAGAGGCGAGGGAGGTTTTTGTACCGGCTTCGTCGTTGGTGATGATGGCATACTGCGTGACTTCGGAACCTGTCCCTGCCGTTGTAGGGATGGCAATGACAGGAAGGGCGGTATTAAAAGGGGTGGAAAAAAGGTTCTCTTTGGTCACAGTTGCATTGACGGCGAGCATGGCGATAGCTTTAGCGGCATCAAGGGGCGAACCGCCTCCAATGGCAATAACCATGTCGAACTTTTCCTTGCGTGCTGGTAGGGCGCCGTCGAAGATACAGTCCACTGCGGGGTTGGGCGTGATTTGACTGTAGACGGTATACTCCTGGCCATTAACTTTGAGGGCAGCCGTCACGTCTCCCAAAGCTCCGCATTTGTGAGCGGAAGAACGACCGGTGACGATGAGCGCTTTCTTGCCAAAAGCTTTGAAATAACTTCCATGCTCTTTGATGCAGTTCTGTCCGTGAATCACTACCGTGGGGACAAGAAAATTGTAGGTCTTCATTTACCAATATAAAAATTAGCGGGAGAAGTATTTTCTTCTGATTTTCTTGAGAAAGCGGGGTTTGTTTAATAACCATTTCAGAAAGTAGTTAGGGAAACGAAAGATGAATTTCCATACAAGTCCGGTATCTTTCAGCTCTTTCAACCAAAGCTTTTGTTTTTGTGAGAAGAAAGTATTCCAGGGCTTATCTCCTGTGATATAGTGTATCATTACCGGATATTTCATGGACTCCTCTATTTCCTTGGAGGAGTATATGTCTGTACGGAAAGAACCCTTAAAATTGTAATCAATCTGACACACATTGAATCGCAAAGGCAATAATCCGATACTTGATTGACAACAAAAGTTGATAATATCTTGATCATACCAGCCTTGTTGGTTGGTTTTCATTACTTCACGCCATTGTTTTCCCATCTGATCTTCGCGAATTTGTTTCAAGTTCATAATTAAGAAACCGGAATTGGTGATTGCAGTTTGTTCCTGTGTCATTACATGTGAGCCCAGAAGATGTTTTATGCCTGCTACATGACAAGATTTTTCGGTCTGCATCGTCCATGCTTGCGACACATCACCTAAGAATACCACATCCACATCCGAATAAATAATTCTATCATACTGTGGAAAAAATAGATCAGCAAACAAGCGGCTCATACATTCTTTGGAATAGTGATGACGAATATTTACGAGATCCCATATAGCATCTAAATCCAATGTTGATATATTAATAAAGTTCAATGTGGGGGGGGGTAATTGTGTAATGGTGTATGGCTTTGAATAGCTCTTGTTGGTCTTTCTCCCGTAAATCGGTATGTAAAATAGATAAGTCGTAATGGTAATCCTTGCTTGCATACTTGAGCATGGAATGAATCGCCACGGTAGCCGGAAGGCAATAATTCCGGTTGAATGAAAAGAATACGGGAATAGTTGTTTTCGTCATTTCTTTCCGACAAATAAATAATTTAATGTATAATTAGCATTGTTGAACTTTTTATCTATCCAAGGGAAAAACAGATTGGAAAAGAGCACCGTTGGTTTACAAAAGACATGAAGGATTTTCCGTAGAAATTTATTTTTAGCACTGATGGAAGTTATGTGGAGGAACATTTGTCCGAATGTGGCCCATTGCCCCCCTCCCATTTTTTCATGGACGATAGAAAATCCTGAACCCGTTAATAATTCACAAAACCCATATTTCGTGAAACGATAAAAATCATAAGGTTCTTCATGCAGTGACCAAACCATAGGACCGCTCACGATAAAGTATCCACCGGGTTTTAATAGACGATAAGCTTCGCTAAATACTTTTTGATGTTCAAAGACATGCTCTATCACTTGTGTACAGAGTACAATATCATAGGTTCCGGAGGGCTCCGGTATATTAGTGGCCTCACAAATTATATCCACTTTTTGTGCGGAAGATTGGACAATGTCACAGCCTGTATACCTTGCCGTCTGTTCTTTTGGATTGATAAGCCCTTGTATGTATTCTTCATAAGGTTTGTTACCACAACCTATATCAAGAACGTCATTACCGTCCTTTATATACAAATCGAATGCTTTTTTCAGATCCGCAAAATGATAGAGGTAAATAATATACCCTCTATTCAATATGGAAGGCATTTGAAAGTTACTTAGCCTACCCAGCTTCTCTTTTCGAGCAGGCTTGTGCATATGCGTACCGTTCATCTTTGTGTCAAGACTTAAAAGTGAAAAACGGTACGAAGGTAATGTAATATTCTATAGTTTATGACCAAGTCAAAAGGACTTTAAGGGAAGTTACAAGATGGGTTGCGGTGGATATTTCTTCTTTACCTTTGTAGAAGTCTTGAAAGCAAGGAAATTATGGATAGAAAAGAGTTTGCAGAGGAAATCGTAGAGCAATGGGAGGGGACAAAGCAGGCAATTTATGCAATGACGCAGGGAGACGTTGAGCGGGCGCTGAGAAAAAAAAGAAGAGGAATAGAAGATTTTATGGCACTCGTGTCGCCTGCAGCAACGAGTTATTTGGAACAGATGGCTGTTTTGAGTCGGCAGTATACCTTAGAAAGGTTCGGTAAGACAATACGGTTCTATCTACCTTTATACCTGACGAACTCTTGTATCAACCACTGTGTATATTGTGGCTTTAACCACAAGAATGACATTCGGCGTATCATCCTGAGTGAAGAACAGATACTACGGGAAGTAGAGGCTATAAAGGCAATGGGAGACTTTCACCATGTACTGCTGGTGACGGCTGAGAATCCCCGCGAAGCCGGTATTGATTACCTCGAACGGGCGGTAGAATTGGTGCGTCCTTATTTTTCTTCCATTTCCGTGGAAGTACAGCCCTTGGGAGAGGAAGATTACCGGCGTTTGGGGAAGGCGGGTGTCAATGCGGTGTATTGTTACCAGGAAACTTACAATCAGGACAGGTATAAGGTGTATCACCCGAAGGGAATGAAGTCCAAATACGCATGGCGTTTGGAAGCTTTCGACAGGATGGGACGGGCAGGTATGCGGAAGATAGGTTTGGGCGTACTTATTGGATTGGAAGATTGGCGGACAGATGTCACTCTGATGGCAAGGCATTTGCGTTACTTGCAACGTAACTATTGGCAGACGCTTTATTCCGTTTCTTTTCCCCGTATCCGCCCGCATACAGGAGGCAGTTTTGAACCTAACGTAGTGATGAACGACAGGGAGTTGGCACAACTTATTTTTGCCTTTCGTATTTTTGACAGGGATATAGAGATGACTTTGTCCACTCGCGAAAGAGCTTCTTTCCGGGACCATTTGACTACCCTGGGAATCACTTCCTTGAGTGCCGGTTCAAAAACAGATCCTGGAGGTTACACTGTTTTCCGGAATGAATTGGAGCAATGGGAGATTAATGACATCCGCAGTCCTGCCGAAGTGGCTGCTGCTGTTCACTCGCAAGGGTATGACGTAGTATGGAAGGATTGGGACCTGAGCTTGCAGTGAGTTGTTTTTGCAGGGTAAGGAAGGATAGAATATAAGGTGAAAGGCCTTATTTTTGTACGGGATTTCACTAAGCAAGTAATCCAATGAGGAATATGCATCGACAAGAGGAAGTGTTCAATAGGTTTCGGAACTCCCTTATTCGCATGGAAGGACATCTCCATATGGTGAGTAGCGCAATTCCTCCAGAAACACAATCGGCCTACTTTCACGCCATGCAGCAGGAACGGTTAACGCGGCGACGTATGGGCACGGAACAGGTATCAGACAGCGAAGCGGATGAGGCTTACCGAAACTTGTACAATGAATTGAGTGAATTGAATCAGAAAAAACATTCGATAGTCTTGTTGGCAATTGCGGGTACGGTGAGAGCCTATCGTCAGTTGGAAGCCTATGCAGGAGAAGCGGAAGGGGAATTAGCGGATTGGGTAAGAATAGCTTTTTCCGAGGTGAGTGTCGGCTTGCAGGTAGAATTTTCGGGAGAACCTCATGTGTTGGTTGCCTCCGGATTGGGAGGAAAAGGTGATAGGATGCGCTTTTTCTCCCTTTTTACATCCAACGGAAATATTCCTTTTGAAGACTATCAACGGCACCTTATTGAGAAGGAGTTTGCCTATATCCTGTTCAAGGAAGGTTGTGAAATAGACCGTTTAACGGTAGGAAAACGACATGTGGAGTTGTTGTTCTTTGTACCGGTTTCGATTGATTTTTTTGGTGTTATAAGTAAGGTGGTTGAAGAATGTAATCAGTATGGAAATTTTCTATCATCCCAGATATTCGTGACAAATGTGAAGAAAATGACCGAAGCCGAGATCGAGCGGGCCTTGCGTGTAAATACGTGAAAAGGAGGGAGAGTGGAAAAAGAAAGATGGAAACAGTTAGTCAGGCCTTGAAATACGGCGTAGTAGGTGTGGGCAATACCTTACTAACGGCTGGTGTGATCTGGATGATGATGCGTGGATTCGGAATGGGGGACGTGGTCGCAAATGGAGTCGGTTATGCAGCCGGTGTGCTGAATAGTTTCGTCTGGAACCGCCAATGGACATTCCGTAGCAAAGAGAGTTGGGTCGCTAGCGGCTTGCGTTTCTTTGCAGTCTTCCTTGTTTGTTACGTCTTGCAACTCTGTATACTCCTGTTGCTCCGCCATCACCTTTCCATGGATCCCTATTATAATCAACTCTTTGCGATGGGTGTCTATACCCTTGCAAACTTTGTACTTAATAAGTATGTCACCTTCAAGTCCTACGAGAAACAATGAAAACCCTGAGCCTAATTGTACCCTGTTATAACGAAGAAGCGATTATCTCCGAATCCTATCGACGGATGAAGGCTGTTGTGAACGCTTTGCCGGAGCGTTGGAGTGCAGAGATCATCTACATTAATGATGGCAGTACTGATGCCACTCGCCGGATACTTAACGAAATAGCGGCAGTCGACGGTCAAGTGAAAGTACTGCATTTCTCCAGGAATTTCGGCCATCAGCCGGCTGTCTCGGCAGGTATCCATCAATGTCGTTCAGACTTTGCCGTCATACTTGATGCAGATCTGCAAGATCCTCCCGAGGTGATACCTGCTCTTATAGACCTGCAAGAGCATGAAAATGCCAACTCCGTCTATTGTGTCCGCCGTTTGCGAATGGGTGAAAGCCGCTTTAAGCTGGTAAGCGCCAAACTTTTTTATCGTACTATGAATGCGATGAGCGAGGTACGTTTTCCGTTGGATACGGGAGATTTTCGTTTGATTGACCGAAAGATCATGAATGAGTTCAATCGCCTGAGCGAACGGGGAAAATACATTCGCGGGCTGATCAGTTGGGTCGGTTTTAAGCAAGTTCCTTTTTTCTATGAAAGGAAATCTCGCTTTGCGGGTGAGACCAAGTATCCTTTGGGTAAGATGATTGCTTTCGCTTCCAAGGCTTTGCTCTATTTCTCAAAGAAACCTCTCAAAATGGCGATGAGCTTAGGTTTTATAGCCGTTTTTCTCGGTTTCTTTTTGCTGATCTGGTTCACTTTAGGGAAGATTTACGGTTTCAGTCGTGCCGAGTCGGGGTGGACTTCTCTCATCACGACGATCATCTTCTTTGGGGGGGTACAGTTAATTACAGTTGGCGTACTCGGACAGTACATTGGGACGCTTTTCGACGAGATAAAAGCGCGTCCGGAATATATTGTGGATGAGCGAGTTAATTGCGAAGAAGAAAAGAATTAAGAAAGTTTATATGCCAAAGAACATAGTTTTTCAAGCATTTATTTGCAGGTCAAATAAAGATGTATACCTTTGTGACGTGGTTTTTCATAATAGTATTAGATTTAAGGTTAACAAAACTCGTTAGAGGTTGTCGTGAGACAACCTCTAATTTTTTGTGAAAATCCCAATAAACTCTCCCACACCTCGTTTTTAATCCCAAAGACAACGGATGAAACATTCCCTCGTGTTCTTCATTATCCTTTGCCCGCTTATTTCCTTACCGTCAACCGGACAAAAGGAAGTGATGCGAAACCAGCCTTATGCCGACCTGAAACTCTATCACTTCGGTTTCCATATAGGCGTACAAGCGCAAGACCTCCTCCTTTATCATAATGGAGAAGAAATTGACGGAGAACAATGGTTTGCCGAGATACCTTCTTACTCGCCCGGTTTCTCTGTCGGGGTAATGGTCGACTTTTTCCTTAACCTCTATGTAAACTTCCGTATCACCCCAACTCTCCACTTCGGAGACCGTAATTTCCTTTTCAGGGAACAACGAACAGGCGAGCTATTTTCGACTACTTCACGCTCCAACTACGTAACGCTTCCGCTTGACTTCAAATTCAGTTCCATGCGTATCAACAATTACCGCCCTTACCTATTAAGTGGTATCTATGGAGCTATTGATATCGGACGGAAGAAAGGGAACCCTATCCTGCTCCGGCAAGTTGACTACGGCCTTACTTTCGGACTTGGGTGTGATTTCTACCTTCCTTTCTTCAAATTCTGTCCCGAGTTCCGCCTTTGCTTTGGTATCCCCGATCTATTAGAAACCGACCGACATGACCTCATAGATCATGACCTTGCCAAGTATACTCGTTCCCTGCGCAAGGCTACCTCTCGTATGGTGGTTTTTACTTTCTATTTTGAGTGATCGGAAAAAGGGTACGGTTTTTCCCTATCTTTGCGGGCATAAGGCCGAACGATAATTTGCAAAATATGCTTGAGCAGATAATTCAGGCAAAGAATGTCAGGGAGATAACTAAGTACATCAACAGGGCTGAACGTTGCGTAATAGTTGCCCATACGTCACCCGACGGGGATGCCGTTGCTTCATCCTTAGCGTTGAAACATTTCCTGACAGAACTTGGCAAGGCAGTGACAATCGTGCTTCCGGATGATTTTCCTCACTACTACCGCTGGCTTCAGGGCAGTACCGATATCCTTATTCATAAAAAATATCCGGCAGAAGCCGAACAGATTATAGGTGAGGCTAGCCTTATCTTCTGTCTTGATTTGAATGATCCGCGTCGTCTTGGTTCTCTCGCCGGTCCGGTTGTTTCGTCTTCTGCCGTCCGTGTCCTAATTGATCATCACTTGGATCCGGTTCCCGATTTTTGCCGATGTGTTATCTCTTGTCCGGCGATTTGCTCCACCTCCGAAATGGTATTTCGTCTCATTTGTAGGATGGGTATGTATGAGATCATCAATCTTCCGATGGCGGAGTGTATTTATACAGGTATGATGACCGATACAGGCGTCTTTGCTTACAATTCCAGCCATCCTGATGTTTATACCATTATCGGGGAGTTGATAAAGAAAGGTATTGATAAGGATAAGATTTACCGTAGTGTTTACCAAGTTTCGTCGGAAGGGCGTCTTCGCTTAATGGGTTACCTGCTGTACGAGAAGATGAAGATTTATCCCAAACGGCAAACGGCGCTTCTTACGTTGACCAACGAGGAGAAAATACGTTTCGGTCACCAGCCGGGGGATACCGAAGGTTTTGCCAATTTACCCTTGGAGATGGACGGTATTTCTTTTTCGGCATTCCTCAAAGAAGAAGGGGAATGTATCCGCTTATCGTTCCGTTCGGTGGGCGATTTTCCGGCTAACTTGTTTGCTGCTCGTTTTGGCGGTGGAGGACACAGGAATGCGGCAGGAGGAACGTTTGAAGGTACTTTGCCAGAGGCCATAAAACTCTTTGAGGAGGTATTGTCTGTGACTAATCCTTCCTTATTTGTGTAATTAATGATAGATATCAATGCCGAAAATGAAGGTTGTTTGGGGATCTTTGTGGATAGTGGCGTGCGTTGCACTAACAGTTTCGTGCAGTGGGACGCTGACCTATACCGATATGCTGGAGAGGGAACAGAAAGCTATTGATGCTTTGTTTGTCCGGCGAGGATTTGAGGTGATTCAAAACTATCCGAAGGACGGGCAGTTCGGAGAAGGAGAGTTTTATAGGATGGAAAACGGGGTTTATGTCCACGTCATAGATACGGGAGGTGAACGTGCCCTCACGGGAGATATCATCGTAGCACGTTATGCAGTGAACTACTTTTCGCTGGATTCGACGCTCTATCCGGTTTTGTCCAATTACGGTCCCCATAGTAGCGGCACCATGCCGGTCAATTTCTATTACGGTAACTACTCAATGACTATCCCCAACGCTGGCGGGACGAATGCGTTGCAAGCAACGCTCGAAGCGATGATGAGCGAAGGGTTGCAATCGGGGCTTGAATATGTAGGCCATTGCGGGAAGGTGAGGCTTATCGTTCCTTTCAAAGTAGGTTGTTCGAGTGATATGTCATCGGGAACACCTGTTTTCTTTGAAACGGTAGAATACCGTTTGGAACGTTTATTATGAACGGTATAAGAAGAATGAAAGCATATTCCTTTGAAGAGGTTTACGCAACTTCGGTAGACTATTTTTCCGGCGATGAACTTGCAGCGAAAGTATGGGTCACAAAGTATGCCCTAAAAGATGGAAAGGGGCGTATATTCGAGCTTTCTCCGGAAGATATGCATCGCCGTCTGGCAAGAGAGATAGCACGTATAGAGCGGAACTATCCCAATCCGCTGACGGAAGATGAGTTGTTCGGTCTTTTTGACCGTTTCCGCTATATCGTTCCCCAGGGCAGTCCCATGACGGGGATCGGTAATGATTACCAGGTCTCCTCCCTCTCCAACTGCTTCGTAATAGGATTGGACGGGTCGGCAGATTCCTATGGCGCCATCCTCCGCATTGATGAAGAACAAGTACAGCTGATGAAACGGCGGGGTGGGGTAGGGCATGACTTGTCGCACATCCGTCCGAAAGGTTCGCAAGTGAAAAATTCAGCGCTTACATCTACCGGTATTGTCCCATTCATGGAACGGTATTCCAACTCTACGCGTGAAGTGGCGCAGGACGGTCGCAGGGGAGCGCTTATGTTGAGCGTATTTGTGAGGCATCCCGATTCGGAAGCGTTCATTGACGCCAAGATGGTGGAAGGTAAAGTAACGGGAGCGAACGTCTCGGTAAAGATAGATGACACTTTTATGCAAGCTGTCATCGAAGGACGTCCCTATACCCAGCAGTATCCGGTAGATGCCGAACATCCGGTAGTACACAGGGAGATCGATGCGCGGATGCTTTGGGGAAAAATTATCCACAATGCATGGAAGTCAGCCGAACCGGGTGTCTTGTTCTGGGATACTATCTTGCGAGAGTCGGTACCGGACAGTTATGCCGATCTCGGTTTTCATTCCGTTTCCACCAATCCCTGCGGAGAGATACCGCTCTGCCCTTACGATAGTTGTCGCTTGCTGGCTATCAACCTCTATTCTTACGTGGAGAACCCTTTTACGGGAGAAGCTTCTTTCAATTTCGAACTTTTCCGCAAACATGCCGGTCAAGCCATGCGTATCATGGACGATATCATTGACCTTGAATTAGAGAAGATCGAACGGATACTTGACAAGATAGATTCCGATCCCGAATCGGACGAAGTGAAGCAATCCGAACGCAGACTTTGGGAGAAGATACGTAATAAAACACAGCAGGGTCGGCGGACAGGGGTCGGTGTAACGGCCGAAGGCGATATGCTCGCTGCCCTCAATTTCCGTTACGGTACGGAGGAAGCAACGGAGTTTGCCGAATCCGTACATAGGGCGTTGGCATTGGCTGTCTATGCATCGTCAGTAAATTTGGCCGACGAACGAGGCTCTTTTCCTATCTACGATGCGGCACGCGAGGCTAATAATCCTTTTATCCAACGCCTGTGTGATGCCGATCCCTCCTTGTATAAGGACATGAAAGCGCGAGGACGACGCAATATAGCTTGCCTTACAATCGCCCCCACCGGAACAACCAGCTTGATGACACAGACTACCTCAGGGATAGAACCTGTATTTTTGCCGGTATATAAACGTCGCCGTAAAGTAAATCCCAACGATGCTGCAGCGCGTGTGGACTTCGTGGACGAAACGGGAGATGCTTATGAGGAATATACAGTCTTCCATCATAAGTTTGCCGTCTGGATGAAGGTGAACGACATTTCCCAAGGTAAACACTATTCGCAGGAAGATTTGGATGCTTTGATAGGACGTTCCCCTTATCATAAAGCGGCCTCAAACGACGTAGACTGGATACAGAAGGTACGCATGCAAGGGCGAGTACAGAAATGGGTAGACCACTCCATAAGTGTGACCATCAACCTGCCATCGGATGTATCTGAAGAATTGATCAACGAATTGTACGTCGAAGCATGGCGTTGCGGTTGTAAAGGTTGTACGGTGTATCGCGAAGGGTCACGGACAGGTGTGCTCGTAGCTGTCGGCGATATGAAGAAAAAAGACAATTGTGATTGCATGGAACCCCCTGTGATCGTGGTGAAGCGTCCGCACGAATTGGAAGCTGACGTAGTGCGTTTCCAAAATAATCGCGAACGATGGATAGCTTTTGTAGGGCTACTCAACGGTCGCCCCTACGAAATTTTCACAGGACTTGCTGATGACGATGAGGGTATCATGTTACCCAAGAATATCACCAAAGGTACCATCATCCGCAACCAGTTTGAAGACGGCCGTCGTCATTATGACTTCCAGTTCAAGAACCGTAGAGGATACAAAATGACCATTGAAGGTTTGGACGGTAAGTTTAATCCTGAATATTGGAATTATGCCAAACTCATTTCGGGATTCCTCCGTTATGGGATGCCTATAGACCAGGTCGTCAAGTTGGTACAGGGTATGGACCTGAATAGTGAATCCATTAATACGTGGAAAAACGGTGTCGAACGTGCGCTCAAAAGATACCTTCCCAACGGTTCTGCTGCCAAAGGAGAGCGTTGTCCTAACTGCGGTCTGGAAACCCTTGTTTATCAGGAAGGTTGCTTGAGTTGTACCAACTGCGGCGCTTCACGTTGTGGATAGATGTAACCTGAGAATAAGATTTATAGTTAAGAAAGAAAAGATCTAACAGGCTTTCTGTATTGGTATTTTTTTCTGGAGTTTTTTAAATAGTGGATCAAAAGAGGGATTGTAATGAAAAAGAAGAGGAAAGGTTTTGCTAAATAAAGCATCCCGTACCATATTATCCTGCACATCATTATCATCATTAATAAAAACCAACAGGTCTGGAGAGTTCCTTTGTGAGTAAACAGATACTTGATGAATATTGCCAGCAAATATAAATAAATCAATACGCCGATACCGCCAAAAGCAAGCATCCCTTCCGAGAAAAATAACCCTCCTCCAACATTAGGAGCAAAATGGTTATGTAAGAAAGTTCCAAAAGAATACTCGGAACGTAGGCCATAATATTCACTAGGTATGAACCCGCCGAATAAAAAATTATAAAGAACCGAGTAAGTGGATCCATGTTGCAGATAATATTCTGTACTACAAAGGAAAACATACAATACATCACAAACCGTGCGTTGAGCATAAAATTCAAAAAGAATATTTTCGATAGCAAGATCCTCTCCACCCCTCAAGAAACCGCCAATGGAAGCTATAATAAATAAACAAAGAAAGCCAATACATAATGCTTTAATTCTACCAATACGTTCCTTTATAAGAAAATCTCTCTCCCCCCCCCCCCATTACTAATAAAAGAAGAATTGTTACAATACTCGCAACTCTTTCTCCGGAAATTATTAGTATAAGTAAAAATAACGAGTGAATGATAGAAGAGAATGAAGAAATACTCTTTCTGGAAATCAATAATAGGACATTAAATATTATATAGGGAGTTTCGGACAGAATAACTACACCGTCCAGAGTGAATAAATCATCATCGGGAGATCTATGACCATTCAACTTAAACAATAAAGAGGCAAAAATCATAGCAACGAATAAGAAAACACGAACCCCATTTGAGAAGTTAATTATTTTATATTCATATAAGTTGTTTCTGACAGACCAGAGAATTAAAATATTTATTCCTATTCCCATGAGATATGAATAATATGCTAAATTAATAGCTTGGGAAGAGAAAAGATTTCTATTAACTTCCAATATTCCACCTACAGGCAGTCCATACTTAAACAATGTTAGTTCAAATGACGGATACGTAATAATTAAGAAAAACAACTTCAACAAGATACTCTTAAATCTAAAAATACATAGAGAGAATCCTAATAAAATAGATATATCAAGTAGTAGTTCCATTGAGTAGATCATTGTAAAGGTGTATTAGTTTATCAATATGGGTATCTATGGAATATTTGAGAGAATCAAAGTCCCTGATAATATTATCGGATACAGTGGAGATATCCTCCGTTTGCACTTTTAAAATAGATTGTTTTAATGATTTTAAATCTCCCGATTTGAAAATATAACCGGTTTTCCCATCAATTACTCTTTCGCTGGCTGCACATTGATCCGGTACGA
>JAITRW010000035.1 GCA_031288175.1 Tannerellaceae bacterium
GGTTTTGTGACGACAGACTGTTCTTTGAAGAGTTCCGGTAAACTTTCATTCCGCTCTATTTCAGGTAGTTTAATGACAAGCTGGTTGTTTCGGACACTCAGATGATAGGCCGAATTTTCAAAGAGAAGAGTCTTCTTTATCATTAGTTATAACTTAATATTCACCGATGGAAACGATTCTACCAATATGATCTATTCGAACTTTGACGACAGTCTCGAAAGTGGATAAGGATGTAACTCGTTTATAGGTTAAATCTTTGAGCGCTGACTCATTTCCTGTTCTTGTTTCAAGATGATGTCGAAACAAGTAGTCTCTTTTGGAGATTGCTTGTACTCTAAATAAATTAGGACTAATTTTTTTATAATTGGCAGAATCCATTAAATCAATGCTCTTCGGATCAAAGCCTGTTTTTTTATCTGGAAACACGAAGAACTCATTCTTTTTCACACTAAATAGGAATTTCCATCCTTCAGCTTTTTTATATCCTTCATCAATTATAGGCTCTCCTTTGATTTTACGAGTCGTTACTTTCCAAAAAGTAATGACAGTGTCATGAACTTTGCCATCCCTATCCCTATATAGTGCTGCGTGATGATTATTGTCGGGATCCACAAAGTCTACGGATTGGGATGTTCCTATTTTACCCTCTTTATTATGTAAAGAGGTTCCATTATGAATATTTTCTATTGTTGTTACTCGTTTTATCGAGATGTTACTTTGTTTATTTAACCAAATAGGATTGTTATCTATGTTGGAGAATGCTTTTTTTGGATCATTGTTAAATTCTTTCAGGCGAGCATCTAATATCTCTCGAATCTTTGGATCAAGAATTTTATCAATCTTTATCTCGTGGGAGATTGGCCTGCGAGTTGTCAACGAGGTACTCACTTTTTTAATTTCTATTTTTTCGGGTACTTTTTCCATATCTGCCCCAACCGAAATGGGATTTTTAGTGAGACTATTTTTTCCTGTAAATGCTTTTTGAGGGTCGTTTTCAAACTCGTGCAGTCTATTTAACAAAGCTTCTCTATAAATCTTTTTCCTGACCTTCAAAATTTGTTCCTCGGTAAAGGAAGAGTCTACTTTTTTTATTTCTGTTTCTATCCGTTGTATACTTCCATAAATCGTGTCGTTATGCAATGGACCTCGTGGAGTCAACACTTCTTGTTTATTGAAACCGTCTTTCTTTTTCGTTATATTTATATGGGTTGTTGTGACCTTATTTTTTGACTTGATGGAAATCAAAGTATTTTTCAAGTGTTTCCTGGCTTCTATTCTGAAATCTTGAAAGGGTGTCAAAAAGGATCCGTCTTTGAGATATTTCGTTTTGATGGCATATGTATTAGGGCTTTTATCATCTTGTGCATTCAAAGTATTAAGATACTGAATATAAACTTCTTTTGTAAAGGCAACTATCAAAGCATCCATCGCGTGATGTCGATGGTCATTTCGCTTTGTCCAATTCTTTATCAAGTATTGTCTCTTCCCATTCTCTCTTTCGACAACTTCAGTTAACCCGAGTTCTTCGTATTTTGTAAAATTCAACTCTCTCAATGTATGGATCAATTGCCAATCTTTCCGCAAACGATCTGTAATACTTCCCGTTGTACAAACAACTCGTGGTACAAGTTCTTCTAATAGTGTTTTTGCCTGTCTTGTAATATATTGGGTTTCACGAATATCACGTTCGATAAAATCATTAGGGATGTTTACTCTTTCAGTTTTCAGATTTTTTAATTTGCTTTTTTTGCTTGGGTCAGATTGAAATAACTTATTAATCCGAGCTAAGTATTCTTGTAGACCGGATTCTCCGTACGTCTTTTTTACATAATCATAGGCTGTGTTATTTCCTTTTTCTACATTTACTTCACGAAGTTCAAGCGTTTTATTGGGAAAAGAATCATTCAATAAGAGGGACTTGGGAATGATATGTTCAATATCAAACTTTTTAGCCTTATACAACTCTTCTTGACTTCTACCATACTCATATAATTCGTCTTTGCGTATATATGTATTAGAATAAAGGGTACGAAATCCGTTTCCTTCCAATTCTTTATACAACTTATAACGTGTGATATCATTAAAACTCACGGAGGGTAGTCCAAATTCTTTTTTTATTTCTTGTGTGATTCCTTCGTTCTCTTTACTTGCTTTGTTGATTGCCTCAGTCCTTCTTTTCCTTTCTTTTGCATTCTGTTTCAATTCACGTGCTAATTCTATTCGAATCTCGTCGGGTTTTCCATAAACTTCAACAATGGTGTTGACTACATTTACCATCTGATTTAAAATCTTTTCAACAATGGGATTCTGCAAGCTATTCTTAGGAAGTAAATCTAACTTATCTTTCAAAAATTTAGAGTGTTGATAACCGGCCTTTTTACAAGCTGAGTCATAGTCTTCGCCTTTTTTTAGGAAAGGGAGAATTTTCCGGATGGCTTTTGCGCTAAGATTTCCATAACGATTTGGAAATGTTATTTTAGAAATAATGGTTGCATGCTCTTTATTGAAGCCGAACAACTCTCTTATTTTATTAATTAATTTGTCATTCCCCGAAGGAGAATTATCTTCTTCGAATGAATATAATAAATGCCAAAGTCGATAGATAGGCTGTTTATCTAATACCTTTTCTGAGTCAAAATATAAAATATCAGTACTATAACCTAATACATTAAATTCTTCAGCTATGATTTTAGTAATTTCTTTGGCAGGAGTCTTTTTCAAATCAAATAATTTCCGGCTAGTGCTTTTTTCAATTATGGTCTGGTATTTTTGGTATAAAGAATAAAGTGTTTTATTTCCGTCGATATTTTCGAAATTAAGAGATAATCCTTTATGATTCTTGGGAAGTAATAAATCCAAGATTTCATTCTCGGATAATTGCTCTTTTATTGAGAGTTCTTGGAATAATATTTCTTTTTGTTCCTGGGATAGTCCTTCTTCAAGTGAAGATTTTCCTTTAACCCTTACTTTATCAAGGGTTTGCCATATTCTGAACTCTTGAAAGAGTAATGATGAATGAGGAATAACTTTCAAACCGATGGTTTTTATCTTACTTTTTCCATCAATATCCATTTTAACCCTTTTGCTTTCAAGCTTGCAGAATCCAACCAATCCTTTTTGACTTTTCAGTCTTCGTTGATAGAAAATCACTATATCTCGAATTTCATGTTTTAATTCGGGGGTAAGCTCTTTATAATATTGCGCTTGTGTTTCCCAAATTTTATCGAATTCATCAAGATAATCTTGACGATAAAAGGTTTGATTCCTCAAACTTGTATGAGGATTCTGAGATAGTTGTTCCATTAGGTATTCTCCGATAGTTTGTTTTCTGAAGAACAATTCTTTTTTGCGATCGCTAATAGAACCCAAATAACCGCTCGAATTCTTAATACATCCGTTTAAATCACTAAATACAAATGCTAATTCTTCTTTTGATAGCTGTTTCGTTAATGCTTCTGTACGCCATTGATAAGTTTGTAATTTTCGGTTTTTCGCCTTGTTGTCAGCTGTAAAAATTTCATAAGCCTTCTGAAATATTTTCGTTGTATCCTGCTTGCCCTTTGCTGATAGTTGTATTTTGAATTCATCAGTTAGGATATCAGGATAAAAATGTTTTTGAAAACACCATATCTTATCAAATTCGGCCTGTAGATCAGAACGATAGAAATCGGGTATATTCTCCTTCTTTTCTTTTAAGAATTGATAAACCAATTGTCCCGGAGTTATATCGTTTTCATACAACTGCTCTGCAAGTTCCATTCCATCAATAGATTCTCCTTCATCTTTTGACTTTATCTTTCGATTACTTTTATAACCACGTTTCTTATTTATCATTAACAAGATACGTGAAAATTCTTCCAATGAAACCTTTTCTTTTGCTGCTGTTGCTCTTAAACGATACGTTTCAAAAGTTGTTGCGTTACCCCTTTCAGAAAGGATAGTAGTATCAGTAATAAAACCTTGTTGTTTTAATATCTCTATCAGATTTTCTCTGCGAAGTTTGTATCGTTGTAGATTCCGCCGTGCGCTACGTTTTTGTGTTCGTTTGGCATTAGGTGTTATACCTTTCCCCATGAGGTAGTCTTTCTCAGGGTCTTTAGATTCTGTCCCGTTCTTCTTATTACAGAAGTTGTCGTAAGTGATGATCCTCACTCCTAATTTTTGGATGGTCGAACTTTCTTCTTCATGTTCGGCCTCATGAACTAATGCCCATCCGATGCTACTTGTACCTAAATCCAGTCCCAATATAGTTTTCATATCTCAATGCGGCTTTTCGAAGTATGTGTGAATATTATACTCATGGAGTAAAGGTAGTTATTTCTACAATATATTCTCCCAAAGAGGCAAAACCTCTATTGTCTCTTGTGGGTTGGAGAGATTCGGAGAAAAGTCTCCTCTCAGAAAATTAGCAAGTCAGTTGTATAGTTCTATTTAGAATCTTACCTTTGCTCGCGAAAGCAATTCACAATAAGGATTATTCCGTTGTGAAAACACTTGAGGTGGGCAGGGTTTACCCTGCTCGCCTTCTTTTTTTATATGCGGTTTCATAGGCGCTGTGTGCTGATGCGTTGTATGTTGGTATGTGTTGTATGTTGATGTATGTTTAGAAGGGGGAGGGCGGGGGGAGGGATGAGGGTTAGGGGACGGGGTCGTAGCCACCGAGGGAAAAGGGGTGACAACGGAGTAGGCGGCGGATGGACAGAATGAGGCCGCGACAGATACCGTGACGGCGAATAGCTTGGATGGCGTACTCGGAACAGGTAGGGGTGAAACGACATGAAGGCGGGAAGTGAGGGGAGATACAATGACGGTAGAAGTGGATGGGTAGGAGGATAATGAAGGTTAAGAGGCGGTTAAGGGGATTGTTCCAAGTGGATGGCATGACTTTATGGGTGGGATGATGGAGTTGCGGTAGCTTGACTTTTCTTGTTGAGGGTACGCAGTGCGTGAGCCATAGCTTTTTGGATAACAGGGAAGGTAAGATGATCAGAAGCGATGTAGAGGAAAGCGATGTGGAAACGTAGGGTAGGAGGGAGGCTGTGTTTGTTAAGGCGGTAGGCTTCGCGAAGGAGACGTTTGATGCGGTTCCGGTCCACAGCATGTTTAAAACGGCGTTTAGAAACACTCACGAGAATAGCCGTAGTACCTTGTTCTTCATCGGCAAGGGGACGGTAGACGATACGGATAGGATAAACAAAGAGAGACTGCCCTGTGGCGAAAATCCAGTCGACGTGTCGCTTGAAAGAGAGGCGTTCGGATTTAGGCAGTTGGGAGGGATAATGCGGCCTACTGTCGTCAATCATCTGCGTTTTGCGCCGAGTTGTTTTTTGAGGTATTGTTCGAGGGCGGTAACCATTGAGAGAGCTTCGGGAGTAGGGGCCAGAAGATCGACGCGTAACCCCGCTTCGGTGATAGCCTTTGCCGTAGATGAGCCGAAACAACCGATATTGATTTGTCCCTGTTCAAAGTTAGGGCAATTGTCCTGAAGGGCAGTGAGACCGGCGGGGGTGAAAAGGAGCACCATACTATAATCGTTGATGTTCGTATCAGGAGGGAAACCTGCACTGACGGTACGAAAAAGGACCACTTTCTGGTATTCGATTTTCTTATTATCAAGGAGAGTGAAAAGGGTGTCGTTGTGAATATCGGAGACAGGAATCAGATAGCGTTCTTTGGGATGTTTGGCGATGGGTATGAAGAGACTTTCGGCCTTACTGTCAACACCGAAGAATATCTTTCGTTTACGGTAGACAATGTATTTCTGGAGATAGAAGGCAATCCGCTCGGTAGAACAGAAGTATTTCATGTTCTCGGAAACGGTGAAGCGCATACTTTCGCAGACACGGAAATAGTGGTCAATGGCAGTCTGGGAGGTGAGCACGACGGCAGTGTGTCCGGCGAGATCCACACGTTGTTTGCGGAAATCTTTGATAGAAACAGGCTCAATTCTGACAAAGGGCAAAAAAGCAATTTCCACACCGTACTTCTCTGCCAGATCGTCGTAAGGAGATTTCCCCGACGTCGGCCTTTCTTGCGAGACGAGAATCTTCAGGGGCAACGAGGAAACCACCCGTCTGGAAGGGGTGGATGTTGATAGATTCTTTTTTGTAATTACTGCCATAAGGGGCTCTCCTCCAATATACTACGTAGCCAAAAAACACCTTTGTAAAAGAATAAAAGAGGCGTTATTTCTTGGGCGCAAAAGTACAAACTTAATAGGAAGTACTTTGTTCCCCTGACGGAAAAAATTCGTGCTGTCTGGTAAAGAAGCATTACGCGGTAGATAGCGAAGGTGGCAATAAAGACGAAGACAGGCCCTTGTGTGGGGCTAATAATACAATAGGCTGTAGTCAGGTAGAGGCTAATGCTCCAGTAACCGGTGAGTAATTTGTAATGTTGTTGCCATTCGGTGATCTCTTTCCATGAACCAAATACCCATCCGAGGCAGGCATAGAAACCTTGTTTGAAAATGTAAAAAATATATACAGATGCAAAAACAAGAAAAGTAAAACTAATCAATTGAGCGGTGTCGCAGAAAACGAAATAGTTATCCTGCGTGGTGACGAGAGCGACAAAGACTGCCGTCAAAAGACAGGCTTGAATAGGAAAAAAGAAAGGAAAAAACTGCTTACGGCGGAAGTAGCGGAGGAGGGCAAAGATGACGAAAAGGGAAAGGATGGCAACAAGAGCGAGGTCGTATGCCGGTTGCCGGTAACTTATGGGGATGGAAGGAAGGTCGTACACCGTAGTGGAGGATTACTTGAAGTTATATACGTAGGTGATGGCACCGGATTGGTTATGAGTACTTTCTATGGAATTGAAAGTGGCACGACGGGCAGCTTCGAGGGCACTGTGTCGCATGGCCTCGTTGTCAATAGTGGTACCACGACCCACCTCGGCAAAAACTACCCTTCCCTGTGGATCTACAGTGATGTTGACCACAATCCGTCCTTCTTCTTGTATCACGTAGGCTGGACGGGGAAGGCCACTTGTGCCGAGCGTTCTTCCGCTGAGGCTGAAGGAGCCGTACTCGGTGCTGCTCACATTGCTTCCGGTGCTATTACTTGCACCGAAAGCGCCGGAGATTCGCTGTGCTATCGCCGCCTCTTTTTCTTTGCGGAGCCGTTCGGCTTCTTTGCGTTTATGTTCTTCCTCTTGCCGACGAGCTTCTTCTTCCTCCTCCTTCCGGCGGTTGTCGGGAACGGTGACACTTTCTTCTACCTTTTGCGTGACGAGGTGTTCGGAGGGAGTAGGTTGTTCAGGGGTGGATTCTGCCGGTGCGGTAGTATTATCGGTCTCTGTGGGGGCGTCTTGCGGCTCGAAAGTACCGGCAACGGCGTCAATTTCCCCGAAGTGCACCAAGATCCCTTCCCGCTCTTCCGGCGCTTTACTCTTCAATACTGAGAACCAGAGGATAAGAAAAAGTAACGCATGGAAGGTAAGTGTACCCATCCAGCCGTAAAGCGATGTTGTGTACCCCTTATTGTTCGCTGTTTTCAGGGGGATATTTTCAGAGGTTGTCATTTTTTTTGTTACGGGTAGCGAGTACCATTCTGAATTGGTTCTCGTTGGCGATGTTCAGGATCTTGACAATTTCACGGTAAGGGACTGACTCATCGGCGTAGAGGGCGACATACATATCGGGTTCTTTGGCGTAGGTTTCTTGCAAGAAAGGAGTGATTTGCTCAAAACCAACTCTCCGTTCACGTTGATTGCCGAAGGCGATGTAGTAGTTGAGGTCTTTGTCTATAGTGATGCGTGTGAGTGGCTTGGCGGCGTTCTTCTGCTTGGACTCAGGTAAAGTGACCTTAATCGCATTGGGAACGACCATCGTGGAGGTAATCATGAAAAAAATGAGCAACAAGAAAATAATGTCGGTCATGGATGCCATACTAAAGGCACTCGTCACCTTTGTCTTACGCTTTAACGCCATAGTTGTTTGTCGATTCGTTGAGCAGGTCCATAAACTCCATTGTACGGGCTTCCATTTTGTTGACCACATTGGTTACTTGTGCAACTAGGTAATTGTAGCCAAAGAGCGCGACGATACCGACCGCAAGTCCGCCGACTGTGGTTACCAGGGCTTCGTAGATACCTCCGGAGAGGAGTGTAATGTCCACATCGGTGCCCGCAGAGGCCATATCGTAAAACGCCCGTATCATACCTGTCACCGTCCCAAGGAAGCCCACCATCGGCGCTCCTGCCGCTATGGTAGCTATGATAGGAAACCCTTTTTCCAGACGGGATACTTCAAGGTTACCGAGGTTTTCGATGGCTACTTGTACGTCGTTCAAAGGATGCCCAAGACGGGAGATACCTTTCTCTATCATGCGGGAGGAAGGTGTATTGATCATCCGGCAGAGGTTAATAGCCGAATCTACCTTGTTGTCATGGATATAGTCACGGATGCGGTTCATGAATGTCACATCTTCTTTACCTGCCAAACGAATTACGATACTTCGCTGGATAAAGATATACGTTGCCAACAGGGACATGGCCAAAAGAACAATCATGATCCATCCGCCTTTCATGGCCAGATCGACTACGTTAATTTCAGCGACACCTTCCGTGCCGACGAGATTTGAAAATTCGGGCATTTGTCCGGCAATTTGTAAGAGAGGCAAACTAATCATCATATCCTATTTCAATTGTTGTTTATAAACGGTAATAGTGCGTTCCAGGCCAAGATAAAGGGCATCGCAGATAAGGGCGTGACCGATAGATACTTCCTCCAGAAAGGGTATATGTTGTTTGAACCATGCGAGGTTATTGAGGTTAAGATCGTGGCCGGCATTTACTCCCAGTCCGAGATCATGGGCCAAAAGGGCCGCCTTAATAAAAGGAGCGACGGCACCGGTAGCGTCGGAGGAATATAAGGTGGCGTAAGGCTCGGTGTACAACTCAATACGGTCGGTGCCCGTCTTGGACGCCTGTTCAATGTTCTCAAGGTCGGTACCGACGAAGATAGAAGTACGGATACCGTATTTCTTGAAGACGGCGATCCTTGCGGACAACGCGTCGAAGTGGACTTTGACGTCCCAGCCGCCGTTGGACGTGAGGGCTTCGGGAGGGTCGGGTACGAGCGTCACCTGTGTGGGCAGTACGGATACAACGAGTTCGACAAAACGGTCGGATGGGTATCCTTCGATATTGAATTCTTTCTTGACAACCGACCTAAGGGCGGTCACGTCCGTATAACGAATATGCCGCTCATCGGGACGGGGATGTACTGTGATACCGTCTGCCCCAAAGGTCTCACAATCCATAGCTACGTGCTCTACGTGAGGGAGGTTTCCTCCTCGTGCATTGCGTATGGTTGCGATTTTGTTGACGTTGACACTCAGTTTTATACTCATGGAAGAGGGATATATCGTACAAAGGCTTCGATAGCTTCGTAGGAAGCAAGCCCTAAATCTTTATAGAGGTCGGCAGTAGCACGGTTTCGGTCTTCGGCACGTTGCCAGAAAAGGCGTCCGTCCTCACCAAGGTAAGGTGCGCTTTCGTTCTGAGACTGGTGTTTGAGGATGGCATTGCGCTTGTGCCGTAGCTCTTCCGGACTGATAGGGACGGCCATTTCGATGTGGTCTATTTCCCATTCTGCCCATGCTCCGCGATACATCCATATCCTGCATGCTTGCATCCAATCTTCATCTTTTATCAGATCAATAGCGGCCAGAACGGCATCCAGACAGACTTTGTGGGTACCGTGCGGATCGGCAAGATCACCGGCTACGAATATCTGGTCCGGCTTTATCTCTTCCAACAATTTGAGGACGACCTGTACATCTTCTTCCGAGAGTGTTTTTTTCTTCACCATCCCTGTCTCGTAGAAAGGCAAGTCTAAAAAGAGGATATGGTTGTCATCGCGGATACCGGAGTAACGTGCACCATGTTTGGCTTCTTCGCGACGGATAGTACCTTTGACGAAGAGGACGTCCCTGCTTTCGGGAGATCCGTTGTCGATCTTTTCTTGAGACAAGTGGTGGATGATTTCTTGCACCTTATCCCTGAGAATTATATCGTTGGGGGAGTAAGCGGCGCTTACATCACGGAGAAATTCACAGTAACGTATCACTTCTTCATCTTGTACGGCAATATTTCCTGATGTTTCATAGGCTATGTAGACATCGTGGTGCTGGTCGCAAAGACGACGGAATGTACCCCCCATTGAGATGACGTCGTCATCGGGATGAGGACTGAAGATGAGGATCTTTTTTGGGTAGGGTAGGGCGCGTTCGGGGCGATTGGAATCGTCGGCATTCGGTTTACCGCCCGGCCAACCGGTAATCGTATGTTGTATATCATTAAAGATACGGATATTTACATTGTAGGCAGATCCATGGAGAGCAAGTAACTCGCCTAAACCGTGCTCGGTGTAATCCGTATTCGTCAGTTTTAAGATAGGCTTGCCTGTCAAATGGCATAACCATACAATAGCCCGACGGATCAATTTGTTATCCCACTCACAGTTTGTCACCAGCCAGGGGTGATTGATGCGGGTCAACATATGGCCCGCCGAGAGATCTACTACTACTTTGGCATCAGGGTGATGTTGCAGGAAAGAAGACGATAGCGCATCACTCTCTTTCCCTTCCACCGTTTGGGCGATGATGTCAGCTTTGTCTTCTCCCCAGGCAATGAGAATAACTTCCCGTGCGTCCATCATGGTGGATATTCCCATGGTGATGACCCCCGCAGGAACAGCCTCTATGGAAGGAAACGTGCGTGCCGCCTCTTTGCGGGCGCCGTCTTCCAGCAGGACGAGGTGCGTTCGCGTGCTGGCAGGAGTCCCTGCTCCGTTGAACATCACGTTGCTGTTTCTCCCTAATCCCAGCAACATGCAATCAATACCTTCTGCCTCCTGTATCCACTGCTCGTAACGGCGGCAGGAATCAACGATGTCTTCCTTTGGCATAAATCCGTCGGGAGCAATGACATTTTCATCGGGAATATCAATATGATCAAGAAACTCTGCCTTCAGATGAGACAGGTTTCCCGTTCCCTGTACGGTTAACGGATAGAACTCATATTCTAAAAAGACCTTCACGTTGTCAAAGCTCAAGCTTTCCTCTTTGTGCAGCCGTATCAGTTCTTTATACACCGGAATAGGAGAACGTCCTCCGGGGAGAGCCAGAATAAAACGCGCTCCTTCTTCTTGCCGACTACGGATATCCTTAGCTATCCGCCGTGCGGTGGCGATGGCGCCACGTTCCGCAGTTTCATAGATCTTTGTCGGTATTTTTTCCAGACGTGTCAACGTCACGTGCTCGAATGCATTTTCCGGACGGTAGTATCTTTGAGGTATCCGTCTCAGTGTGATTTGTGAACTAAGATTATTTCTCATATTCGTTTTCTGCTTTAGTCTCCTTGATAGATAAAACGGCGGATGCTATGCTTAGGGGTCTTTTCGAATTCCGTGTCACGAAGATCAAAACGGTGTACTTTGCTATAAGAAGGTACTTGATCGTTCAGCCGACGAATATTTTCTTCCATGACACGCTTCAGCCCTGTGGTAGTGAGTCCGTCTTTAAACGCTCCTTCGTGATCAGCGTGAATCACGGCCGTCATCTTTGTCCCAAGCGATACGATGATGGATTCAAGCACATAGGGCATGCGGTTTAGGATGGCTTCCAATTCTTCAGGGTAGATATTTTGCCCGTTGGAACTCAAAATAAGGGATTTACATCGTCCCCGCAGGAACAGGAAACCGTCTTGGTCTAGCGTCCCCATGTCGCCGGTACGCATCCATCCGTCTTCCGACATCACCGACTGGGTCGCTTCTTCGTTCTTATAGTAACCTAACATTACATTATCGCCGCGGACAAGGATTTCACCTGTTTCATGCTGCGGGTCGGGAGAATCAATGACTATTTCCATGCGATCAACTACCCGTCCGACGGAACCTGCTTTGAAACTATCCCACTGCTCATAGGTGATTAACGGACCACATTCCGTCATCCCATACCCGACGGTGTATCGAAAATGTACCTCGTGCAGAAAACTCTCTACATCCCATCCTAATGCCGCTCCGCCGATGACCATCTCGCCGAAATGCCCTCCGAATACTTGTTCCAGTTTTTTCCTTGCAGCAGTCATCACCCGTTTTCTAAAAAAAGGAATGTGCAACAAGATTTTGTATGGTTGCCGTTCCAGTACAGGGAATACGTTAGCTCGTACTACACGTTCTATAATTAGAGGAACAGCAAGGATAAGCCTCGGCTGAACGGTGACAAAAGCTTCGACCACCATTTTCGTATCTGATGCACGGGGAAGGAAATGGACGTGACATCCCTTATTTACCGAGTTGAGTACTTCAAAAGCCAAACCGTACGTATGTGCTAACGGCAGCATACACAACACCTTGTCTCCGGCGTGGATGAACGGTAGCTTGTCGTAAGCGAACTGTGTATTACTCCACAGGCTTCGGTAAGGAAGCATCACGCCTTTGGAGAATCCTGTCGTGCCCGAGGTATAATTCAATACGGCCAATTCTTCCCGTTCCTCACGGTGAAAAACGATGTCGTCTCGCGAAAAACCTTGCGGATACCTTGCTTGAAACCATGCATCCATAGTGCGCTGAACGCCTTCGACCTCCTCATTGCCAAGAATGAGCGAACCGTCGTCTAACGAAACGATCAGACCCACGTTCGGAATGGCGTCGATAGACATCATTTCCCAATTATATTTCCCTACGAAAAGCGCAAATGTCTCGGAATGATTGATGATGTGGTGTATGTGCTCCGGCTTGAATTCATTGAGGATAGGAACAGCTACTGCACCGTAACTCAGTATACCGAAAAATGTAATAGCCCATGTCGAGGAATTGCTGCCCACGATAGCTATCTTGTCTCCTTTCCTTACCTCGGCTTTTTCCAACAGTATATGTAGCTGCGCTATCTTGGACGCCATATCCCGGTAATAGAGGGTAACTCCCTTGTAATCCGTGAAGACGGGCAGCTCCCAATGCGCTCTGATACTCTTCTCAATTAACCCCAGAAAACGCTCTTCTCCTCTCTTTTCACACATGGTCACTGGGGATTTAGTCGCTCACTTTTAGTCGCTCTCCCGCCGAACGGACGATGCTACGGTAATACGTTTCGTCGTAACCCGGAAAGTCAGGATATACCGCACGCCCATACGGATTACGGACAAACTGTCCATCTTTTTCTTTCTTTACATTTCCGTCAATGTATTTCACAAGCAGGTATTCGCCCAGTCGTTTCCAGCGTTCGGTGGCTTCGGTGGCTGTCGTCACACTGAACCACGTCAGGAAGCGGGCTGTTTCGGCGGGGTTTTCGCCATCCAGAGTAAGGGCTACGCGGTCTATCGCAGGAACAATTTGTGCATACCCTCCTTCAAGCTCTTCCTGTACTTTACGGATGTCCTTGATCATGAAATTGTACTTGTGATACGCCATATTGGCCACCCAATTATGTATCCAGAACGCTGACGTCCATGAAAACGTCAACATATCTCCATTTCCCTCTCTGTAACATTCCGGTACCCTTTGCAAGCAACAATATAAGGGCGTAAAGACCGTCATATCCGCATCATCCGCACCGAACCACAGGATGCCCCCTATTGCGTCCGGAAGCCAGCTACGCATTTGTGGTACGATTACGAACCCTGACTGTTGGGTGGCGATCGCCCGTTCATGAAGGTACGTTGTGCTGTCTACCCGGAAATGCATAGGACGCCAACGATACGGCGCTTGGTAGGCGCCTGCTCCCGCATCCCGCGTCATATCAAGCTCCGTATCTTCAAAATGGTCGCGCATAGCGGCCTGCACATCCCGGACGCTCAGCAACCGCTCCGGTTTTATATACAATGGCATCGGTTCTTTCGTGGCGTCCCCTTTTATAAAATCGCCATAGCGATCCATCCCCTTATCATATTTGCGGAAAAATGACCATACACGAGCTTCGCATGCCCGGAGACCGCTGAAATCATAAGGATTATATGCCGCAGCGAAACTGAAGTCTTTATCCTTGCCCTGAAAATATCCCTTCTCGCGGGCCAGCGACACCACCTCCCCTTCATACCGGCAATTTTCTTTATCCTCAAACGGTATCTGACGGATACGGGCTTGATTGGCATGCGCTGCAATGCAGTCATCCGGTATACGGATAGCCACCCACACAGCTCCTTTTCGGCCATGTCCTTTCCCGATCATTTCCATGATCCATATCTCGTGTTTGTCGGCAATGGAGAAAGTCTCCCCCGTACTGCAATACCCATACTCCCGCACCAGGGAGGTCATTACTTCAATCGCTTCACGGGCCGTCCGGGAGCGTTGCAACGCTATATATATCAAACTGCCGTAATCTATACCCCCCGTCGTATCTTCCAATTCCGCACGCCCGCCCCATGTCGTTTCCGTGATGGCTACCTGGTGTTCGTTCATATTTCCTGTCACCCCGTACGTCGCCCGCACTTGTGGAATCCTACATAGCGGCCTGCCCGTTTCCCATTCTTTCACTTCCAGCTCCGCCCCTGCCGCCCATTGAGCCGCCGACCAATGATACAGTTCTCCATACAGCGTGTGCGAATCGGCAGAATAACTAATCATTACGGAACCATCCACCGATGCTTTTTTCCCCACCAGCAATCCTGTACACGCCACACCGCTCACTGTATACAACATCCATGCTGCTGCTACTCCCACACTCTTTTTGCTTGCCATAAACAATCCTTGTTTTTTGTGTGTCCACAAAGGTAGGAAATCCCCTGATATACGTAGATTTGTGCTTTGTAACACATAAAATTAGGAAAGCTGCTCTATGGCGATTATTAAATCGGTCAGAGGTTTTACGCCACGTATAGGCGAGGATTCTTTTTTAGCCGACAATGCCGTTGTTATCGGTGATGTGGAGATTGGACGAGAGTGTAGCCTCTGGTTCGGAACTGTGGTACGTGGCGACGTCAATGCCATCCGCATTGGCAATGGCGTCAATATACAGGATGGCGCCGTCTTGCACACTCTCTATGAGAAGTCCGTCATTGAGATTGGTAATGAAGTCTCTATAGGCCACAATGTCACTATCCATGGTGCCAACATCGGCCATGGTGCCCTCATTGGTATGGGTGCCGTTGTCCTTGACCATGCCATAGTCGGCGAGGGCGCTATCATCGCCGCCGGTGCGGTCGTCCTTGCGGGGACGGTAGTGGAACCTGGTGCCATTTTTGCCGGCGTCCCTGCTCGTTTTGTCAAGCAGGTAGCCCCAGAACAGGCCCGGGAGATGAATCGGAAAATTGCACACAACTACCGCATGTATGCATCATGGTATGTGTGAAACAATACAAATAAATGGATAACGAATGGCTTTTAACACCTCATACGCAAGAACATTCGGATAAAGGAAACAAAATTGCCAAAGAGTTGAATCTACACCCTGTAATTGCCGACCTCTTGGTGTTACGGGGGATTACTTCGACGGAAGAAGCGAAAAACTTTATAGCCCCGTCGATGGGACAATTGTATGATCCCTTTCTGATGGATAATATGCAAGAGGCTGTCGAACGCCTTAACGAAGCCTTGAAACGCCGTGAGAAAATCCTTATTTATGGGGATTACGATGTCGATGGCATTACGGCCGTGGCCCTTGTCTATAAATGTCTTTGCCGGTATACCGCCATGCTTGATTATTATATCCCGGATCGTTACGAGGAAGGCCCGGGTTTCTCTTTCAAGGGCGCTCAATATGCCATAGACAACGACTGTTTGCTCATCATCGTTCTGGACTGCGGCGTCAAGTCGATAGAACAGATTTCCTATGCCAAAGAGCAGCATATAGACGTGATCGTCTGTGATCACCATCGCCCCGGGGATGATATACCTCCTGCCATAGCCGTCCTTGACACCAAATGTTACGAATCCGACTACCCTTTCGAGCACCTCTGCGGATGCGGTATGGCTTTCAAATTCATGCAAGGTTTCTTGCAATACAACAAGTTACCTCTCTCCACGATAGAAGACTTTCTCGACCTTGCTGCCCTGAGTATTGCGGCGGATAATGTCCCTCTTACGGGAGAGAATCGTATCCTTGCCCATCAGGGGTTGCAACAGATCAATCATACCCCCTGTCCCGGTATCAGAGGTATCTTGGATATTTGTGGGTTAAGGAATAAAAAAATATTTCTATTGCTGACCTCATTTCCAAGGTAGCTCCTCCCTTATAATATTGAACGCCGAAAAATAGATCGGCGTACTACCTTAGAAGCCCATGCGGCCATTGCTGCCGGAGGACTTCACAGCCATAAAGCTATCGTCGTATTCAATCCCAATTTTCACGAGGGCGTGATTGAGATTGTGGCCTCGCGCTTGTCGAATGTCTATCGCCGTCCCGCCGCCGTCTTCACACAGGTGAAAGGGTTTGTCGTCGGTTCGGTTCGTTCTCACGACTTTTTTGACGTCTATCGGATTGTGGAGCAGTGTCGTGATTTGCTGGTGTCTTTCGGAGGACATCCTTACGCCGTCGGACTATCTCTACGTCCGGAAAATCTGCCTGCTTTCACCGAGCGCTTCCAATCCATTGTCGGTGATCGGTATTTTATGAGGCCTCCCCATATTCCTATAGATGCCTTCCTGCATTTATGCGATATCGACCTCAAATTACTTGCCGATCTACAAACCCTCAGTCCTTTCGGACAGGGAAACGAAATGCCGGTTTTTTGTACTTTGAACGTCCGCAACATAGGGAAATGCTGGCAGGTAGGCAAAGAAAATAGCCACCTGCACTTCGATGTCATGGATGATACCAGCCTCCTCCCTCTCAGAGCCATTGCGCTCAACCTGGGCCGGTTTTTTGAGGCTGTCGTTTCACAAGAGCCTTTTCATATCTGTTACACCCTCGAAGCGTCTAATCTTCGTTTTTCTTCCATCCGCCTCTTTGTCAAGGATATCCGTACCTCGCAGCCCTGCTCGGAATGAACGTAACAACGAAGTACTTTACAGGATGCCAAGAACGGTACAAGAAAACAATAAGATACTTATACTTTTCATACTATTCAAAATTTTTTCTGTTTGTTTTTGGAATTTTTGAATCAACCATTTTAACACATCTAACTGATCTTTAATGGGTGCTCTTCGGACTTGTGCCAGTAATTTTATGGTATCAGGACGATTCAACGTTAGGTTTGAGGCCCCTTCATTACAGACAGAGCAAATTGCTTGTAAATTATTTAGGTCATCGGTCCCTCCCATGGACTTATCTACTATATGTCCTATATGTAAACGTGCTTTTCTTCCATTGTCATCAGGATGGGGTTCACCGGCGGCTATTCCACACATTTGACAAGTGAATCCGTTTCTATCTAAAACGAAAGCTCTCGTCTCTTTGGAAATACTACGTTCAAAGGAGGGGCGAGGTTTTAAATCGGTAAGCAAATATTGACCGGGTTTTAACTTGCTGTCGTCGTTATGAGTAATGATATTTAACCTCTCCTCGTTTCTCAATTCCCGCACTCGTCTCCCCCATTCACTGGTACCCGCTACTGCTCGTAGCTCCTCAGAACTTATGACTCTTCCGACATTGTGCTCAAAAAAATCACGCAATTTTTTGCGTGCTCCCGCTTTTCCGGCCTGCTTATTTTTCACAACATAATGCTTTATGTATAGAAAGCCCTATTGCCTTTGCCACAGGAGGGGGAAAGGCATTCCCTATTTGCCTATATGCAGGTGTTTTCTTCCCCCTGAAACACCATTCTTTTGGAAATCCTTGTATTAGAGCTACCATCTGAAGGGTTAATCTTGGATTGCCTTCAAAATCAAGGGCCGGTGGTGAATCCGCTAATCCTGTGGCGTCTATCCCCATTCTGCTCCATACTTCCCTTGCTCTTGTCGGTCCTAAATCAGCCCCTCCATGTTTTTTGGAGCCTCCCACTACGGTAGGAGCTATCCCTTCGGCTTTCTTTTTCCACCTATACGCTCCTTCCCATCCTAAACGGGACATCTCCTCAAAGAGTAAATCTCCTATTGATACGGGCCTTCCTTCTTGTTTTTCAGGCCATTGGAAGAAATTGAAGTAAGGTGCTTTTATAGCCACTAAGATTGATCGGGATCGTTCTTGGGAGACCCCGTAATCAACTGCATTTAAAATTTTCCATTCCGTTTTATATCCTAACTGGCTGATTGTACTTATGATTTCCCGGCGGTAACTATCAAATTTAGGCTGGAACAATCCTCGCACATTCTCTAATAGAACGGCTTTCGGTTCACATTCTTTGATTAACCGTATAGCTTCAGGAAATAAGTCCCGTTCGTCTAATTGACCTAACTGTTTTCCCGCTATGGAAAAGGGTGGACACGGTACTCCTCCCGATAAAAGATCAACGCCTCCTTTATAGCTCAATGCGGAAAATCGCCGCACGTCACTTTGAGACACACGCCATTTAGACCGATTGGCATTTAGCGTTTGACAAGCCAACGGCTCTATTTCGACTAATTCAAGATGTTCAAAACCGGCTTCTTCAAGACCCAGTGCCTGACCTCCTGCCCCTGCACATATTTCTATACTCTTCCACATCTTTTCCCTTTACTGCTTTAAACGGCCGTAAAGGTACTGAATAATTAAATCCTTTACCAGCCCGCATTTTGCTGCTTAGCAAGAGTTGGGTTGCGGACAATGTCATTGACGGGGATGGGCCACAGGAAACGCTTGTCGTCATAGGGAATGAACGCTCGGCTGCTGGTGTACCACTCTTCTTTCACCGGTGTGTTCACCGCAAAGGCGTTACTCTTGGATGCATTTTTATACTCAATCTTCGCAGGGATACCGCCCGAGGACACAAGGTCGTCAGCGGCCAGGCGGTGTATATCCTCCCAACGGCGCCCCTCCCCATGAAACTCTATCCGGCGTTCCCAAACGATAGCTTCCAGCCATTCCTTGTCGGTAGTGAACGAAGATGAGGTATAGGCTTGCGTAGTAAAATCGGACAGTGAACGGTTGCGCACCGCATTCAGCAACTCTATGGACAACTCCCTATCACCTGTCCGCAACGCAGCCTCCGCATAATTGAGCAACACCTCCGCGTAACGGATGATAGGCGCATACTCCGCCCGGGTAAGCACCTCCTTATACTTGTCGCAGAAATAATACTGGTCCGATTCCCGATACAGCAGCAACTCGCGACGCTTATCGTCCTCCAGCCAGTAAGAGCTGTTGTAGAGCGTGGGCGAGGAGGTCACGATGGCGCGCCCTCCCGTGCGGGCGGACATCATAGCCGCCATGGCCCCGTTGACACTGGCTTCGTCGTCGGAGCTGTTTTCGATGGAGAAGATGGATTCGGTATTATTTTGATAGGAAGTAAAAGGAATGTCAGGCGTGGCGGCCAACTGATAACCTCCGACGGGGGAAACGAAAGGTGCTTCTTCCCCGGATACCAGCTTGGCGGCTTCTTCGATCACCTTTTCCCACTCCCGCCTGTGCAGGTACACTCGCGTCTTGAGGGCTATTACGCTCCCTTTGGATACCCGCGTGATGCCGTTCACGGGGTGCACCGCGTTATCGCTGAACAGGCTTTCCGCCTCGTCAAGGTCTTTGAGGATTTGCCCATAGCTCTCGGATACCGTAGAGCGACCTATCAGCAGGGCGGCCTTAATCTCATCCGGTGTATTGATGGCCGTCACGTAGAGCGGCAACCCGTAATCGTTGTTCCCCGATACGTTGACGGGAAGCGTGAAATGAACCATCAGCCCGTGGTACGTCAATGCACGCAAGAAAAGCATCTCCCCCTTGTAGGTATCACCCTCCTCTTCCGTGAGGATCCCTTCGGATACCGCCTGTTCGATACCCCGCATGACGGTATTTACGCGGTTGATACATTCGAAGGAGTTTTCCCAATAGTACTGGTTGTTGGACGTCGAGGTACCATAGGTGGCCGAGTAGGTGATGTCGTAGAAGATGGCCGTCAGGTTCATATCTTCGCCCCGCATCTCCCCTTGCAGGATAGACGCCGCCCCGAAGGGATAGCCTCGCGAATACGAATCGCCATAACGCCCGCACTGCGCCCCATCGTACGCGCCGATGACGGACAGCTCGCAGTGCTCCGGGGTATCGAAAGCCGTCAGCTCGGAGAACTTGTCAATGGGCACGAGGTCAATTACCTGCTTTTCGCAAGCGGTGAGGAAGGTTCCCGCCAGGATTACGAAGAGGAGGGATATATGTTTGATGAGTTGATGGAACATAATCGTATTCTTTAATAGTTTTAGTGTTTAGAAACTGAGGTTGGCACCCACCGTGATCGTCCGCTGCTGAGGCATCCCGTCAAAATCAGCCCCCCGCCGGGTGGAGGTCTCCGGGTCCAACCCCGTGTACTTGGTCACCGTAAAGACATTCTGCGCCTGCACATACACCCGCAACTTGGAAATGTCCACCTTCGACAGGAAAGACTTCGGTAGCGTATAGCCGATAGACACATTCGCGAGCTTCAGGAAAGAGGCGTCTTCCACAAAGTGGGAGTCCGAGAATCCGTCGTTGAATAGCACGTCGGTATCCCCATAGCCGATACGTGGAGTGAGACCGTCGCCGGGCTTGTCCTTGCTCTGCCAACGACCCAGTATCTCCTTGCCGTTGTTGCTGAAGTCCATGTTCAGCAGCGAGGACTGGCGCGTCACGTTCATAATTTTGTTCCCGCCCGAGAAGCGGAAGAAAATGTTCAGGTCGAAACCCTTGTAAGTGAAACTGTTGTTGAAGCCGCCGAACCAGGTGGGTAACGAAGAGCCGAGCACCTTGCGGTCATCGGTGGCGGAGAGGGAAGAGGGTTGGGAGACATCTTCGGGATGTTCGGGGTCATACACCGCATAGTCATAGCCGTTTATCTTGGTATCCCCGAACGTATCGAACTGTACCAAAGTGCCGTCGGCCTTGCGCCATATTGGGTTACCGTTCTCCGGATTCACCCCGTAATAATCGAAGCCGTAAATCGCATGGATCGATTCCCCCTCCCTTACTATCGTAAAATCGCCGATGATATCTTCCCCATTCACCAGTGACACTACCTCGTTCCTGATCAAAGAGAAGTTCACGTCCGCCTGCCACGTCACCGTACCTGTCAACGGTGTTCCCGACAGATTAAATTCAAGACCCCAGTTGTTCACCTTCCCTACGTTGTCGTAATACCGGTTGTAGGGTATACCCAGCGTAGGCGCCGTAGGTACCGCCATCACCAGGTCTTTGGTATTCTTACGGAAGTACGCGAACTCGAATCCCAAACGCCCGCCGAACAGCGATCCGTCTAACCCAAGGTCAAGCGTCTCCGTACTCTCCCATTTCAGCTTGTTGTTACCCATGTTGCTCCACGCTATACCTGTCTCATAACCGTACCGTTTAGCCGAATACGTCCCCAGGTAAGGGAAGTTGGAGCCGCTCACGTCGCTACTCACGTCGGCATCGCGCAGGTCCGAGTTCCCTATCGTCGCATAGCTGGCCCGCAAACGCAGGTCGCTGAACCACGATTCCAGGCCCGCTTCCTCCCAAAATGCTTCCCGCGAAATACGCCATGCCACCGATCCTCCGTAGAACGCTCCCCAGCGGGTATCCTTCGGCAGACGCGACAAGCCGTCCCACCGGTACGAGGCGCCCACGTAATACTTGCTGTCGTAGTTATAGTTTCCTCGCAACAGGTACGACGCCAGCCCGTTGGACGTCTTGCCGCCGCCCACCGACTTGTCGCCGAAACTGCCGGAGATGATATGTTCGGTGAAGAAGGGATCGGACAGTTGTAGCACTTCGGAATACACCCATTCGTAGTCCGTATAGGTATACTCCTGCACCGCGGTAAGACCCAAGCTGTGTTTGTCATTGAACACTCGGTTGAAATTCAGTATGTTCTGCCAGTTCCAGTTGTAATACGTCGTATTCTCTTCATCCAGAAGACCCCCGTAGCCGTAGCCGTCCCCCGATTCGCTGTTCCACACCATGTAGTCGTTCAGCCCCGTCCAGTCCAGCCCCGCCTGGGAACGCAGCGTCAGCCCTTCCAGGAACTTTACCTCCCCAAATCCGCTACTGATAATGCGCGTCGAACGAGAGCGGTTTACATTGTTATCCGTCGCCCAGACAATGTTCTGTATACCATTATCTATATAGCTCAGGTTAGAGCCTCTGCCCAGCGCCTTGCGGTTGTCGGCATCGATGTTGTACCCCGTCTTATCCTTAGCATTGAATACCGCCACGTTGGGTAGCATACGCACCCCCGCAAAACCCACGCTCCCCAGCGAGTTCTCTTCGTTCATCACCCCATACAGCGTCGTCCGCGACGCCTGGGCATTCACCCCTATCTCCAGCCACTTGTTCGCCTTCTGCGTCAGGTTGGCTTTCACCGTGTAACGCTCCTGGCTGCTCCCCCGCACGATACCCTCCATGTCCGTATACCCCAGGGAGGCGTAATACTGTCCCTTGTCATTCCCGCCCGAAGCGGCAAGGGTATGGCTCTGCTGGGAGGCCTTCCGGAAGAGGTAGTCGTTCCAGTTGGTGTCCGTGCCGTCGTAGACGGCTTGTTCGGTGGCGTCCTCGTCCCAGTTCTTGAACTTTTCGTTGGCGATTTCTACAAACTCTCTGGCGTTCAGCAGCTCATGCAGGTTAGAGGCCGAAGAGGATCCCCAAAACCCGTCATACGTCACCTTCGCCGACCCCTTGGTGCCCTGTTTGGTGGTGATCAGCACTACGCCGTTGGCAGCCCGCGAACCGTATACTGCCGTAGCCGCCCCGTCTTTGAGGATTTCTATCGACTGGATGTCATTGCCGTTGATGTCGCTCAAAGGGTTGTAACGCCCGTAGAGCTGCTGTTTCTGTCCCGAATTGACGGGCACCCCGTCGATAATCACCAATGGGTCTCCGCTCGACGAAATCGTGCTCGCTCCACGGATCGTGAACTTAGGTGACACACCCACCATACCGCTCGAGGTAGTCACCTGCACGCCCGCCGCACGTCCAGCCAGCTGGCTGTCGAAGGAGGGGGCCGAGAGGCTGCCTATCTCCTCGCCCGCGATGCGCGCTATGGAACTGGTGACGTCCTTCTTCCTCTGGGTGCCGTATCCCACCACCACCACCTCATCCAGGTTCTGCGCATCCAGCTTGAGCACTACTCGCATCGATGCCTGTACAGGCAGTTCCTGGGAGGCCATCCCCACATAAGAAATCACCATAGTTCGCGAAGAACTATGGTGATGACAGTAAAAGGAAAAAATGAAGTAAAAAAAGAGTTCCTATTTGGGATTTTCCATTACATTTGTCCCCCAGTTTTGAATATTAATTAGCAAAGAAAGACATGAAAAAAGCGCTGTTCGTGGGCTTGTGCTTGATGATAAGCATGGCCGTAACGGTGGCCCAGCAAACGCGGGTGACGGGGACGGTCTTGTCAAGTGAAGACGGGGAGCCGGTAATCGGTGCATCGGTGATGGTAAAAGGTACTTCGCAGGGTACCATCACGGACATCGACGGGAAGTTTGAAATGGAAGTACCTAGTTCTTCGCGAACTATGGTGATTTTTATTCCTTCATACAGCTCATACACAATGGATTGCATATCAAGGGAGGTATAAGGTATCTTATTCTCCCGCTCTTCGCAACTATCCTCACCGACTTCCGGTTTTTTCCCTACCTTCCCCCCCCCCCCCCCATGAGACCGATGTTGCCCCATACTCCTCCCCGGCGTTTTGTTTGGCTTCCTCTTTGGCTCTGTAGGCTATAAATTTACCGGACAAACAAAATGATTGAAACGGATATTTCCTTGCTCATGCTTGCTGGCCCCTTTGTCCTGGCCTTATTAGCCTTCAGGCTTTGGATTTACCCCCCCCATGGCAACCGTTGGTTGATAGTATTGGCGAAGATTAATACCCCCCCCCGACATCCCTGCCTTAGCGGCAACCCCTCCCCTTCAATAAAGCTCCCTCACAACTCATAGTTTCCCTCTTCATATATATTCTTTTCGCGCTTTGTCCATCTTTTTTTTGTTTGTGACGGCGGTTAAAATGGTCTTCATAGTGACAAACACACATCTCTTTCCCAAAATATCCCCCTCCCGCTGTAACACTCGCCACTGCGGGCCTTAGGCAGGCGATTACCCCTCTTCCTCTTCCTCCCCGTCCAGCCACCGCTCCCCCCACTTCGTGTTCAGCCACACTGCTATCCCTAGTGCGATCAGTGCGATCGGCCCATAATACATCAGTAGAAATTTGCTAAAGTCTGTCATCTTTATGTTCTTTTAATTTTAATTTGTAGCCTACATAACCGAATATCCCTGCAATCACCGCGCCCAGACCCACCATCAGCACTATCTCTGACAACTCCACTTCATCCCGCTTCAGGAAGTACGCCACCAATCCCCCTAATATCAGAATATTGTACGTCCCTTTTGACCAGTCCCCCATCAACCCCGACAAGTAACCCACCCCCGCCTTTCGGCTTATCCGCCCTGTACCCCTGCGACCCTGTGTTACGCCGCCTCCCCTCACTATCCCCTTCTTCATCCTGCCTTTTTTTCTTTTCTCTCCGCAAATATACTTATAATACTTTTTCTCACCGACTTCCGGTTTTTCCCCTACCTTTGCCCCTGTACTATTTAATTTAATCCTTTGCACCCATGTACAGCCTTCCTAAGATTCTCCCCCTCCTCCTCCCCCTTGCCTTTGCTCATGCGCAATCCTTTGACTCCAAAAACGCCGACCTCGCCGGACTTATTGACTATGCCCCCCTCCATGATATCTTCCTCGAAAAAGACCAAATCGCCTTCCAGTTCCATGGTCTCCCCCTCCCTTCCAACCCCTCCCTCACCGGCCTCACCGACACCTTTAACTGGGCCTACCTCACCGAACGACACCTCCTCCTTCACCTCGTCAAGCCTGCTTCCGATGGTGCCTCCTCCACCTCTTACCTCTACACCTTCGTCACACCCAACCGGTCTATCAACCTTGATTCCATCAAAGACGGCAAGCAACGCCTCGCCCATTTCGAATGGATTCTCGCCGACTGGGTAGCCTTCGAGGAAGTAGCCCTCTTTACCTCCGACTATGAGTTCCGCTCCCTCCTCAATCCCACCCTCTTCTTCCCTTTCGCCCAGAATCGCTGTGACATCTATTACTCCCTCTTTGGACTGTTCCGCCCCAACGTCGGATCTCCCCCCTCCAATCCTTTCTCCCCCGGCCTTTGGGACTATACCAAATGGCAGCGTTGCTCCGCCCTCGCCAACATGCTCGCCGACATTGATCTTTACATCTCCTTAGGGGGCTTTAACTGGGACATATACCCCGACATAAAGGTCGTCGACTGCCTCTACCGACATAAAGCCGCCGACCAGGATTTCTTTTCCCTCATCCCCTTCGCCACCGACCAAACCCCTTACCTCTACTCCATCCTCCGAGACGCCTTTGTCTACCGACAAGTACTCGTCACCGAATCTCCCTCCCTTCCCGTCGCCGTCACCGACTTCGACGCTCAGTCCAACTACGCCCTCATCTATAAGATTGAAGACCAAATCACTTCCCCCCGCAAGCTCAAGCCTTGGAAAGACACCTACGGGATAAATGGAAGGTATTATGTACATTCCTGGGCTTACGTCACCTCCCGTAATTGTATCGTCCACGTAGCCGTCGAACGCCGCTCGAATTTTGATGTCTCCGCTTGGACCTTCACCCTCGTCTCTCTCGAAATGGTTGATGTCAACGCCATTCGTAACGGTTCCAAAAAAATCAAAGATTTTCAATGGGCTATCTCCGGCGGTGTCTTCTACGCCGGCATTGACGATGGCGACCATGCCTATATCTCCTCCAGGAATGAGCCCCCTAATGAAAACGATGAACTCTTCTTCCGATATGGACACACCCTCAACGACCTCATGAAATTCAGAAAAGACCTCCAGGACGGCAAAAATGACGGCGTTGAGCAACCCGCTTACATCCTCGCCCTCCTCAACCACGTCGCCGACCCGCACACCGCCCTCTTGCAAGGTTTTCAATGGCCTTCCGCCGACGACCTCAACGACGTGATACTCTTCGATGTCAAGGAAGATGCCAGCAAGCAACAGTTTGAGGGCAACAACGCCGTCACCACCTTCGAAAAGTTTTATAACGAGGGAGGTAACGATGATACTTACGCCGAAGTCTTTTTCTTCCACCCCGATTACACCCCCTACAAAAACCGCACCCGTTACCATTCCCTCGCCGCCGACCCCACCCGGGAGTTCCTCTTCAACCTCTACAAAGACAAATAATCCCCCCTAACTCATAGCTCATCCACCCATCTCCGCCCCCGTTTCGTGAACCGCATCCACCATGCCCATACACACAATCCCAACACTATCCCCCCCCCATAAATTGACAGCATCACTATATTTCCCGTATGCATCGCTATTCCTTTATTTTGCCGTTAGATAACCCAATAATCCAAATATTATCGTCACCACCGCCCCCAAACTCACCATCGTTCCCCATTTCTCCCACTCCTCAGGCTCCCCGAACAAAAAAACTATCCCGCCCAGGCACACCACTAATAAACGAATACTTCGCCTACGCCACTCATACACAATGGGTTGCATATAAAGGGAACCATATGATACCGTCTATAAAGGCGTAATTGCGGGAGGAAAGGCGGATAGTATAGGGAGGCCTGTATTTTTCTTTATAAACACCCAAGCTTTTAGCGCGTACATTCTCGGACGCTTTGACTTCCACAGGAATGATACCCTTCTCCGTGTCCAACAAAAAATCAATTTCCGCCCGATTGTCGGAATTCCAAAAATATAACTTAGAGAAGTTGGTATGAAGTGTTTGCGCTACAAAATTTTCCGTCAGAAAACTGCGATAAATCCAATCCTGCCCGTACATAATATCATGGAATCCGATTTGTAAAAGCGAGGTCAAAAGCCCTACATCCGAGAGATACAGCTTAAAACTCTTATTTGATTCATAGGCTGTCGGCGGGCTTTGAGTCATCTCTATTTTTTTCGACTCCAATACCATATTGGCCTGTATGAGCCAGTCTATCGCTCCCCGGAATTTTTCGCGATTGCCGCCCTTTGCCACAGCTTGGTAGGTAAACTTGGCGTTCCCCTTGGACAGTTGCGCGGGGATGGAATGAAAAACATCGTGGATTTTTACGGCATTGGTACCCCCTGCATACTTAACCATATTGGCCAGGTACCCCGTCAGGATATTCGTCGCAATCTGACGGTTAAAGCCTACCGGGTTTTTTTGATTCTCCACGAAATGCAACACATTGGCAGGCATCCCCCCGATACAAAGGTAGGTACGGTAAAGCATCAATGCCTTTTCGTGGAGAATGTCGGGAAACGGTTCGCAGTTCATAAAATGGCGCCGAATTTCCTCCGCAAGTATCGTTTCGCCCAATGCCCAGAGAAACTCCTCGAAGTCCATCGGAAAAAGAGACTCAAGCTGTACTTTACCCACCGGAAAAGAACTTCCCATCCGGTGAATGATCACCCCCAGCGAGTGCCCTGCACAGACAATCCGGTAGTTCTGCTGAGATTCGGCAAAGTATTTCAGCGAAGCGATCGCCTCTTGGCAATCTTGTATTTCGTCGAAAAAGAAAACCGTATTTTCTATCTCAAATCGCTGGTTAAAAAACAATTCCATCCTGTCGATAATTTCGGCGGCGTTGTTTGAAGGCGTAAAAAACTGCTTGTAGGACGGCGTTTCGACGAAGTTCAGGTACACAGACCTGGCAAACTTTTTATGGCAAAACTCCTGTAACAGGTAAGTTTTCCCTATTTGACTGGCACCCGTAACCATCAACGGTAATCGCCTGGGCTGTTGCTTCCATAAGCTTAACCTATCTTCGAAAAATCTTCGCATCCTACCGACTTTTAACGTGCATAAAATATTGATCTATCTATCCTCATCATATATAAAATATCGACACTTCCCTCCTTTTTTGAATGTACTTAAAATATTGACCTCTCTACTTTGTACATGCTTAAAATATCGATCCCTCTACTTTTTTATACAAAGATATAAACTTTGGGTGAAACGACCCTAACCAACTACACCGCCGTTATAAGCCCGCCGGGGAGAGAAACTTTTTGTGGAGATTTTGTAGAGAAACTTTTTGCTTTGACAAACGTTCTTACCTTTGTCATAGGAATCGCCATAGTTCTAATGGAACTATGATGGTAAAGAGTTAAGGTCGGATCGTGCTAAGAGTCTGTGGGTTATATAGTTATGGAGATTAAGAGAGATACTCCGGCAAGCAAGGGCATAGAAAGCCCTTATGTGGTCGGTAGTCGGATATTGAAGGCTGTGTTTGGCTTTGTGAGCTGTAGCAAAAAAGAAATCGCCATAGTTCCATTAGAACTATGGTGGTCTGTCTGTTCATTCATAAACAATTATTTATGTCAAAAGAGTTAAGGTTATTTGCTGTAGGCCTTGTCGCCTGGGCCTTGTTTTTTCCGATAGTCTGCCTCGCCCAGTCGGGCGGTAAGCTGACGGGGACGGTAGAAGATGAGTTCGGCCCCGTCATCGGCGCCTCGCTGCTGGTCAAAGGGACGTCGAACGGGACAATTACAGACATCGACGGTAAATTCCTCCTCGAAGGCCTCAAAAATGGAGACGTTATCCAGGTTTCCTATGTAGGGTATATCTCCCAGGAGTTTACCTTCTCCGGACAGCCCTCGGCTGCCATCATATTGGTGGAAAATTCCCAGGCCTTGGACGAAGTGGTAGTCACCGCATTGGGTATCAAGCGTGAAAAGAAAGCCCTCGGTTACGCTATGCAGGAAGTCAAGGGCGACAAGCTCTCCGAAACCCGCGACGCCAATGTAGCCAACGCTCTGGCCGGTAAAGTCGCCGGTGTCCAGATTCGTTCCAACGGTACCGGTGTGGGCGGTTCTACCAAAATCCTCATTCGTGGGAACAACTCCATTGCCGGTAACAATCAGCCTCTTATCGTCGTTGACGGCGTACCTATTGACAACTTCAGTGGCGATACCGACGACTATAACGGTAACGGCAATGTAGACAAAGGGTCCGGCATCTCTGACATTTCCCCCGATGACATTGAAAGCTTGTCCGTCTTGAAAGGCCCCGCCGCCGCCGCCCTGTATGGTAGCCGTGCGGGTAACGGCGTGGTGATGATCACCACCAAGAAAGGTGCGGCTCACAAAGGCGTTGGCATCGCCTACAACACCAACCTCACCTTCGAAAATCCCATGCAGACCCCGAAGTACCAGAACGTCTACGGGCAAGGTACCAACGGTTCCTTTGATCCCAAACAAGCCACCAGCTGGGGAGGCAAGATGGAGGATGGACGCTCGGTAACCACCGCCCTGGGAGAGATTCCTTATTCCGCACGGGACAACGACGTCTACAAAGACTTCATGCAGACCGGTACCAGCTGGACCAACAGCTTAGACCTCAGTAAGAGTACGGAAGATATCACCTTCCGCGCCGCCATTACTCGACTGGATAACAAGGCCGTCGTTCCTAATAGCGGCATGGACCGAACCTCCTTCACCTTACGCTCTACCGCCAAGCTGTCTAGTTGGCTGGCGGCCGACTTCAAGGTCAATTACGTCAACCAGAACGCCAAGAACCGTATCGCCGTCGCCTCCGACCCCAATAATATCTTTTATGAAAGCCTCCTCATGCCCCGTAGCTTCGCCTATTCCGATTTCCTGCCTTTTAAGGCATCCAATTGGAAACGTGAAGACGGTAAACCCGCCGGATATGTCGGCGGAGATGGTTTTGGAGACTATGGCGCCAGAGCACGTAATCCCTACTGGTCGGCCTACCGGAACGGCAACAGAGACAAGCGCGACCGCTACATCAGTCTGGCTGCCCTGGATGTCACCTTTACCAAATGGCTCAGCTTGAAGTTGCGCACGGGGATGGATAACTACACCTCGGTGTACGACATGATACGCGCCACCGGTAACCCCTATTGGGAAGGAAACGGCAGTTTCCGTACCCAAACCGAACGCTTCAAGGAAATCAACTCCGACTTCCTCTTCACCGGCCAGGGGCATTTTGGGAAGTTCGGCATCGTCGGTACCGCAGGAGGTAACATCATGTATCGCTCCACCTCTTTGAATAACGATTACTCCGGCGAATTGATCATCCCCGATTTCTATGCCATTGCCAACGGCAAAGAACACAGCGCCACCTACGAAAAGACGCGCAAGCAGATCAACTCCCTTTACGCCACTGCCGCGCTGTCTTGGGATAACGCCCTCTACCTTGATCTGACGGCCCGCAACGACTGGTCGTCCACGCTGCCCAAAGGCAATAACTCCTATTTCTATCCTTCCATCGGCGCCAGCTGGGTCTTTTCTCAAACGTTGAGTGAAGCCGGTACCGACCTTGGCCCCTTAACGTTCGGTAAACTACGTGCCTCGTGGGCCGAAGTCGGTAACGACACCGAACCCTACAAACTTGTCGACTACTATAAAATCAGCTACGACATCAAAGGAGGAATCTTTACTGCCGACAGGGAAAACTATAAGACCAACCCCAACCTAAAGAACGAATCTATCCGCTCCTGGGAATTGGGGCTGGAATTACGAGGGTTCGAAAATCGTTTGGGGGTGGATGTGTCCTTCTACAAAAAAAATGCCTTCGATCAGATTTTGAAGATCTCCGTTCCCGCGGCTACGGGTTACCAATTTGAATACGTCAACGCCGGTAACATTCAGAATCAGGGGTGGGAAATAGCGTTCAACGCTACTCCCGTACAGAGCAAGCACTTCACCTGGAATACCCTCTTGAACTGGGCACAGAATGACAACAAGATCATCGACCTCACCCAGGACACTAAACGCCAGATCTTGAGCGACGAGACGGGTATCACCGACTTACAGATTGTCGCCGAAGTGGGCGGCTCCTTTGGGGACCTCTACGGCTCTGCCTACGAACGCGATGCCCAGGGACATATCGTTGTCGGCGATGATGGTCTCCCCATTCAGTCCAATGAGATGAAGAAATTGGGAAATAACCAGCCCGACTGGATGCTGGGATGGTCTAACGATTTCTCTTTCAAAGACTTCTTCCTCTCTTTCCTCATTGACCTCAATTATGGCGGCAACGTCTATATGGGTTCCATCCAGACGGGTACCACTTCCGGAAACCTTGACTTGACGCTTGCCCATAGGGAGGAAGGTATAGTCGTTCCGGGCGTCTTGAAAGACGGAACCCCTAATCAAAAGAATGTCTCTGTCCAGGAATATTGGCAAGCGCTTGGCTCCATTAAAGAAGCGTTTATCTACGATGCCACCAATGCCCGCCTGCGCGAAGTCTCCTTCGGATACTCCTTGCCGCGAACGCTCCTTGCCAAGACCCCTTTCCAATCCCTCAAAGCCAGCCTCGTGGCCCGTAACGTCCTGATGCTGTACAGCAAAACGGAGGGTTTTGACCCCGAAGCGGGATTCAGCAACAACAGTAACACCCAGGGGTACGAGTTCGGCTCCATGCCCACGATGCGCAGCATAGGGTTCAATATCAGTGTGGTATTCTAAAAAGTAGAAAAATGAAAGCGTTTATAAAAATATTCCCCTTATATCTTGCTTGGTTCTTGGTCTTCTCGGCGTGTGACGTCACTGTCCTGAACGACAATCCTTACAAGCCGGGACCGGGAGTGGATTATAACTTTGACGATGCCAGTTTGGCGGGGGTGTTCCGAGGAACAATACCCGTCATGGACGGTGACGATGAGCAACGTGTCAAATCCCTCCTCATTGACTTCTATGCCCAAATGCTCGATGGCGGTAGCTTCGATACCAAAAACTACCTTTCCAATGAAGACTGGAACCAGCGCATGTACCGGAGGGTGCAGCGGGCTGTCTCGGGTATTAACCTGGTGATACGCAACCTCTCCGCCAAAGGCGATGAATATGCAAAGTCGATGGCGGTGGCCAAAATTTGGCGCGTGTACGTACAGTATAACGGAGTGGATTATTTTGGACCCATCCCATTTGCCTCCTATACGGAAATAGAAGACAATCCTCCCTACAAATCGGTCAAAGACAACTACCTTGAATTTTTTAAGGAATTGGAGGAAGCCATTGAGCTGCTTGATAACGAAGATTCAAAAGACATCTTCATGTCCGAAGTCTCCGACATTGTCTACCATAACGACGAAACGAAATGGCAACGCTTTGCGGCCTCGTTGTGGCTCCGGTTGGCGATGCGGCTGTCGGAAGTAGATGAAACTTTGTGCAAGCAAGAAATCGCCAAAGCCCTTGCAGCCGGAGTGATGGAAAGCGCCGAAGACGATGCCCGTGTACCGCCACGTGCCGACGGGGGATGGGGAGCAGACTACAACTACACCATGTTCCAGATCACATGGGGCGGCCCGCTGGTAATGACGTCCTCTTTCGAAAAATTGGTAGAAAACATCGGCGGCATAGAATGGGTTGCCGAACCCCTTAACCCAAGGGCCTCTAAAAATGTCAATGCAGACTATTCCCATCCCGTAAACGTCGATCCCCGAGCTACCGTCATGTTCGATCCTCCTTATTCCAAGCCGGAAAGCGGCGACTATGGCAATGCGTGGAAAGGCTTGCCCATCGGTTTGTCGCCCGCCGAACGTACAAAAGATGAGTATGACAGGAACTACTATCCCGAACTGGGAATCCTGTACAATGGCAAGAACCCCTACAAAGACCGTCCTTACGACGTATTCCTGTACGAAGAAGTATGCTTCCTCAAAGCCGAAGCCTTTGCGCGGGGTTTTGCTTCCGGTGATGCCAAAGGCGCTTATGAAGAAGGCGTGCGCGCCTCCTTCGATACATGGGGCGTGGGTGCCAGTGCCGCCGACTACCTTGCCTCTTCCGCCAAGAACCTTGTCGGTACGAGCGCTAAGTTTGCCGACACTGAAGGTGAGGGCAACACAGTCCTGGAAAAGATTATCACCCAGAAATACCTCGCCCTCTTCCCCGACATGGCCATGGAAGCGTGGAACGATAAACGTCGGCTGAACCTACCCCGTATGGATGTTCCCGAGTTCCGCAACGAGTTGCTGTATGACAATACCGATAAAGACTTCCTAAAACCCCAAAACTTCATCAAGCGCATCCAGTATCCCCAGCAGGAAGTGCAGATCAATAAAGAAGAGTATGACAAAGGGGTAGCCCTCCTTGGCGGGCCCGACAACGTCCAAACGCCCATTTGGTGGGACAAGAATAAAAATCACTGTACCTCCAATCGTTAATACTCTTTTCCATTCCGGCCCTTATCCGGCCAAAAAGGTCAGTCTCAGCCGCCGTATGTACTACATACGGCGGTTTTTTTCTGGGGCGCGACGGGGGAAGAAAGGAACGAAAGTGCTGTGGAAGAAGTAAAGACGATCGAAGAAGACCTTGTCGTTGATGTAGGTTGGGGAGGGCCAGTGAAAGCCCTGAGTAAAGGCGGTGTGTAGATCGGCGACGTGGCTAAGGAGGGCGAGGAGGTAGGGTGTTTTGGTGTCGGCCAAAGGGATGTGGTAAGGGAAAAGTTTTAGGTATATTTGCGGGAGAGAAAAGAAAAAAGGCAGGATGTATTCCGAAGGAATGCAAAGGGGAATAAAAACGGAGGGGGATTGATAGGTTCCTCCCTTCTCAGGATACCAAGCGATGCCGGATTTTCAGGGCTTATTAAGCCAGCGTTGGCCGGATTTTGATCTCAACCAAAAGTAAAAGCTGTAAAAGTAAAAGCTGTAACCGATGACGCAGATCGTTCCGAAGAAGGCACAGAAGAAAATTGTTGCATTATCCATGACTATCCATTTTTGAAAATAGTGAATCTATCAGAGCAACCATGATCGTCAACAACGCACCAAATGCCGTCATCAAGCCATATTTCAACACATTCTCCTTCTCCGGCGAGGTGAACATCAAGGCTACACCAGCCAGACACACTACGATGAAGGAATATTTTGACAGCTCCCCGAACAGGTGCTGCCAGTAATCCTTTTCTGACTTCTTTATCATGATGCAAAACTACACTTTTTCAGTGGCACCCCACCGTCACCGGTCTACTTGCGCGGGGCGGAGGATATTTTAGGAAAGGTAAGCGCGGATATAGGCAAAGGGGCGTATAACATCCTGTTTTTAGGGAGCTTGTGCGCCTTCTTCATAATAACGAGACGATGACGGCCTGGGCTAAGTGCAATTGATTTGGGATTAGCGCTGTATGGAACGATAGCGGTGATCACGCTGGGCGTTGGAAGTAATTATTAACTTAGTTGCGAGTGTTTTTCACAATCAAACATTTGCAGGTATAATCAGGTATACTACTTTTGCGGTCAATATGACCTCCCACGCTTCCCGTAAGATCAGCGCACCTGGGGAGGTCTTCGAGATTTATAGCATGGCAACCTATACAAAGCCACCCCTTTCTCTTGACCAACAGTTAAATAAACTTCAGTCTCGTGGTTTAATTATTGAGAATAGGGGTGATGCCGCCCACTGTTTAGAAAACATAAGTTATTATCGTTTGCGGGCTTATACCTTCCCTTTTCAGGATAACAAGAATGAGACTCAGGATCATCATTTTATAAGAGAGGGTATTCGGTTCAGTGAGATCATAGACCTGTATCAATTTGATTCCAATCTACGTGCTTTGATTTTTCATGAAATAGAGAATATTGAAGTTGCTTTTCGTACCCGGTTGGTATATCATTACGCTATGGAAACCCATGATTCTCATTGGTATACAAATGCGGAATTATTTTTTCCACATTCAAAACGTACCTTCGAAAATGTGTATGCAGAGATTGATGCAGAAATAGGTCGCAGTAAGGAAGAATTCCTCATACATTACAAAAACAGTTATAGCGAGCCGACATTGCCACCCGCGTGGATGGCTCTTGAAGTTGTATCTTTTGGAGTACTGAGTCATTTGTACCGATTATTAAAAAAAGACAAGGGGAAAAAGGCTGTCGCGGAGAGTTTTGGGTTAAAAGATATTGCTACAATGGAAAACTGGTTACATGCCATTAGTATCCTGCGAAACCATTGTGCGCACCATAACCGGATATGGAATAGACGTTTTCTTATAGGTCTACAATTACCCTACAATACAATCTATCCCTTTATGGATAAACAAACTACAGAAGGGATTAAGAATAATAAGCTTTTCGCGTATATGTGCTGTATGAAATACCTGCTGGATAGGATAAATCCCGGTAATCAATTCGCCACAAGCTTGGTCAAACTGATGGATAGGGGCGGAAACTTGTTATCCGTGAAGGATATGGGATTTCCTGAAAATTGGCAAAAATTGAGTATTTGGAATGGAAATTGAAATGAAAAAAGGATAGGTGTGTGGGTTAATGGCGAAGGCGGCAATACTGCTGATACTGGTGGGGTGCGAAGAGGGAGGAGTCTGTTAACGGCATCGTTGAAGATATTGTGTCGTTGGACAAAGGCTCCTCGTAAGAGGGGGTAGGAGTAAGGCGAGGTTTAGAAGGTAAAGCGGAATTCGATACGCAAAGCTCCCTTTCTCAACGGAGGCAGTCCCTCCCTGTCGTTCAGGTAGGTAAGACGACGGTAATAGTCGACACGTAAACACTTGAAGATGTTCTCCAGCCCCACGCTTGCTTCGACGTAGGGTAGTTTCCCCAAGGCTTGTGTATCTTCCGGAAAACGGAATAGCCCACCCTGAGAGCCCGGCAACAGTGGATTATTCCGGTGGGATAAACCACCCCAAAAAGCATTTACGGATACTACCTCTCTCAATTTCAGCCATTTGATTACCGGCAGGCGGTTCTGTATCCATCCTTTCAGGAAGTACGTTGCATGTAACGAGAGGTAATGGTCTGCCACGAACTCTACGGGCCTCATCAAGTTGAACGATTCCGGTTGTATGGTGACGCTTTGGTTCGTATTGGGTAAGATAAGGAGGGGGAAGGGGACACTGTTCCAAACAGCGCCTGCCTTTATCTTCGCATCGATATGTCCGAAGGAGGAAAGCCAGAGGCGTTGCTCCATGCTGGCCTCGCTATGCTGATAATTGTACTTTCCCCCCAATAGCCCTTTCAGGCCGGAGTAGTGAGAAAAGGTAAAGACGGCTACATCCCTGGCCAGGTTTAGGCGCGATGCCCTACCTCTTCGAGAGTTAAAGGGCCGTTCGTTTTTCGCATACCGCAGGCTCAGTCCCAGCTCGCTGACGGTGAAAGACTTGATGCGTTCAAAGTTGCTCAAAGGCTCATAATACAAGGTACCCGCGGCCTCGTTGTTACTGCGTTGCAACCACGTTTTGAAAGCAAAGCCCCACCGATAATCACGCTCGTATTTAATTCCCGCCTTACGGATATACTGCATCTTTCCTTCGTCCCGTTCCAATCCCGGCGGGGAAACGAAGAGGTTGTCCTTGTTTGTGTAAAGGTATTCCTGGCCCAGGGTATAGATGTCGTATTCGCATAATAAGCTGAGCGCATGCAAGGGATATTCCCGCGCATGAACCCTCTTCCGATTGAAACTGTACGTCACTTGGGTCTGGTACTTCAACCGCCTGTCTTTCGTTCCATAGGCAAGAAAACCCTCGGCAAAAAGCTGCGGATGGCACTGTGCGGTTGTCATGCCGCCACTCCTCAACCGCACCCCCTCGACCTGGTTCCCACTTAAAAAGGTATTCACCGGACCGAAATCAAAAGCGCTCAGATTCTGATCCTTTCGGGTAGGTAAGTAGCCTGAGATGAGAACTTCGCCCGTCTTGATCACGGCATTGAAGATAGGAACACCGCGTAAATCCCTAAGCAGGCTGCCAAGGATATTCTCCCTTGGCCGCAAGGGAATGTGCCGCGCCTGTTGCCAAAAGCAGTCCGGTTGCTCTTCGGCGCCGGGCAACGTATGCAAATTTCCGGAAAGGGCGAAAACACTATCCCCCGGAAAAGCAAAGTCGTATCGGTCATAGTGCCTTACCTGGTGAGCGTAGATACGCGGAACCCCCTTGCTGGCGAAAAAATTGATGTAGGTATTTTCTTCCCCTATCACCCATGTACTGTTTTCCGTCCGGCGAAAAGTTTGCTCAATCCGGAAATCGTCTACCCAATTCACATTCGCTTTACGGGAAAGATTGAGCACCAGCTTCTTGACCGCATAGCGTCCGTCGAGTGTGACGGCCATCTTTCCCGTAAAACCGTAGCCCTCGCTGTTGGAAGGTACAAAGGCCAAGGTAGCGCAAGAATCCCCCTCTACCACAATTGTGTCGGTGATGTAAAAATGATAATAAACCGTAGCTATGGACGAGTGAAGGGGACTGACAAAGCGGCTCAGCAGGAAGGCGACGTCGTTCTCAAAGATGTTGACCGGGCGGAAGATCTCCTCTATGTTTGCCGAAAGCGTACCGTTTTGATCAATGGTATTGTCTATACCCTCCTGTCGACGTCCTTTGAGGATGGTCCGGTATGTTTCCGGAGACTGGCGGTAGTATAGCTCCGAGAGCTTCTCCCTGACCGAAAGAATCAATATCGGCTTCCCGTTAAGGACGGAGGTATCGGTATAGTTTTTCACGAAAGCGAAACGTTTCATCCATCCCCTATCAAGATTCGGACGAAAGTCATCCCAAGCCAAGGACAACTTCTCGTACACCTCTACCCGATAGCGCTCCATCGCTTCTATCCGGTTCTCGCCCTTATGGGCTATCACCTGCCGGGCAAGTTCTACGGCGGGATTGCCCCGACGGCTATACCGTTCGCGCTTGGGTCGTACGGTCACTTCTCCTATCTCGTAAGCCACCGGTCGCAACCAAACCGTCATTTCTTCCGGGGCAGCCTTCATTCGCTTGGTCTCATAACCCAGAAAAGAGGCTTCTATGAACGAACCCTCCACATCCCCCGGAAGAGAGAAAAAACCTTGTGCATCGCTTACCCCGCCGCGAATCATAGTCTCCCCTGCTTCGTCCATAAGCAAGACGGATACAGAGGCTATCGGTTTGCCCGTTAACGAATCTTTGACGATTCCTCGCACCCCCTCTGCCGCTACACATCCGCCTGCAAACCACAAAGCGGTGAAAAGTTCCGTTATCTTTCTCCAAAACATGGGGTAAACATAGTCTTTTCCTGCTACCTTTGCACATTCATAAGGGTTTAAACTTTTTACGACAGAAAAGTTATGGAAGGGACTAGACTCAATAAAGTAAATAGGCTGTTGCAAAAAGAACTCGGAATCCTTTTTCAGGAGCAGACACAATCCTTAAAGGGCACTTTCGTTTCCGTGAGTACCGTTCGTGTAAGTCCCGACTTGGGGCTGGCGAAAGTCTACCTGAGTCTTTTTCCACAAGAAAAAGCCTCGGAGTTGATGAATGCAATCCGCTACAATACCCGTACGCTACGGTATGATTTAGGGCAACGAATCGGAAAACAGTTGCGGAAGGTTCCCGAATTGGTCTTCTTTCAAGACGATTCGCTGGATTATATTGAACATATAGACGAATTGCTGCAAGGTCACCCATGAATCTTCCCTTTCATATAGCTACACGGTACCTGTTTGCGGAAAAGTCTTTCGCACCGGTAAACGTCGTGACCGCTGTCTCCGCCTGCGGCGTAGCGGTGGTGACGGCGGCTTTGGTGTGCGCGCTGTCGGTCTTGAACGGCTTTCACGAACTGACGGCTCAAATGTTCGGACAGTTAGATCCCCAGATAAAGATCAGCCCTGTACGGGGGAAAACCCTCTCGTTGGCCGATGCAAACCTATACCGCCTCTGGGATATAAGCGGCGTGGCAGGTATTTGCGGAGTGTTGCAGGACAATGCCCTTATCCGTTATGGGGACCGTCAGGTAATAGGGGTAGTAAAAGGAGTGGAGCCTGCTTTCCGCTGGATGAGCGGCATACATAATGTGCTTATCGACGGGGACTTTCTTTTGCACGAAGATGTGACGGATTATGCCACCTTAGGGTTAGGGATGGCATTCTCGCTGGGTGTACGTCCGGGATTTACGGAGCCGTTGACGCTCTATGCGCCGCGCAGGGACGAAAAGCTCAATATGTCCAACCCCCTCGCATCGTTTCACTCGGAAAATGCCTACGTAGGAGGGGTGTTCAGTATTAACCAGCAGTCATATGATGACAACTATGTCCTTGTCTCCATAGAGCTTGCGCGCTCCCTTTTTCACTACGACGAACAGACCTGGTCGGCACTCGAATTAGCTCTACAACCCGAAGAATCTGTGCCAGCGATGAAAGAAAGCATCACAGGTATACTTGGTAAGGAGTATAAGGTGGAAGATCGCTACGAACAACAGTCGGAAGCCTTCAAAATGATGCAAGTGGAAAAACTGATGATCTTCCTCATCCTCAGTTTTATACTCTTTATCGCACTTTTCAACGTGATAGGCACATTGTCGTTGTTGATGATAGAGAAGGAGGCCGACACACGCACACTCCGAAACCTTGGCGCCGATGCCGTCACCGTCCGAACCGTCTTCCTCTTCGAAGGATGGATGATCGCCGGTATAGGCGCCCTGGTGGGCCTGGTGGGCGGTTTGTTTCTTTGCGGGATACAGCAAGTGTTCGGGCTGATACGCCTCGGCGGCGAGGCGGGCCATTTTATCGTAGATTCGTATCCCGTCAAAGTGGAAATCGTTGACCTTGTAGGTATCCTGTCCACAGTGCTTGTTGTCGGATTTATGGCGTCTGTATATGCAGTATTTCTCCAGGGGCGAAAGAAAGGAGATCCCTTAGGGGCGTCCCTGTTTCAATAGCTAAGCGCCGTGCGTCGTTATACTGTACAGCCGCCCGTTGTTTGCCCTCAAAGAGAACTTCCTTGGCATGGAGAAGGCCGAAAGGGGAGGAGACCAGTAAATTTTGACGATCCCTGGCGTGGCGTTGCACCCATTGGCGCCGTATTCCGAGCGGAGCCATCTCGGTAAAAATGATCCGTTCCAGTACGGTAACGGCACACTCTTCGCAGAGGATGGAAAGGAAAGTAGAGAAACAGCCCTTTTTAATGAATATGGGAATAAAGAAAACCTCCTTGGCGCCTGAAGCCAGGAGGCGTTCCATGACGAAACCGAGCACCTCAGGAGTAATATTGTCAATATTGGTCTCAAGGACCGTCAATAGACTGTCCCTTTCTTCCTCGTTTTTTTCGGGGATCGTTTCCCCCAGCACGACCCTGAGGAGGTTAGGCAAGGTATAGTCTTTGTCTCCCGCCCCATATCCGACACCCATAAGTTGCATCTCTGGCATGTCTCCGAACGATGCGGCCAGTTCGGCAATGATGGCAGCACCCGTTGGGGTTGTCAGCACTCCCTCCACAAAAGAATGCTGCCGAAAAGGGACTTTTCGGGAGGCCAACAATTCGATGACGGTAGGAACGGGAATGGGCCTCATACCCTGTGGAGTGTCCAGAAAACCGATGCCGTCGTACTGAACGGAGGCGGTAATTTTTTGAGGGGCGAGGTCGTGTATACAGAGCGCCGTTCCCACGATATAAATGATGGAAGCAAGGTCTCCCGCTTCAAAAAAACGTACTTCACGGACAGGTATCTTATTCACCTTGGCTTCGGCTTCTGCCAGGCGTTGAAAAATACGCAAGGCCAACTCTTTGGCAGGTTCGGGAATGCCGGCGGTAGCCAATATGGTGGAGATAGCGTCCATAGACGAATGCTCGTGTTTATGTACCTGATGCTCAGGATGAATGGAATGTATCGTGTGCTCATCAAGCCGGACGTCGGACTTGAGAGATTTAAGGCCGTTTTTATTCACAGAACCAACGTGCAATTCCCAACCCGAAAGGCCAAGGTTACGCAACTGTCGGATAAGCCATTGTTCGTCCACGCCGAGATCAAGAAGGGCCCCGAGCACCATATTCCCGCTAATGCCACAGAAACAGTCAAAATAGAGTGTTCGCATCAATGTTTCCGAATAAAATCCAAACAATTGTCAAGGTCAACGTAGAGGTGAAGCATCTGCTCATAATCTACCGTCTGTTCGCCGACATGGAGAGAACAGGTAATCTCTACCTTGACGTGCCGGAGGGGGGTACAAGTATAGGAAAAGTCGGTACGGTTGTACAGGCGCTGTCGGTAGACGGGGTCTCCCCAATACAATTTCGATCCGTTTTCAGGAAAAACCTGCTGGGGGTCTCCGCAATAGAGAGAATTGACGATTCTGAAACCATAGTGCCCCAGGCGCAATTCAGACAGGACGCCTTGAGGAGTATGCCAACGCTTAATGTCACGATTACGCTCCAAGCCGATACAATGGCCGAGGGTAATATCCAATACGTCTATGGGCAGCAGTCCGGAAAGGTCTATGCCGCCGGAGAAGAGTTGCAAGGCATTGTCATGCAAAGGGTCATGGACGTCGGGATTGGCAGAGGGAGCGAAGTGGAAGAGGTAACCAAAGAGGCGTGCATGGAAACGGCAATAATTCCACCCTGCCGCCCATCCTACGAAAAAGGATTCGCGCTCTTCAATGGACTGACGCCCTGTCCAATCAAGCCATGCGTTAGCAAAAAGAGCCTCGCTGCGCAGTTCGTAAAAGATGCCGTTGAGGACAGTCCGGTAGTTTGCAATGGAATCGCGAAAGAATATGCGGGGATAATTGCCGATAGTTTCCCTTCGAGGGAAAGCACCGATGAAGTAACGTAGGTGTTTCCTATGTGAGCTATAATAGACCATCGGTTCGGTGGCCACGAAGCTTGTCTTGCTGCCATACTCGTGTACACCGGAGAAACCGGCGCAGAGGGCGGAAGTGGTATCCCAGCGGAACCCTACCTGCCCGCCCAATCGAACGCCTGCCTCGGTGCGGGAAGGCCTAAGTCCGTTGACGCCGAATTCAGGATTGTCAAAAAAAGAGTGTACATGAATACCGATGACGGGTTCTTGCGAAAAAAGCCCTAACGATATAGCAGAAAAAACGATAAACAGTAAAACAATGACCGATCGCCGTCGAATATAGAAAAACATCCCTGATTGTGTTTGTAAAAGAGTTCAACAACCTTTACAAAGGTAGATATTCTCCTATAAAGATAAAATGAATTGTTTATTTTTCTTTCGCTTCACTTACCTTTGCGGCCTATACAAAGGTAAAAAGAAGGGGGAAGGGTGAAAAGATGGATAGGTTGGGAGAGATACGAAAAGTGGTGTCGGCAGAGTTGGTCGCTTTTCAACAAGAGTATACTGCGACTATGCAAGGAGGAACGGGTTGGTTGCAGGATTGTCTTGATTTCCTGACGAAAAAACAAGGTAAACAGATCCGCCCACTGTTGACCCTGTTGTCTGCCAAAGCTTGCAGCGGGCACGTTGTCACGCCGCAAACCGTGCAGTGCGCCGTCTTTCTGGAGATACTTCATACTGCCTCGCTTGTGCACGACGATGTGATAGACGGCACACGCCGCCGTCGCGGGAACCCTACGCTCAATGTGGCTTTTGATAATCGCTTGGCCGTACTGACAGGGGATTACCTGCTTTCGAGTATAGTGTCACGCGCCGCAGACCTGGACGATCGCAGGATCGTACGTGTCTTAGCCGGATTGGGGAGAGACCTGGCAGAGGGCGAGGTTGCGGAGCTTGAGCTTGCCGACAACGGTACAATCAACGAAGCGGTTTATATGCAGGTGATACGAAAAAAAACGGCGTCGCTCCTGTCGGCATGCGCGGAACTCGGCTCCCTGTCCGGCGGCGGGACGGAAAGCGAAAGGGAGACGTTGCGTGACTTCGGCAAACATCTGGGCTACTGTTTTCAGATACGGGACGACATCTTTGATTACTACGATGCCGAGATAGGCAAACCGACAGGGCACGATCTCCTCGAAGGCAAAATCACCCTGCCTCTGCTCTTTGCCCTATCGCAAGGCGCATCTGCGGAAATCGATACGGCTCGACACATAATCCTCTCCAAAGATTTTACCGAAGAGAATGTGAAAAGCCTTATAGATTTTGCCAAACGCGCGGGAGGTATCACCTATGCCGAGCAGGTCATGGACGAACATTTCCGTGCGGCCAACAACCTGCTTGGCACGCTACCCCCCTCTCCGGCGGCACAGGCGTTGAAGAAGCTGTCCGCTTATCTCGTAGTCCGTAACCACTAACCACTAACCACTAACCTTCTCACCTCCCACACACATTATGTATCAAATACCGGTCAGCACCCCTAAAGTCCACCAAAACATTGACTCCGACGCTTTTTCAGCCGCATTGTTTTTTTGAATATGAACAAGAACGCTATGAAATAATAAGGGAACAAAATTCAAATCGGTATCTACATTCATTTCTACATCTACCCTATTTCCTACCAACTGAGGAAAAGTGCTGTTGAATGTATATCCGGCACTCGCATACGTTTTTCCTGCCTGTTTGTAAGATAAATTCTTTTTCTTTGACACGAGTAAATATTCATTCTCTTTTGACAATTGTCCGATTACTTCCGTGCCCGGAAATAGATAAACCTTTTTGCATCTTTTGGAAGCAATGACCCCAAACTTTTTTCCCATAGATGAAAAGACGAACTTCTTCTTCTCCTTCGTTACGGTGATAGGAATGTTGCGGTACACAAAAAAGTCCTTTGCATATTGAAGCACCGCATTGTTGCTTGCATCGTATACCACAATCGTATCCTGTTGAGGGCTGATCGTAAAATGATACTTTTCTGCTCCTACCGGCATTGCACCCATTAAGGTTGCCACCCATACACATACTGCAAACTTTTTCATATTGATAGATACTAAATTATGGATACCCGACCCCAAAAATAAAAAAAGAGGCAGGAAAGTGTGTCTTTTCCGCCTATTTTTTATTTTCTACTTATATTTTCACAAAGAAGCCCAACGTGAACGCGGCATCAGTATATGTTCCCGAAGGGGCAAAAAAAAGTGCGCCGAAGGTCATCCGGCGCACTTCCTTATTCCTTAACTCTTTTTAAAACAAACTCCAAGCTACCGTAAGGCCTGCCATCACAATGGCAACCATACTCATGAGCTTGATGAGGATATTGAGGCTGGGGCCGGAGGTATCTTTGAAGGGGTCACCGACAGTATCGCCCACGACAGTCGCCTTATGGACATCGCTACCTTTGCCTCCGAAATTACCTTCTTCGACAAACTTCTTGGCATTGTCCCACGCTCCGCCGGCGTTAGCCATGAAAACGGCCAGTACAAATCCGGTACTCAAACCTCCGATAAGCAAGCCCAACACGCCCGTCACCCCAAAAATAAAGCCCGTCACCACCGGAATGATGATCGCGAGGATGGAAGGTACCACCATCTCCTGTTGCGCGCCTTTGGTGGATATTTCCACACAACGGGCGTAATCAGGTGTCGCTTCACCGGCAAGAATTCCTTGTATTTCACGGAACTGGCGACGCACTTCTTCCACCATCTTACCGGCGGCGCGTCCCACAGCGTTCATTGTCAGCCCGCAGAATACAAAAGACATCATGGAACCGATAAATACCCCTGAAAGCACTTTCGGATTCATCAACGTAACGTCGTAGTATGTCATGAAATCGGTGAAAGACGCCTTAGCTGTTTCAAGCACCCTACCATCCGCCATTTCAAGCGTGGTCTGCCCCAAACGCAACAAACCGATTTTGATTTCTTCGATGTAAGAGGCGAGGAGCGCCAGCCCCGTTAAGGCAGCTGAACCAATGGCAAAACCTTTACCGGTAGCCGCCGTTGTATTGCCCAGCGAATCCAGGGCATCCGTACGCTTACGTACTTCCTTTCCAAGGCCGGACATTTCGGCATTCCCGCCGGCATTGTCGGCAATAGGGCCGTAAGCGTCAGTAGCAAGGGTAATACCGAGGGTGGAGAGCATACCGACAGCCGCAATACCGATACCGTAAAGGCCCATCCCTACGTTGTTAAAATCGAAGCCGGAAGCCAGCAGGAAGGAGAAAATGATACCGATCACGACCGCAATCACCGGTATCGCCGTAGAGAGCATACCGACACCGAGTCCGGAGATAATCACTGTGGCAGGCCCTGTCTGTCCGGCGGCAGAGACACACTGCGTCGGCTTGTAGGACTGGGAAGTGTAGTATTCCGTAGATTGCCCTATCACAATACCGACGCCAAGGCCCACAAGGACAGCCCCACCGATGTATTCCCAATTCTCTATACCCAAGGCATACAACACTACGAAGGAAGCTATGGCAATGAGGACGGAACTAAGGTTAGTACCGACCGCCAAGGCTTTCAAGAGCTGCTTGATGTTGGCATCCTCCTTTGTTCGCACGGAGAAGATACCGATGATAGAAAGGATAATACCGACAGCTGCAATAAGCATCGGTGCGATCACAGCCTTATATTGTGCTTCTATACTACCCGTTGACACAAAAGCGGCCGCGCCAAGAGCAGCCGTGGCGAGTATTGATCCGCAATAAGATTCGTAAAGATCGGCACCCATACCAGCCACGTCCCCTACGTTGTCCCCTACGTTATCGGCAATGGTTGCCGGATTACGGGGATCGTCTTCGGGGATACCGGCTTCTACCTTACCGACAAGGTCGGCGCCCACATCGGCAGCCTTCGTATAAATACCGCCGCCTACGCGGGCGAAGAGGGCTTGCGTAGAAGCACCCATACCAAAGGTCAGCATCGTGGTGGTGATGATCGTCAACTTGTGCGTCGGATCAAGAGTGTCTTCCGGAAGCACGATATTAAGCAACCAATACCAGAAAGAAATATCCAATAACCCCAGCCCGACAACCACAAGGCCCATCACCGCGCCGCTACGGAAAGCGACTTGCAAGCCCTTGTTCAGTGATTCCTGCGCCGCATTGGCGGTACGCGCGGAAGCGTAAGTGGCAGTCTTCATTCCCAGAAAACCGGCCAATCCGGAGAAAACACCGCCGGTGAGGAAAGCCACCGGCACCCAATGGTTTTGCACATCGAACCCAAAAGCCATCACCGCAAACAACGCCACCAAGACTAGGAAAACCAGACCCACCACTTTGTACTGTTGCTTGAGGTAGGACATGGCGCCTACCCGTACATGGGCGGCGATCTCTGCCATCCTGTCCGTACCTTCGCTTTCCTTCATCATTTGCTTGAAGAAGTAGTAAGCATAACTCAGCGCCACGATTGACGCTACGGGCATCACCCAGAAAATAGAAGTAACCATAGTTTATCTTTTTGTTAGTTATTAATCCTCACAACCTTACTTATTTGCGTCGCAAAAGTAACAAATCTTTCGAGGTACTATCTCTTAGATACTTTTTCTTCCAAATTTTTTTCGAGGACGTTTCTGCGCATCCTGCGGAACTGTACCAATAGCATCCTAACAGCCACTAAAACACCGATAAAATCGGCTAACGGCATACTCAACCAGACGCCTGTCGCCCCCAACCAATGAGGCAGTGTTAGCAGAAAAGGCACGAGAAATATCATCTGGCGCGTCAACGAAAGGAAGATGGACTTCCTGGCCATCCCTATGGAAAGGAAAAAGTTGCCCGTCACCATCTGATAACCGACGACAGGAAAAACAAGGAAAGTGACGCGAAGGCCATATACGGCAAGGGCCGTCAGTTCGGCATCGGTCGTAAAAATACGTGCAATAGCGGAGGGGAAGAGTTCACAAAGCAACCAGCCGGTCGTTGAAATACCTACTGCCCATATCATTGTCAGCTTCGTCACTTCAATCACCCGACCCTGCAATTTCGCGCCATAATTAAATCCTGCTATCGGTTGCATGCCCTGATTCAAGCCCATAATCACCATCACAAAGAGGGTAGCTATACGATTCACAATCCCGTAAGCCCCTATGGCCAAGTCTCCTCCATGAGTCTTCATGTTCCTATTTATAAGGATCACGATGAGGCAGCTACACAAATTCATCAGGAAAGGAGACATACCGATGGAAAAGATCTCCTTCACCATAGTTCCTTTCAATTTATAAATACCGCGGCGAAAATGTACCAGATGGCTCCGGTTGGAGAAATGCACACACTGGTAGGCTAATGCGAGAAGTTGCGAGAGGATGGTTGCTACGGCTGCCCCACGTATACCCCAGTCGAGCGCAAAGATGAAGATAGGATTGAGTGCAATGTTGATAAAGACGGAAAAGAGGGTGGCATACATCGCCTTCCGGGGGAATCCCGATGAACGCAGTATGGCATTCTGTCCGAAAAAAAGGTGGGTCACGGTGTTGCCTATCAAAATGATCTGCATATACTCCCTGGCATACCCGATAGTCGCCTCGCTGGCACCAAAAAAATAGAGTATAGAGTCAAGGTATAAGAGGCAGAGGATACCGAAAATTACCCCCGTACAAATATTCAGTACGATTTCTTGCCCCAAAATGCGATGGGCACCCTCATAATCCTTTTGTCCGAGCTTGATAGAAAGCAACGTAGAGGCGCCGACCCCTACCAGGGAACCGAATGCCGCCGCCATATTCATGATAGGGAAAGTGAGGGCAAGCCCCGATATGCCGAGTGCGCCGACGCCATGCCCGATAAAAATGCTGTCTACCACGTTATAAAGGGAGGCTGCCGTCATGCCGGCGATAGCAGGGGTAGCGTATTGTATGAGAAGAGTACTTATTTTTTCGGAACCGAGTGTAGTGGACACGGAACGATTTTCTTTTTGCATGGTCGCAAAAGTAGAAAAATTACATCTTACCTTTGTGCCTTCCTGAAGGGTGAAAGGTAGCAGAGCATGAGGAAGAGATTGTTGGCAACACTTAGAGAGCGGGTATTTGCGGGATGCGCAGTAATGCTCGTCATATCGGGCGTGTGTACGGCAGAAGTGACGTTTCGGGCTTCCGCACCGGAGGCCGTGGTGGCGGGCGAGCAATTCCGTGTGGCGTATACGGTTGATGCGGAAGCAAAAGAATTCCGTCTGCAAGGGGAGATGGCGGATTTCGACGTGTTGATGGGGCCTTCGCAGTCTACGTCATACAGTACGCAGATCATCAATGGAAAGATGGCGACGCAGATGTCCATCACCTTTACCTATGTGCTGTCCGCTAAGAAAGAAGGGACGTTCCCCATACCGTCGGCCACCATAAAGGTGGGTAACGCGGTGTATACCTCTAACAGCCCGTCGTTACGCGTCTTGCCGCCCGACAAGCAGGGTTCTGCCACGGAAGGCGGCGCTGCTACGCAAGGCGGTACGGGTCTCTCGAAAGAGGATATCTTCATACGGTTGATTCCTTCGAAACAGGAAGTGTATGAACAGGAAGGTTTTTTGGTGACGTTGAAGCTATACCGCCGGAATTACAATATCAGTGGGCTTCCGGTAGCCGACTTTCCTAATTTCGAGGGTTTCCTGGCGCAAGAAGTAGAGTTGCCCAAAGATAAATCGTGGGTGCTGGAAAATTATAACGGGCGAAACTATCAAGTGGTGACGCTCAAACAGTCCATACTTTTCCCGCAACGGTCAGGGAAATTGACGATTGACGGAGGTAAGTACGAAGCTGTCGTCCGGATACCGACACAAAGGAGGGGGCGCAGTTTTTTTGATGACTTCTTCGAGACGTATAGGGACGTGAATATAGCCCTTGTACCGCCCTCTGTGTCCGTTCAGGTGAAGCCCTTGCCTTCGGGTAAACCGGAAGCGTTTTCAGGAGGAGTGGGCACCTTTGCAATCACCGCTTCCATCAACTCCGATAAGGTAAAAGCGAATGAAGCGGTCACGATTACGGTGAAAGTGAGCGGTAACGGTAACATTCGTCTGGTGAAGAATCCGGAAGTGAAGTATCCGAATGACTTCGATATCTTTGATCCCAAGGTAACGCAGGACATTAAAACGACGGCGGCAGGAGTACAGGGCATCAAGACGATAGAATACACCGCTATCCCCCGTTTTGGCGGAGAATTCGACATACCGCCTGTCACACTCGTTTATTTTGACCTCAAAACGAAAAGCTATAAAACTATAAAGAGCGAGGCATTCCATTTCTCGGTCGAAAAAGGGGAAGATGGGAATACGGGAAATGCGGTTCCTATGGTCTCCGATTTCGGGAACAAGGAACATGTAAAGATGCTCGGACAGGATATACGTTACCTCAAAATGAAAGGTATCAGTTTCACTCCTTCCGGACACTTTCTTTTCGGCTCCCCGTTGTATTACATCTTACATATCTTGCCGATACTGATCTTTATTGTTTTCTTCCTCATATACAGGAAACAAGTGAAAGAGAATGCGAATATAGCGCTCATGCGTACCCGCAAGGCGAACAAGACGGCCGTGAAACGGTTAAAGAATGCCGATAAATTATTGAAAGCAGGCAAGCAGGAGGCCTTCTACGAAGAAGTGTTGCGAGCCATGTGGGGGTATCTGAGCGACAAGCTGAATATCCCACAAGCTATCCTGACAAAAGAAGTGGTGAAAGACGAATTGTTCGATAACGGAGTAGATGAACCCTTGATAGAAACGTTCCTGACTCTTCTGGATACTTGTGAGTTTGCACGGTATGCACCTTCCGAAGCATCGGATGCAATGGACAAACTTTACGAACAGGCCTCCGAAGCGATCGGTAAGATGGAGAACACACTAATCCTGAAACACAAAGGTAGAAGAGGATGAAGAGGATGAAGACGATGCGGCGTATATTCATGTGGCTACCGGTGGTGCTATGGACGGTATCCCTACAAGCACAGGAAGTAGAAGTAAAGGCAGCAGAGGCGGCCTATGCGGCGGGCGATTTCATAACGGCTACCGAGAAGTACGAATCACTCCTGCAAACCTACGGCGAATCTTCCTATATACGGTATAACCTCGGCAACGCTTATTACAAAGCCGGTAAGATTGCACCTGCCATCCTACACTATGAACGGGCATTATTACTCAATCCCGGAGATGCCGACATACGGTTCAATTTACAATTGGCACGCGAAAAGGTGGTAGACCACATTGAACCGGTGGGGCAATTTTTCCTTGTGCGTTGGTTCCTTTCCGTGCAAGACATAGGGAAAGCCGATACGTGGGCAACAGTCGGTATCTGCGCCTTCCTGCTGTTCGTCGGTTGCATGGCCTTATTTATTTTCTCTCGAAAAACAATACTGAAAAAAGCGGGATTTTATACCGGATTGGGATTGTTAGCGGTCGTTACCGTGTCGAATGTCTTTTCCCGTAACCAAAAGGAAAAACTCCTCCGACGCAATTCAGCCATTGTCTTTTCGCCGACGGTGACGGTGAAAAGTTCGCCCGATGCAAGCGGGACAGACCTTTTTGTATTACACGAGGGAACGAAAGTGACTATCAAAAGTACATTGGGAGTATGGAGCGAAATAGAACTTGCCGACGGAAATATAGGGTGGATGCCCGGTAAAGATTTTGAGATCATCTGACGTGCTGGAAAACATCCTGGCCTATGAGCGGGACTTGTTCCTGCTATTGAACGGCAGTCATACGGCGTTTCTTGACGGCGTGGCGTGGCTCTATTCGGGGCGTATGGTGTGGATACCCTTGGTAACGTTCTTGTTAGCGGTGTTGATATATAAGGTAAAATGGCAACAGTGGGCACCGGTGTTGCTTGGCTTTGCGGTGGTAGTATTGCTCTGCGACCAGTTCTCTTCACATATATGTAAACCGTTATTCACCCGTCTCCGCCCCACCCATCACCCCGATTTTATGGAACAGGTACATACCGTTTTTGGGTACAGAGGTGGAAAGTACGGTTTCATCTCCGGACACTCCGCGAATGCTTTTGGGGTAGCCACATTTTTTGCGTTGCTGTTCCGTACGCCGCTCTTGACGGTTACGGTGTATGTATGGGCAACGTTAATGGCCTATTCACGTATCTACCTTGGGGTGCATTTTATCTCCGATGTCGTACCCGGTGTCCTGTCCGGTATCTTTTTCGGATACCTCTCTTATATCCTGTACGTACACTGTTGTAGTAAGTATAATAATAAAGAGGTCAAAAGGGGAGGGTATTCTGTACGGCGTTGCCGATACATGGCCGTTGCTGTTTTGTCCACTATGCTCACCGTCATTCTTTTTAGCCCCTGGTTGGTGACGCTGACTGTCCCTTAGCCATAAATATGTCGTAAAACATGGATATTTATGCCGTCGGTAACGAGAATGTAAGTATGTTAGCCCTTAGAAAGGGAGTTATTTAACTGTCTGTAAAACAAAATATCACATGACAAAGACCATCACTTTCAACGAACTCAGGAAACTCAAAGACCAGCTACCAGTAGGTAGTACCCACCGTATCGCAGACGAATTAGGGCTGTCGGTGGAAACTGTCCGCAACTATTTCGGCGGGCAAAACTATAAAGACGGAAAGTATTGCGGCGTACATATAGAACCGGGTCCCGACGGCGGTATCGTTGTGCTGGATGACACTACGATATACGACCGCGCCTTGCAAATATTGGAAGAGCAAGCCGACAGCAAGGTATAATAAGCGAGGCGGATGGCACTCGACATAAGAGAGGCTATCAACAGTCTGCGACGGGAGAAGCGTGCCGTCATTCTCGCCCATTACTACCAGAGGGCAGATATACAAGACATAGCCGATTACGTAGGCGATAGTCTTGCCTTAGCCCAATGGGCAGAGCGCACGGATGCAGAGATTATAGTCCTCTGCGGGGTGCATTTTATGGGGGAGACGGCCAAGATACTTTGCCCCGATAAAAAAGTGCTCATTCCCGATGCGGAAGCCGGTTGCTCATTGGCCGACAGTTGCCCGGCATCGGATTTCGAGACATTCGTCCGCCAATATCCGAAACATACGGTCATCTCCTACGTCAACACTTCCGCTGCCGTAAAAGCCCTGACTGACATAGTCGTGACTTCCACCAACGCACGGAGTATCGTGGAGAGTTTTCCGCAGGATGCTCCGCTTATTTTTGGTCCCGATCGCAACCTCGGTAACTATATCAACAGTGTGACGGGTCGCCGTATGCTCCTTTGGGACGGCGCTTGCCATGTACACGAGCAGTTTTCCTTAGAGAAGATCCTGGCATTGAAACGGCAATATCCCCAAGCGGCCGTCATTACCCATCCCGAATGTAAACGTCCTGTGATACAGGTTTCCGATTTCGTCGGGTCAACCGCCGCACTGATCGGGTTCACGAAGCGGTCGGAGCACATGCAGTTCATCGTCGCTACGGAAAGCGGCGTTATTCACGACATGCGTAAACATAGCCCTCACAAACTTTTCCTTCCCGCCCCGCCCGAAGACAGTACTTGTGCCTGTAACGAATGTAGTTTCATGCGCCTCCATACGATGGAGAAACTCTATCGCTGTCTCAGGGACGAGACGCCTGAAATTCAGGTAGACGAAGCCATCCGCCTCCGCGCACTCCTTCCTATCCGTCGTATGCTGGACTTCTCAAAAAAATAAGGCCGTCGCTGTATACGATGCCTCCCCTACTTTTTAGATTACATCCCCGCCCGTCTGATAGAGGCCATGAGACACGATCGCATTGTTCGCATCCACAAACACCACCCTGGGACTGAATTCATCGCCATCCTGAATCCATGTGTAGCTCATAATTATCACCAAATCTCCCTTTTCAAAGAACCGCGCTGCCGCTCCATTAAGACAGATCACACCCTCCTTTTGTGTAGAAATAGTGTACGTCTCTATCCTGGCTCCATTATTGATATTGACCACTTGCACCTTCTCAAACTCCTTGATGTCGGAAGCTTTCAACATCTCTGAAGAAATGGTTATGCTACCCATATAATTCAAATCGGCCTCTGTCACTGTGGCCCTGTGTATTTTGGATTTTAACATTTCATGTAACATGGTATTCTACTTAATAATAGTGATTTCTTATATGCTCTCCCTTACGCAATTACCGCCTTTCCCGCCCGTAAAGGTAGTGATAGCCAATCCCCTATGATCTTGTCGTATTCCTCCGTTTCGAAAGGCGTCAACCCGCACATCGTGAAGAAAGTCAGTTCACCCACAAGAATCCTTTCCCCTTCCACATAAAAATCCACTCTCACATGGGGAAATGGGGAAGATAACGCACGCGCCAAGGAAAGCATCTTCTCCAATTCCTTTGGGCGGGTATGCACATTCCCTTTGTTCGGATAATGATGGTAACGGATAGGCTGCCAGTTCCACTCGCAATCGTAGAAGTCTATTTTCAAGTTTCCTTCCCCCCTGTCGGAAGTGATAAAGATCAGTTTAGGTTCTCCCTGAAAACAAAAGATCTTATAATCGGTAGGTAATTGATTTCCAGTCCCTTTGATCAGTTCTTCACAAATAATTCTGCGGGGTATATTCTTATATACCCACTCTCCCCCCAAGGCAAAAAAATCGACTGTCAACCACTGCGACATCGTACGGCAGGCCTTACGGCGATTCAATTTGTCTTTGCTTCTGCAAATGATCACGTGTCCGCTGGCATGGGTAGACTTGAGTACAAACTTGTCGGGTAGTTTATCGA
>JAITRW010000034.1 GCA_031288175.1 Tannerellaceae bacterium
AGATCGTAACGGTGATAGACAAGGAAAATGGACACTATGGTTCCTGTATTAATGCTGCCCTTCCCGTAGCCAAAGGAAAGTACGTCAAGGTACTTGACGCCGATGACTGGTTCGATCCCCAGGGTTTCCAATACCTGATAGATACATTACAGACCCTGGATAACGATATGGTTATTACCAATTACAGTGAACGGCATGTTTCCGGAAAAAGGATATATAGGTATTATTCTTCCTCCGACCGTTTTGATATTCGAGAAACCCCAACCTCCGATACTTTTGTCTTACCTCACCACGTAGCGATGCAAGCCGTCACTTACCGGACAGAGCTACTCCGGAGGATGAATTACCGGCAGTCTGAAGGCGTTCATTATTCCGATGGCGAGTGGGTTTTATATCCACTTTTTTTCGTGGAGACCTGGGCTTTTATCAATGCGGATGTCTATCAGTATTTTTTAGGGAGAGCCGAGCAGTCAATAGCTTCCGGCGTTTTTAAGAAGAACATGGCACAGTTTCAAGTCGTGAAACTGCACATGTTGGAATACTATTTCACCTTCAATCGGGAATCCTTGTCTAAATCCCGAGATGCCTATCTTTTTGACGAGGTAAGCAATCCCTTTCTTTTTATCTATAGATCCTATCTGTTATGGCATTCGGAGAACGATTTTGTACCCGACAAAATGTCATCCTTCGACAATGCCATACGGAAAATTAATGAAGGCTTTTACAATCATCTCTCGAAAGAGACCCTACGCAGGTGGTTACCTGTTCGCTACATTCAATATTGGAGAACCCACTCCAAACGCTTGCCTCTTTGGGTACGGTTCCCTATGAAGATACTGTTAGTATTACTTAACGAAACCAATTTCTTCTTACCAAAAAGGATAGAAGATATTATCTGTTTATGTAAAAAGCGGGTCTGATTTGATACCGCTTTTATTCCGCTGGGTCAAGGATCAAGTAACCGAAGGTTTACGCGAAGAAAGTATTGATTTTAGGGGACAGCTGAGCGGTGAGTGATCTTCCGGCGCGATCCGCACCCGTTCCTCCTCAGCGCCACCCCCGACATGGACAAAATCATCGGACAAGTCCTCAATCTCTTTCCATAAATAATACCTACTTTCGCATCAAAGACTGAAATCCCTTGATTGGATCAGAGATACTCTCTGACCCTCATCAAGTTACATCCTAAAAAGACAGAGTTCCTGATGAACTACGTCTTTTTTTGTTCGCCGTATACATCCCTATATCTGATACACAGATAGTTACACCGTATCTCTTTTTGTGTAAAGAGAATACCGTAGTGCAGTCTGCTTGTTGAGAATATACCATATTTTACTGGTTATTAATAGATTAACTCTTATCTGTTCACCATAGTTCATCAGGAACTATGGTGATCCCTCCTCCTCTTGCTTCCCTTAATCCGGACAGCATAAGCGTAACCTTTAAACTTTTCCAGTTATGAAAACGATTTCAATCATCGTTGCAGCCTATAACATGGAAGACTATCTGGGCAGGTGCCTGAATTCCGTCGTGGATCATAAGTGGGATGACAGCGTAGAGGTCATCGTCGTCAATGACGGTAGTCAGGATAACACTTTGCAGATCGCCCGGCGGTACCAAAGCGACTATCCCCAGATCGTAACCGTGATAGACAAGGAAAATGGACATCATGGCTCATGTACCAATGTTGCCCTTCCCGTAGCCAAAGGAAAGTACGTCAAGGTACTTGACGCCGATGACTGGTTCGATCCCAAAGCTTTTGACTATCTGATCCATAAACTGAAAAGCTTGGATAGCGACTTAATTATTACGAATTACAGTACGCGGTATGCCTCCGGGAAAACGCTCCATAGACGTTATTCTTCCTCTGACCGTTTTGACTTTCGGGAAACTTTAACCTCCGGTTCTTCGGTTTTTCCCCAAAGCCTGTCAATGCACGCCGTCACCTACCGGACGGAGCTACTTCAGAAGATGAATTACCGACAGTCGGAAGGCGTTTACTATTCCGACAACGAGTGGATTTTTTACCCGCTTTTTTTCGTAGAGACCTGGGCTTTTGTAAATGCCGACGTCTATCAGCATTTTTTAGGAAGGGAGGGACAGTCCATGGATCCCGCCGCTTTTAAGAGGAACACCACACAGCTCCAGGTTGTGGGCTTGCACATGTTGGAATACTATTCCACCTTCAATCGGGAATCCTTGTCCAAAGCTCGGGATGCCGATCTCTTTCGCAAGGTATACAACTTCATTATTCCTATCTATCGACGCCATCTGTTATGGCAGTCGGACAACGACTTTGCTCCCCATACCCTGGCAGCCTTCGATAAAGCCATACGGGAAACAAACGAAACCTTTTACAACCATCTGGCGGAAGAAGTCCCCCGTAGATGGATGCCCATCCGCTACATTAAGTATTGGAGAACCCACGCCCGGCGACTGGCTCTTTGGGTACGTTTCTTCTTCAAGGTATTAAGAAAGATAGCCGATATTAACCGTGCTTTTAACAAACGGAGGTTGATCGTCTGAGCTTCCCTTATGCCGACGTAGCCGCAGGTTTACGCGAAGAAGGTATCAGTTTGGAAGGACGGCTGAGCGGCGAGTGATCTTCCAGCAGGGCTATTAGCAGGTCATCATCCAGCTCATCATCTTCAAGGACCACAAACGTGGGACGACCCCTGCGGTCTACTTCCCCGTAGTAACGCCCTATTAGATCTTGTTCTTGCTGTTCTTTGCGTAAACGTTCTTCTTCCTCTTCGCTGCGGGTAAATTCGCTACGGGTAATATCCTCCACTGTGAAGCCCGTCGCCAGCAGCGTCACCTTCACCTCTTTCCCCAGCGAGTTATCTATCGCATAACCCCAGATCACATCCACCTCATCGGGATTGAACTTGTTCATAAAGGCATTGATATAACCCATTTCCTC
>JAITRW010000005.1 GCA_031288175.1 Tannerellaceae bacterium
TGATGTAGTGCTGGAACTCCCTGTCTATCTGTTCAGGGAAGAAGCGCACCTCCAGCGGGACACCGAGCAGGTGAAAATCCCTTTCTATACTTTCCACCCGAAAATAATCCGTCCGGAGGCCGTCTTCTACTCTCCATAAGAGAGTCCTGTCATTTCTCAACTCACTATCGGTACGATACCAGCGAAGGCCGGCAGCGACACCCAACTGGCCGTCCATAAAAAAGACCTCCGGCTTGAGTCCGATGTATGAACACCGGAGGGTGTGCCCGTCATTGCGGCCGGTATTGTAGTGCAACCCATAGATATCGAAGCCAGAGCCATAACCATAGCCAGAACTATAACCATAGCCATCCTCATCAGAACCACCGGACTGCCGAATTTGGGCGGGGCGGTCGAAATTCCCGAAAAACTCGTTGACACCATATTCTATGGCCAGCTTCCATTGTGGTTTCCTGGCTTGCCGATCAACAGATTCCTTGCACTGTGCCGATACACCAGCCGTACCAAAGAACAAACTAAACGCCAACATCCATAGTGATAAATAATCTCTCATTCTATTTCGCTTTAATTAATAAACAAATACGCATTTACTCTGCAAAGATAATATTTGCACCATGATATGCCAAACAGGCCGTTTTTGCCGGAACCGAAAACTTCCTATCTTCGCACACAAAGGATCAATAAATAACAGGAGAAGAATGGATCTATCGATAGTAGTACCATTATATAACGAAGCAAATTCTCTTCCGGAATTGAATGCATGGATAACCCGCGTGGTGAATGAAGCGGGTTTTAGTTACGAAATAATCTATGTGGATGACGGAAGCGAGGATGACTCGTGGAGTGTGATCTGTGGCTTACGTCAAACCGATTCTCACATCCATGGTATCCGTTTCCGGCGTAACTACGGTAAATCGCCGGCCTTGCACTGTGGTTTCCGTCGTGTCGAAGGCGAGGTGGTAATCACGATGGACGCCGACTTACAAGACAGTCCCGATGAAGTGCAGGAATTGTACCGGATGGTGCAGGAGGAGGGTTACGACCTTGTTTCCGGATGGAAGAAAAAAAGGTATGATCCTCTCTCCAAGACCTTACCGACGAAGTTGTTCAATGCCACGGCACGAAAATTTTCGGGTTTAAAATTGCATGATTTCAATTGCGGCCTCAAAGCCTACCGCCGGGAGGTAGTCAAAAGCATTGAGGTCTATAATGATATGCATCGCTATATCCCTTACTTGGCCAAGATTGCCGGTTTCCGACATATCGGCGAAAAGGCGGTACAGCACCAGGCGCGTAAATACGGGACAACGAAATTCGGGGTCAGTCGTTTTTTTAATGGATACCTTGATCTCATCACGCTTTGGTTCACTTCGCGTTTCGGGAAAAAGCCCATGCATTTTTTCGGCGTATTGGGCACGATAATGTTTCTGGTCGGATTCATCGCCCTTGTGATCGTCCTGGCCGTCAAGGTTGCGTCTATCCTCTCACCGGAAGGCAGCCTCCGTCCCTTAGTCACCAATTCTCCTTTCTTCTACATCTCTCTGACCGGCATGATACTGGGAACGCAACTGTTCCTGACAGGTTTTATCGGTGAACTCATCGTCCGTAATTCTTCCGGCCGCAACACGTATGTCATTCGGGAGGAGTTATGACAGAGACATGGAAGAAGATTGCAATAGCGTTATGGATCATCGCAGGTACTATTGGAGCACAGGTGGAGACACCACGTCTGGTAGTCTTCATCTCCGTCGATCAATTACGGGGAGATTTCATTGAATATTTCTCCCCTACGCTCTCCCAAGGAGGTTTCAAACGGCTGCTAGGAGGCGGGACAGTTTTCGCCGACGTAGAGTTTGATTTCCCTAACCTTGATTGCGCTACTGCGACGGCCACCCTTTGCACCGGCGCCAATCCTGTGTTCCATGGTATTGATGCCTGCCGTACCTTCGATTTCGATACCGAACGCGAATATTCTATCCTTTACGACGCCGATTATCTCGGTAATTATACCGACAACCATTTTTCCCCCAAGGCGCTTATCAGTTCTACCTTTGGCGATGAGCTCAAGATCGCTTCCAAAGGGCGCAGTAAGGTCTTTGCCATTGCGCCGACGCCTGAGGCAGCTATTCTCCCGGCGGGACATGCCGGTGACGCTGCCTTTTGGATAGATGAGAAAAACGGAAAATGGGCTACTACCACTTTTTACAAGGATATTCCCTGGTATGTAGACCGGTATAACAATGGTCCGGAGGCACTTTCTGCCCGCCTTACTTCCATGGTGTGGACACCCCGCCTGCCGCTTGACGATTACAGAGCTTTCCCTTACTTGCTTGACGAATTACCTTTCCGGCATACCTTCCCTCCTGATCGTCCGGAGTCTATCTCTCATTTTAAGACTTCACCTTTTGTGAATGATGAGATCACGCGGCTGTCTATCCAATTCCTTGAATACGGGGCGTTGGGTAAGGAGACAGTCCCCGATATACTGTCTATTACGTACCACGCCGGCCTCTTCCTACCGCAACGGAGCAAAGAATATACGCGCGAAGTACAAGACCTATATCTCCGACTTGATGCCAATCTGGATACTCTCCTGCGGGTCATTGATAAGAAAGTCGGCCTTGCCCGTACTCTTGTCGTACTTACCGGAACAGGATATTTCGATGCCGAAGAGGATTATCCTGAAACTATCCTACGCCATTACGGCGTCTTCTATCCCAAACGTTGCCTTGCGCTACTGAATATGTACCTGATGGCCACTTACGGTCAGGAGCGCAAGTGGGTTATCGGTTACCATAACGGGCAGATATTCCTTGACCGTAAGGCTATCCGTGATGCAGGGCTCAATGTGTCTACGGTGCAGAAAACGGCGGCTGATTTTGTGCGGGAGTTTACCGGTGTGCAGGAGGTGGTTACGGCTGACGGGATTTGTGAAGATCAAGGTACGCATCCTTCCCGCCGAGGCGATCTTATTCTGCGCCTTCAGCCTGGCCGTCGCCTTGATTTCGAGCAGACGTCAGGGTGGGCGGTTCTTCCTTCCCCTGTGATTCGCCGTAATGAGGTGGACTCTCCTGTAATCTTTTTCGGCAACGGCATCTCCCATGAACGGCATAGTCAGTCGATTAAGGCTACGCAGATCGCCCCCACGATCACTCATCTGCTTCGCGTCCGCCCTCCTAACGCATGTAGTGAAAGAGGTATTCAGCTCCGCTGAGAAGTATAAAGGTTGATGTATTGCTTGGCAACGACGGATTCGGCGTAAGAGGTTTCTACTTTTTGCCGACAGGCGGAGGAAAGTTTCCCGTCTTCATTGTGGTTCAAGACCCAAAGGATGCCTTCGGCAAGGTCTGAAGCATCTTCGTAACGGGCGAGGTATCCGGTTTGCTTATGTATGATCATTTCCGGAATGCCACCCACTTTGAAACCTACGCAAGGAGTGCCGCAGGCCATAGCTTCCATGAGGGTGTTCGGTAGATTATCTTCCAATGAAGGGGTGACAAATACATCTACCGCATTATATAATGTGACCTTTTGTGCTTCATCACCTATATAACCGGTGAAATGAACAGGGTGAGGGTAGAGGGCCTGTACACCTTCGGTTTGACCGAAAATGACAATCTCAATCATTTCGTCTTCAGGAAGGAGGCGGAGAGCCTTTATCAAGTGATCCAGTCCCTTCCTTTTGTCCGATACGTTGAATGCCCCAAAGAGCAATAGTCTCTTATTTGTGGAGAAGCCCATTCTTTCCTTTGCCATCCGCTTATCCCTTACCGGAAAAAACAGGGTTGTATCTATTGGGTTAGAAATAGTACAGGTGCGCTTATCTTTCGACAAAGTCCCTTCCCCAGCTAGTTCAGTAATCCACTTGCTGCACCCGACAAACACTACGTTTGCCTGATTGAGAAGTTTCTTTTTTTGAAGGAATACGCGGAAGGCAAGGTCTTCTCTTTTTAAAGACCGGAGAAAGGGGCAGCAACGGCATGTTTCCTTGTAATGTGTACACTCACGTGCATGGTGACAGATACCGGTGAAGGGCCACATGTCGTGCATGGTCCAGATAACGGGTTTCCCAAGCTGCAAGAGTTTCCGGATATCCGTCAGCGACAGGAAGCCCTGGTTGATCCAATGCAAATGAATCACATCGGCTTCCCGTACCAGCGGATGACGGCTTACATCTGTCCCCGTATTGGCGATGGATACTTTGAAGAGGTTCTCCCTCCGGAAATGGCAGGCGATAAAAATGACGACCCGCTCGGCTACTAACCGCAGGAAATTGACCTGTTTTTTCCATTCGGAAGTATTGAGCATGTTTCCTGTCAGCATGGAAACTTCAACGCCTTCTTTCTGCAGAGCTGATCGGAGGCGGTCGGCGGCAATAGCGGCTCCGCCCTTACGCGCATATGTACTCAAGATCACTACCTTCATGCTCCCTATAAGAATGCACCGCGAAGGTACAGCTTTCAGGTATGTTTATCTACATACTTTGTTATCTTTGGTACGGGAAGGAAGATAACATGAACGCACCCGCTTACACTATCAACGCCTGTATTGTCGACCTCGTCGCTAAAATTGCAGAGAAGGTAGGCGAATTGAAAAACACCAATGAATACAGCCGCAATTTACGACTGAGGAAAATCAATCGTCTGCGTTCCATCCAGTCCTCCCTGGCCATTGAGAACAACACCCTCTCCCTTGGGCAGGTTACCGATATTATCGAAGGTAAACGAGTCTTAGCGTTACCGCACGAGATTGTGGAAGTTAAAAATGCATATCTGGCTTACGAGCATTTGTTTGATTACAATCCTTACAGCGTCAAGGATTTCCTCCAAGCACACCGGCTTATGACCCTGCATTTGCTTAAAGATGCAGGGCGTTTTCGCTCTCAAGGTGTGGGGGTTTTTGAGGGTAGCAAACTGATTCATCCGGGTGCAGGGTATCAATTTGTGCCTCAACTGATTACTGATTTGTTCGCTTGGGCAAAGAAATCAGAACTGCATCCTTTAATCAAAAGTTCCGTCCTCCATTTTGAAATCGAATTTATTCATTCTTTCATGGATGGTAATGGGAGAATTGGACGGCTTTGGCAAATACTTATTCTCTCGCATTGGAACAATCTTTTCGCCTGGCTTCCCCTGGAAACTGTTGTTTATCACAATCAACAGGATTACTATGACGCCTTGGCTACTTCCCAGAAAGCTGCCGATTCCGAATCCTTTATTGTCTTTATGCTCCATGCTATTTTGCAGGCCTTGGACGAATTACCTGTCCGGAAAATTACCGATATATTTACCGATAAAATTACCGATATATTATCCAAGACCGAACTGGAATTTCTGGAACTCATTGCCGGTTACATAGATAAATACGGTGAAATCACCAACTATCGCGCGCAACTTCTGACTCACAAATCGGATGTAAGTGTGAAAAAATACTTTGCCAAGTTTGTAGAAATCGGCATTTTGAGGGTCGAAGGCCGTAATAAGGGGAGAAAATATCTCATCAATCGGGAGGGGTAAAGATTGCGCCGGAGTAGGGGTTACTCCGGCACAATGGGATATAATTCAAGGCGGGTTCAGTAGGGGGTTATTCGTTGGTGGTCATGAGGGGGTTGGCGTCAAGCTCTTTCTGGGGGATGGCGTATTGCCAGAGGGGGTCTCCGGCGGGAACTTCGAGGAGACCGCAGAAGGCGATGTCGAAGTTAGTGCCCTTACGTTCAAGGGGGAGGTTGAGGCGCTTGAGGTCGAACCAGCGGAAGCCTTCGCCCCAAAGTTCAAGGCGTCGTTGGTTCATAATCTCTTCGATAAGGGCGTCACCGGTATTGCTTGCCTGGTATTCGGGGTCACGGGTGAGGGCGAACTCCGTGAGGACGGTTTGAGCTTCGGCGTCAAGGCCTTGACGCACCAGGGCTTCGGTGAGGACAAGGTATAGTTCGGCAATACGAAGGTAGGGGTAATGGCCTACGGCATCGCCGGTGGATATGGCGCGGAACTTACGGTTCTGACCTGGGTAGGCAGCATAGTTGGAGGCAGGTAGGTCATCGGATTTGCCTTCGGTATCCCACCATTGGCGGCGCAAATCGGTGGGGGGGGGGAGTTTGTCGTAGGTATCGAGGGAGATGGCCTTGACGCCTTGTCGGATGGCGGTGGAGCCGTAGTTCCAGGACATGTAGGCGTAGAAGGAGTAGAAATAGACGGTCTGGTCGGTTTTGGTAAGGGCAGCCCAGAGGGTTTCTTTGGTACTACTGCCGATGGTGGCAAAGCCGTGGAGGAGTTCGTCGCCCTGCATGAGTTGGTATCCTTGGGCCTTAGATAGGGAGAGGGCTTGCCGGGCGGTATTGGCGGCAACCTCATAATCTTGTTGGGTGAGGGCAACGCGGGCTTTGAGGGCATAGGCGGTTTCGAGGGTGAAGTGGGTACGCCGGTCGGCGTTGGGAGCGTCTTCGGGGTCGTAATTTTGGAGGAGGACGATGGCATCGTCAAGGTCTCGATTGATAAACTGATAGACCTCGGATACGGTATGTCTCGCCTGAGGCACGGTTTCTGAGGAGAGACGGTAGGGGACACCAGGGTTGTCGTTGGATTCACCGGCGGCGAAACGTTTGGCGTAGAGCTGGACAAGGTGGAAATGGGCGAAGGCACGGAAGCAGAGTGCTTCGCCTTTGAGTCCGTCATGGAGATCGGGGTCAATTTCTTCAAAGGGAGGAAGGTTTTCGAGGACGAGGTTGGCGCCCAATACCCAGTAGTAGTAATATCGCCAGGGGAGGCTGCACACATCGTTGGTGGCGGAACGGTGCGCCTTCCATTGGTGGGTAGATTGGTGCCAGGTATTGGATTTCCAGGTCATGTCATCGCCTAGTGTTTCCCTGCTGATTATGTATCCCGGTTCTCCGCCCAAACCCTGATTAGAGCCGGCCTGAGACACCATACGCCGGTGAATGCCATTGATTTCCAGGCGGAGGTTTTCAAGGGAAGAATAGATAACCACTTCGGAGGGTTGGTCGGTGGGGTTGGTATCCAGGAACGTATCGGAGCAGCCTGTGAAGGCGGTGGCAAAAAGAGTAAGAGCAAGGGTATATATTTTTTTCATGATTGTGTGCTTTAAAGAGGATTAGAAGGCAAGAGTGAGACCGGCGGTAAGGGTGCGGGCAGGGAGATAGGAGTTGTATACAATACCGTTAAATTCGGCGGCGGCGTTGAGGCCTTTACGGGCGTTGAACTGCCAGAGGTTTTCGGCGCTGAGGGAGAGGCGGAAGGACTTGAAGCCGAGTGGACGAATGAGGGAGCGAGGGAAGGCAAAGGCGAGGGTGAGGCTCTTGACGTTGAGGTAGTCGGAACTGGTGAGCCAGCGGGTGGAGACGCCGTCGAAATCGGTGGAGCGGGATTCGTCGAGGCGGGGTACGTTGGTGATATCGCCGGGCTGCTTCCAGGCTTTGAGGACGTCCTTATGCATGGCGTAGCCGTAGCTGTTGCCCATGAGGTCTAAGTAGCCGTAGTCGAGGAGTTTGCCGCCTATTTGGTAGGAGAAGATGGCAGAAAGTTCGAGGTTTTTGAAGGCTACGGTAGTATGGAAGCCACCATAGACCTTGGGAATCGTAGAACCGGAGTAAGCGTAGAGCGCTTTATTGAGGGTGGTAGTCACTTGTTGACCGTCACGTTCAAAGACAGTGACATCGGCTATCTGGTTTTCGGCGTCAAAGAGGTAGAGTGCGTTACCTGTTTCGGGGTCTACGCCTACGTATTGACGGAGCCAGAAATCGTACCGCGAATAACCTACTTCGTAGCGTTTAGTTCCGCTCACGATCGTGGGCGTCCCTTCGGGCAGGCTCTTGATGCGGTTGGTGATCGTACTGGCATTGGCGCCGATGCTGACCGTCCAGTTGGTATCTTTGTAGACATCGCCTTCGAGGTTGATTTCGAGGCCGTAATTGTCTATCCGACCCATATTCTTGTAGATATCCGCTACACCTGTCGACGTAGCTGTCGGCACCGAGAAGAGTAGGGAGCGGGAGTAGCGGTTGTAGTACTCTATTGAGCCGGAGAGGCGTCCGAAGAGGCCAAATTCTACGGCGGCATCGGAGGAGACGACGGTTTCCCATTGAAGGTCTTTGTTACCGTAGCTGTCGAAATAGACCCCTGATTCGTTGGCACTGCTGGTCAGGTTGAAGAGGGTCTGCCAAGCATAATAGATATCGTAGCTATTGGAATCGAGGAGTTTATCGTTACCTGTTTCGCCGTAGGAGGCGCGGAGTTTGAGGTTATCGACCCAGTCGACGCCTTTGAGGAAGTCTTCTTGGTCAAGTCTCCAAGAGAGGCCTGCAGACCAGAAGTTACCCCAGCGGTTATCCTTGTAGAAGCGGGAGGAGCCGTCGTGACGGAAGGAGAGGGAGGCGTAGTAGCGATCGTCGAGGTCGTAGTTGGCACGGAAGAGGAAGCCTTCTTTCCTGTAGTTATCGGTGAAGGAGGAAAGGGAATTGATGGTGACGAAGTTACCGAACTCATGGAGGCCGGAGATCGTTTCGCCTTGTCGGAAGCCTGAGAGGTACTCATAGCGGTAGGCATAACTTTCATGTCCGGCGAGGAGGTCAAGGTGATGATTTCCGAAGGCGGTTTGGTAGGTGAGGAGCTGATTGAACTGGTTGGTACGATAGCGGCGGTGCTCAATATCCATGCGTCCGGAGCCTTTCCCGTCACCGACGAGGGTGTTTTCGTAGGTACGGTAACGGCGGTTGCGGCCTTCAAGATTGGCGGAGAGATTGAGTTTGAGGCCATTGAGGAGGGTAAATTCGGCAAAGGCGCGGCCGTTATATTGGTCACGTTCGTAGCCGCGTTCGTTCCAGAGGGTTTCGACGAGGGCGTCACGTCCGGGGAAGGTGAGGCGCTTGCTTTCGTAGTCATATATCTTTTGTCCGTTGGCGTCAAGGATATACTCCCCCGTCGCCATGTCATGCTGATGGATGGGGTAGATGGGAGCCATGACGCGCGAGTACTGAAAGAGATTGTTGTACGCAGAACTGTTGTCGATATTATCGGCGACAGAGTTTTCGGAGATAGAGTGAGCGGCGGAGATGTTGAGGCCGGACTTGAACCACTTGACAGGGTAGATATTATAATTGACGCGCCCTGTGAAGCGCTCCATACCCGTGCAGAGGGCGTAGCCCTTGTTGTCCTGATAGTTGACCGAAGCGAAGGCGTCGGACTTATCGGACTTGGAGGCGAAGGAGAGGTTATAGTCCTGGAAATAACCTGTTCCGAAGAGTTCCTTTTCCCAGTCGAGGTCATCGGCATAGAGTAACTCCGTGGCGTTAGGATTGAGGAGGCCGTTGACGCCCATAATCTCCTTAGGATCAATGCCTTTGAAGGGATTGTAGACGAGCTTGGCGGCGATCTCATCGGAGGCTTTTTGGTTGGCTTCCAGTACAGAAAGTTTGGAAGAGCCGTACTGGTAATTGTTACGCATCATCTGCCATTGGGCAGGGTAGTATTGGAATACGTCCAGTCGGTCGTATTCCGGTATTCCACGCTGGGAGAATCCTTGGGAGATGGAGAGGTTGACGCTATGTGTGCCGCTGTCCCCCTTACCCTTTTTCGAAGTGACGAGGATGACACCATTGCCGGCGCTTGCCCCGTAGAGGGAGGTCGAAGCGGCATCTTTCAAGACCGTCATGGATTCGATGTCATTGGGATTAATGTCGGCGAAGTCTCCATCGAACACCGCTCCGTCGAGGACAATCAAGGGTTGGGTGGAGGAGTTGATACTGCCGAAGCCGCGAATACGGAAGGCGGGGGTAGAACCGGGCTGGCCCATGCCTGAAGTCACTTGTAATCCCGAGACGCTTCCTTCGAGCGCTGAAGTGACATTGGTCAGTATCCGTTTCTCCAATACTTGTGCTCCAACGGCCGTCGCCGATCCTGTAGTCGACATCGTCAGGTGTAGAGGCTTATTATCCTGCGGACGTACTTCCAAGGATTTCATCCCCACGTAGGAGATTACTAACGTTGCGCCATTAGGCGCTTCTACTGTGAAGCGTCCGTCTACATCCGTCACGGTGCCGACCGTCGTACCTTTGATCATCACCGAGGCGCCGATCACCGGCTCCCCATCATCTTCACTCATTATGAGCCCGCTTATCGTCCTTTGCTGCGCCGATAAGCTTTGTAGCCCCGCTACCCACAATCCCAGAATCCAAATGAAACCTGCTTTTTTCTTCATATTAATATACTTAAATGGACGTTTACGCTACCCTTTACCTCAGTTCAACAGGAACTATGGTGAGTAGTGAAATCATAAATCCTGTCGTAAAGTGTTGATTATGAGATTGGAAGAAAAAATAAAAAAGGAAAATAATGGATGAACAAATAATATATAACCTGTTACTGAATTACAAAAAAGTATTAGTTTTGTACGGCTTGCAAAAAAAACTCACCATAGTTCCTGTTGAACTATGATGGGTTGTTTCTAAAAGGCGGTTCATTTTTATAATCCTATATCTTTGAAGCGAAAGAAGAGCATCAAATACTGTCAAAGTTTGTGGGAGAATTTTTCATAGAAGTGATTATACCGGCACCTTTGGAAGAAAATCTTATTTACAGGCTTCCTGAGGCGCTAAAAGGGGTAGAGATTGGCTGTCGCGTAACTGTTCCCTTGAAGAAGAACCGTATTTGTATAGCTTTGGTGGTAAAAAAAGATATAGAGAAGCCCCTTGGAGAAATTTTCATCCGTGATATTCTTAATGTGATGGATGAAAAACCTGTCATCTGCCGTCAGCAGCTGTTTTTCTGGGAATGGATAGCGTCTTACTATCTATGTACATTAGGCGAGCTCTTTCATACACTGTTTCCTAAGGGGATTTTTTTGGAAAAGAAGTCAAAAAAACTGTCCTGGGAAACTGTAAAACTGTCCGGCACGCTTACGGTTCTACAGCAAGAGGCGTTAGAAAATATTCGGGAAGTATTTACAGGAAAAGAGGTATGCCTTTTTCAAACGCTGTCTTTTACAGGAAAGAAGCAGATCTATTTACAACTGATTCATGCCGCACTTGAAAAGAAACAACAGGTACTTATTCTGGTGCCTGAACCGGTAATCACAAAACCATACCTTGAGGAGTTTAAAAACGCCTTTGGCGAATATATCTTAACCTTTCATTCACGAAATACCATCAGGCATCGAACTCTTGTCTGGAAAACATTGTTATTAGCGAACGGTACTCCATATATAGTTGTGGGCACAAAGGCTGCACTATTCCTTCCGTTTGAGCATCTTGGGTTGATAATTATAGAAAATGAGCATGATCAGAGATATAAACAGCACGAACCGGCACCGCGATACCATGCGCGTAGCGCTGCCATAGTCCTTGCGCAACAGCATAAGGCGAAAGTATTACTGGTATCGCCCGCGCCATCGTTGGATTCGTATTATAACGTATTGAACGGCAGGTATGGATTTGTGACTTTGCCTGCCCGGGAAGGCAATTTTTGCCCGCCTGAATTTATTGTCATTGATATAAAAGAGGAGCGGAGGAAGAAAAAAATGCGACACTCCGAGCTGTCTGCATTATTGACAGAGCGTATAGAGAAGGCACGGATAAGTGGAGTGGATTATATTCTTTTAAAGAGCCGTAAGGAAATAGAAAAAATACAGTCTACCGATTTTAGGAGGGTAAATACGGTGGGCATACTTTGTATAGACACGCTGATGCAGTCGGCGGACTTTCGGGCGCATGAAAACACTTTTCAAGTCGTAGAGAGTCTCATAGAAAAAGCTTTTGGATCCGAGCAACCATGTACTGTTGTGATTCAAAGCAATCAGGCTAATCATCCTCTTATAGAAATGATCGTTCGAAATGACTATCCGGCCATGGCTAAGCTACAGCTCTACGAACGTAAAATTTTTTCCTGGCCACCGTATTGCCGCCTGATCACTGTGGTTCTTCGCGGGCGTAATCAGGAGCGTCTTCATATCTTTGCCAAGGAGTATGCCAACCGTCTGAAAAGCTATTCCTCCGTCGACATATCTGATCCTGTGGTTCCTATTTTTTTACCCTACCCTACATTATTTATGCTCCACATTATTATTAAGGTTCAGAACGCAGAGCCTGCCTTTCCTTTTCGTCTTTTTCTCAAGAATACCCGCCGCGAAATGCTTGGTGACACTAAGCTATCCAAAGGTATCCTTGTCTATCACGACGTAGACCTCTAAAATTATCTATCCCTTAATTCTTTTCAAAGTTCGAAAAGTCCTTCGGGAACGGTTACTGTTAACATTTGTTTTTTTGAATCAATGGACAAGATAAGTTCCTTAGCCGCCGGAAAAAGGAATATCCGGTTTTCGGAGGCCATCACCGACAGCAGCACATTTTCCGTACTCTCGTCTACGTCCATTATCTTACCCATGGTTTTTCCTTCCACATCACGTAGTGTGTACCCCAACCATTGATGTCCGGTTACCGGTAGTAACATTGAAGGCTCTGTCTCTTCCTTTTGCATCACTCCGACTTCACAATGGCATAATTTCCCTGCCTGTTCCTGTGAATTGATTCCGTCTAATTTCACCAGTATTGATCGCTCTCCCCGTTCCCGTCTATCTTTCACGAAAAACGGCACCCAAAGCCCGTCTATCCGGCAAATAAGTATCTTCTCCACCGATTCCCTTCTGTTTTCCACATTAAGTATCAACACCAATTCCCCTGAAACCCCATGAAGTTTCGCAAAACGACCTATAAGGACAACGTCTTTCTCGTTTATCATCGTTTGTCCCAATCGTTCCTATTCAATTTTTCTTGAGGGTATAGTCTGTAATACCGAGATAATTGTAGGCTTGAAGAAGATCCTCGTCATTGTCGGATATCATGAGCAGACGATCACCTTCATGTAATTCGGTATTACCCTTGGGAATAAAGTAGTTGCCTCTACGCTTCACCATAACGGCCAAAGTATGGTCGGGGAGGGTAAATTCCATGAGTTTGTTCCCGTGCTTAAGGACATCGGTAGTTATCTCTATTTCACTCATAGCACTCTTGATCTCTTCGGGCAATTCAATGGCAAAAGATTCTTTCTGGGCAGGCTTATCAGCCACCTTGAACCATCCCGCCGCCGCCGTCACGGTCGTTCCCTGAACGAGGAGAGAAATAATAGTGATGAAAAAGACGACATTGAAAATCATCCTCGCATTGTCGACGCCTGCAATGAGGGGGTAGATAGCAAAGATGATAGGGACGGCTCCGCGTAACCCTACCCATGAGATAAAAGACATGGCGGGGAAAGAGAATTTCCGGAATGGCAGCAGGCAAAGGAATACGGAGATCGGACGTGATACCAGTATCATAAACACGGCGACTAAGAGACCGAAGGGTGCAATAGGTAACAACTGGGAAGGATTGACCAGCAACCCGAGCGTCAAGAACATTACAATCTGGAAAAGCCACGTGAATCCGTCAAAGAAGGTACGGATACTTTTCTTGTGTACGATCTTCGCATTGCCGATCGTCAACCCTGTCAGATAAACAGCCAGATACCCATTCCCTTTACAGAGTGTCACCGCCGCGAAAGTAAAAAGAGCCACGGCAAAGAGCAGTATCGGGTAGAAGGAAACATTGTTGATGTCAATGCGATTTATCAGCCAAATGGAAGCTTTCCCAAACAAATACCCTAATACGGCGCCTACCGTCATCTGAACGAAAAACATCATTAACGGTTCAACCCACATCCCTGTTCCTTCTCCTCCTTCTTGCGATACGTAGGATATCAGCAAGAGGGTCAGTATGTACGCCATAGGGTCGTTACTTCCGCTTTCAAGTTCGAGCGCAGGGCGCAGGCTCTCTTTCAGATACGTCCCCCGCGTGCGAAGAATGGAGAAGACTGACGCCGAATCGGTAGACGACATCACCGAAGCCATCAGCAACGATTCGGGGAAAGACAGGTGCACGAAACCTCCTCCTATCCATTGTATCAGTAGATAAATGAATCCGCCCGTTAGGAGCGTTGTCGCCAACACCCCCACCGTCGCCAGTACAATGCCTTGCGTGGCCACCGGACGGATATCTGCCATTTTCGTATCCATCCCCCCTGAAAATAAAATCACGCTCAGTGCCACCGTCCCGATGAACTGCGCCACATACAAGTCGTTAAACTGTATCCCCAGCCCATCGCTACCGAACAGCATCCCTACTCCCAAAAACAGAAGCAGCGTTGGCAAACCGAAACGAAACCCTGCTTTACCGGCAAGAATACTCAGGAAAAGAATAACAGAAGCTATCAGTATAACTTCTTCTGCATTATGGAACATTGTGCCTCAGATTAATTATCAATTAATTATCAATTAATTATCAGTAGATGGCAAAGATAAGGAAAATAACGAGAAATATTATTTGATCTATATTTAAGATAGACATTTAGTCACAATTTATAAAGCGCCGCTTTCTACGAGGATAACAACCTGTTCCGTGAGAGCATCTTTTCCCTGTGGATTATAATCGCTTTTGAGGCTGGCGCCGAACATTCCGGCGAACAGGTTCCAAAAACCGGCGCGGAACCCCCCCAGATAGGCGCGTAGCAAATTGTAACTGGTTTGGTTACATTCTCGATCTATCAGGCGGATAAGAAGTTTACCTTGTGAGAGGGAAAGGCGTTTCAATTCGGGCTTGTATTGGGCGAACAGTTCTTTCTCCATGCGTTTGAGGTGAGATTGTCTGGCCTTGTCGTCCGGAAGGGTCTCCATATACTCATATGTTTCTATCAAGGTGTGATAGACGAGTTTTGCATAAGGGAGGGTTCGCTTGACGTCGCGCACCAACTTTTCGTAACGTTCCCGGTCCCGTTTATTCCGGAAAACACGTTGGGGATAGATGGTTATCTCGCGGATGCGCACCATAGGGACGGTATCGCCCGCTATCACTTCGGCCGGCAATATTCCGGCGGGTAAAACAGCCTGCTGTGCAATACCTTCGTGGCACAGCAGACAAGCCATCCACAGTACATTCCACCGCTTCATCAATCGCAAAAGTACACTTTTAAGGCGTGGAGAAAAGCACTACTTTTGTCCCGCTGTCCTTGAAAAGCCTTACAAAGGTCGGCATGCGGTGTTTTGTGTACGTGCCACACATTAGTTTAATATTGAAATGAAGGTATTAAAGTTCGGCGGGACATCGGTAGGTTCCGTAAAGGGTATTTTAAATGTAAAGCAGATTGTGGAAGCAGCTACCGATCCGGTAGTGGTCGTGGTTTCGGCTTTAGGAGGAGTTACGGACGATTTGATTGCTGTCGGACGTTTGGCCGCAGGGGGGGATACGGCCTACGAGAAGGCTTTATCCGCTCTTATAGAACGTCACTTGCTCATTATTGAAGGTGTATTACCGGACATTGCCGTTCGTAATGAGACCGAGCAGGTCGTTCGTTGTCTATTGGACGAGTTGGCCAATATTCTGCGCGGGGTGTTTCTCATTAACGATCTCTCGTCCAAGACTTCGGATACGATATTGAGCTATGGGGAACGTATTTCATCGTTGATTATTTCCAAAGTGATACGGGACGCTCAGCTTTTTGATGCCCGCAAATTCATTAAGACCCTTCCCCAGTTTACCAGACATATTGTAGATTTCCCACTCTCCAACCGGCTTATTCGGGAAACCTTCATCTCGCTTCCTTCCGTTGCCATAGTGCCGGGTTTCATTGCCTCGGGAGCAAAGAGCGACGAAGTAACTAATCTGGGACGCGGTGGTTCCGATTATACCGCTTCTATCCTTGCCGCTGCCCTGGATGCTTCGGCTTTGGAGATATGGACGGATGTGGATGGTTTTATGACAGCCGACCCGCGGGTCATCAATTCCGCTTACCTCATTGAACGGCTCACGTTTACCGAGGCCATGGAGCTGTGTAACTTCGGTGCCAAGGTGCTTTATCCGCCGACGATTTATCCTGTTTACCAAAAAAATATCCCTATCCGTATCCTGAATACTTTCAATCCTTCATCCAAAGGGACCTACATTTCCCAAATGCCGTCCGTTTATAGTACTAACGAACCTGTTGTACGTGACAAAGCCATTATTAAAGGTATATCCTCTATCAATGATACCTGCCTCATTACCGTGCAGGGTCTGGGTATGGTAGGCGTCATTGGTGTCAATTACCGTATCTTCAAAACTCTTTCGGCCAATGGGATCAGCGTTTTCTTGGTCTCTCAGGCAAGTTCGGAAAACAATACATCCTTTGCCGTATGCAATGCTGAGGCCGATCTGGCGATCAGTGTCCTCAATGAAGAATTTGCCTTGGAGCGTGCCCAGGGAGAAATCAACGACACTACGGTGGAACGGGATTTGGCTACCGTAGCCATTGTAGGGGAGAATATGAAACGGACGCCGGGTATTGCAGGGAAACTTTTCGGGACACTTGGCCGTGCTGGTATCAGTGTCATCGCCTGTGCTCAGGGGGCTTCAGAAACAAATATCTCTTTTGTGATTAAGCATAAGTACCTCCGTAAGGCCCTCAATTCCATTCATGATTCTTTCTTCCTTTCCGAGTACAAGGTGCTTAACCTTTTTATTGTCGGTATAGGGACGGTAGGTGGCAGTCTGCTTAACCAGATTCGAAATCAACAACCAAAGCTGATAGCGCAGAACGGTCTGAAACTCAAAGTGACAGGTATCGCTAACGTAGAGAAAGTGCTCTTTTGCCGCGAGGGGATTAACCTGGATAGCTACAAGCAAGAGTTAGTGCAACACGGTCAACCGAACAGTCCTGAGCTTCTTTGCAAGGGTATTCTTGACATGGATAGCTTTAATTCCGTCTTCGTAGATTGCACAGCCAGTCCTGATATTGCTTCTTTGTATGAGACGCTTCTCAATAACAACGTTTCTGTGGTTGCGGCGAATAAAAACGCGGCATCTTCGTCTTATGATAACTACTTCCGTCTTAAAGAGACGGCCCGTAAGCGAGACATTAAGTTTCTCTTTGAAACAAACGTGGGGGCGGGGCTTCCTATTATTAATACGATGAATGCCCTTATCAATAGCGGCGACCGTATTATTAAGCTTGAGGCTGTCCTTTCGGGGACGCTGAATTTTATTTTCAACACCATCAATGACGATATACCTTTCAGCCGTGCGATAGGTATGGCAAAGGAAGCTGGGTATGCGGAACCGGATCCACGTATAGATTTGAGCGGTACTGATGTGGTGCGTAAGTTGGTTATTCTTGCGCGGGAGGCGGGTTATAAAGTGGAGCAGTCGGAGGTTCGGATGAATCCCATTATACCGCCGTGTTGTTTTGAGGGGAGGATAGAGGATTTTTGGCAAGAGGTAGAGAAATTGGACGGAAACTTTGAGCAACGACGGCTGCGTTTGGCGGCTGCCGCCAAGCGGCTACGTTTTGTGGCTACTATGGATAGGGGGGCGTGTACTCTCGGGTTGCAGGAGGTAGACAGGCGACATCCTTTTTACGAGCTTGAGGGCAGTAACAACATAATCATGATTACTACGGAACGATATAATGAGTATCCGATGGTAATAAAAGGATATGGTGCCGGTGCTGCCGTGACGGCTGCGGGTGTATTCGCCGATATCATTTCTATTGCAAACATTCGGTAAATGGAATCGTTGAAAAAGACAATGCTGTTGGTGCCTATCGGAGGGCTGGCGAACCGTATCTTTGCCATCCGGGCGGCTATCTCTTTTTGTGCGGATTATCACTTAAAGCTAAAAATCCTTTGGTTCAAAGACTGGGGAATGGCTGCCACTTTCGAGGAGCTTTTTAGTGTACGGAAAGAGGCGGGAGAGGTAGAGATTATTGATGCGAAGTGGTGGCATTATTTTTTAGATCGCCCCAGAAAGCGTACGTTGTGGCTTCCATGGTTTTACCAGCGTATAACATTTGATGCCTGCTTTTATGAAAAGGATTTGTATGGGCAATCCTCGTTTATGGATTGGTATGGGCAGCATATGAGTTGTCGTTCGTTGTATGTGGTACAATGCATGAAGTTTTATCAGGCGGACAGAACGTTTTTTCGTTACCTACTGCCTGCGAAAAATATCCGTGAAGAGATAGCGTTGCAGGTAGCGGGTTTTTCCTGCCACACCATAGGGGTGCATATTCGGCGTACAGATTTTTTGCAGGCTATTAAAGAAAGTCCGCTCTGCCTTTTTATGGCAAAGATGAAGGAAGTAATGGAGAAAGATAATGCTGTTCGGTTCTATTTGGCCACTGATTCCATGGAAGTAAAAGAAGATCTGTTAAAAACCATTGGGGGGGGGGGATTATCACTCGTGGCGCACCTGTGCGAAGGGATACTAGGGAGGGTATCGTTGAAGCGGTGGTGGATCTCTACGCGCTGGGGGCTACGGCTAAGATTTTCGGATCGTCCGGCAGTACCTATTCCCAGTTAGCGGCTGAACTAAACGGCATACCTATTGAAATAATTAGATCTTTAAATACTTGATTGATGAGAAGAAAGACAGGAGTATGGATTGCGGGCACAGTCATTGCGCTGGTATGTTTATCGCTGGTGGTTTTCAGCGGATCGCTGACGTCGGGTTATCACTTTATGGACTGCCACGAATACTTCACCTGCTTGCAACAGCTGCAAGAGAGGTCGTGGTATGATATTTTGGCGGAACGGATTGAGTGGGAGCAGGGTATGCGCTTTCGTCCGGCGTGGATGATGAATACTATTCTGGAGACGGCTCTGCTGGGGGATGATTTGTTTAAACAAGGACTATTACAGGTCGCTGAAATTATTGCGGCGGGCATCCTCATTTATTTATTGGGGATACGATTAGGATGGCGGCGCGGTGAGAGCCTATTATTGACGGCTCTCACGCTGATTGGCTCGCAAAGCGCGGTGTTTTATCAAACTCTGGCGGTGGAAACGACTGCCCTGCTGACCTTACTCATCTCTTGGCATCTGTTATTAAACGCTGTAAAACGGAAACATTACGTGGAAGAACTGCCGATCAGCGCGGAAAAACCGTCTTTCAACGTTGCAAGACTTCTTCTCAACGCTGCAAAACAGTGCAAGGATAATAAATATCTGGCTTATTGCGGTTTTATCCTTTTCTCAGTGATTACCGCACTGCTGAAGGAAAACTTTATCCTCATCCTGCCCGCTGGATATCTGCTATATTTCAGAGAATATTCCTGTCGCTACGGTACAAAAATTGCCGAGACGATTAGTAAAACGGCAGGTACAGCGGGTTTTCTCTGCGCCCTCACTGTGGCAGGACTTTACTGCGTAGTAAAATATGCCGGTACCGATTTTGGTTATGCCGGCGTCGACCATAACCTACTGCCGTACATTAAGGCAACGCTGTACCTCTATGTAGGCGGCGGTAGCGTCGTACTGGCGGCGATAGCGATAATTCATTTATGGCGGCGGCACGCGCTTACCCCGCAGACATGGGCGCTCCCCCTGTTGTTCTTTGCAGCCATTACCGTCCCGCAGATAGCCATTTATGCCAAGTCCAATATTATCGACCGTTACCTCATCCCCGCTACGCTGGGCTGCGCTTTCCTGGCAATTTTTACTTTTCGCGAACTAAAAAAGCACGACTATCCTCTGCCGGAGGTCATTTATCGTTGGATCAGCCTCATGCTTGGTATAGTGATGACCGCAGCCTCGACGTTCCTCTTCTCTCCCCTTGGAAAAAACGCCGCAGTACACTTTGCCTTCCGTATGCAAGGGCAGGTATTGCAACAAATTACTTCCCCCTCAAGCATGGAATATCTGTACACCAGCCTTTCCATACTAACCACAACGGGGTTACTGATCGGTATCTCCTTAATTATTTATAGCTGCATGAAGCCCGGTGGAAAAATCGCCATACGTAATGCGTCGCAACTCTATCTGGCGGGGCTTTTACTTCTCTTCCTCCTAAATTACGGCCTGGCTTTTGCATCCTGCAAGCGTTATGCCTTACGGGGAAAGGCCACCGAGGCCTTTTGCCAGACTATTTTAACAAATACTGGGGGGGGGGGAATAGAGGATGCCATCTTTATTGTAAGTAGTCCTCTTTCCGATGTAGAAGGCGCGCAAGTAGGCCTTCCCGTTTACCTCAAGAAGCATGGACGTCGCAACCTTTGCGACAAAAAACACCCCTGCTGTGACCCCGAACATATACGCGCCATAGCAATTTTCCCAGGTATGGAACAAGAATTCCTCTTCCACAAGGATCATTATTTTGTTCACAAAGACAAGTGGTTCATTGACGATCTGTTTCGCCGCTACGAATTTCCCGGCAACTTCACGCTCTATATCAAAGAGGAAAATCAATTACAAAATTTGCATCATGCAAAACGAAGTTTGATACCTTAAATCAATACTCTTTTACTTAGTTCTCTGAAAGCACGGAAGAAAAAACTCTTTTAAATATATTCCTGTCTTCTCCTTTTATAATAGCTTTACCGGACATATCTGGTATATATTCCAGATTTTTGTCAAAACTCGTTGTCAATCCGTTTGACAGTTGTATATAAACATCATATAATTGATTTTTATTGTTGTATGTAATTTGAACTATATTTCCGAATAATATTCCATAGATGTTTTTAGGATACTGCTTCAAGCTGATAACTACTTTTGAATTGATTTTAATTTTCCAATTGTCTAAACTATTAATTTGTATATAAGCAATATATTTATCCGCGCTATCTCTATATGCTGTGTGATTGAAATATTCTCTTTCACGAATTATTACAGATGTTTCGAACGTATCTGAGTAATGGATAAAACAGAGTCCTGTCAAAGTTCCCGTCAGGATAAGAAAAAAAATGGATGAACCGTATCTGACAAAGCGATTAGGTATTTTCCCTAAAATATCCAATGTTTCTTTACTGTATTCCTGTTCCATGTCAATTCCCTAATTCTAATTGGTTTTTAATCAGTTCATAATAGTAACCTTTTAATGTAACCAATTCATTATGTTTACCTTCCTCCACTATCCTGGAATCATTTAATACGACTATATTGTCGGCATCTTTTACCGTACTTAATCGATGTGCGACAACAATCACTGTTTTACCTTGGAAAAAACATTTGAGATTATTCATTATTGCTTTTTCATTATTAGCGTCCAAAGCATTGGTCGCTTCATCAAAAATCACTATCGGTGCGTTTTTATAAACGGCTCTGGCAATTAATATTCTTTGTTTTTGACCCGTACTTAATCCTTGTCCGTCTGCTCCAATTTCTGTATTATAGCCTATTGGAAGTGATTCTATAAAGTCTTCGAGACAGGCGATTTTAATGGCTCTTTTTATCTTTTCAATATCCGGATTTTCGTCACTTACTCCAATATTGTTTTTTATAGAATCAGAAAAAATAAATCCTTCCCGCATTACAACTCCACATTTTTTTCTCCATTGTTTGTCACTGTAATCATACAAAGGTTTATCATTTAATGTTATCTTTCCTTCGATTGGCCGATAAAACCCTAATATCAGTTTCAATAATGTTGATTTTCCACTGCCGCTTGTTCCAACGATAGCTGTTATTTTGCCATATGGAATAGTCAGACTGATATTATCAAGTATCTTCGGTGAATGCTTACCTTCATATTGAAACATTACATTCTTAAAAATTATTTCAGGATTATTGGGAACAATGATGTTTTTAGATACATCTCTGGGTTCTTCATCGTCTTTTTGATGGATTTCACTTAGTCTTTCCATACTTAGCTTAGCATCTTGCATGGATTCTGCAAAGGAAATAAATTGTTTAATAGGTGCATTGAGTTGTCCTATAATGTATTGTAATGCCATCATCATACCTAAAGTCATACTTCCATTTATTACGGCATTGGCAGCGATAAATGAAATTATTACATTCTTTATCTGATCAATAAAAGTACCTCCGACTTCCTGTATTTGATTAATGGTGAGACTTTTGATACTTATTCCATATAATTTCGCTTGACTTTTTTCCCAATACCAGCGTTTTTGTTTTTCACAACCGTTAAGTTTTATTTCTTGCATTCCCGTTATCAGTTGTAATAAACTGTTCTGATTTACAGACGCTTCCTAAAAACGCATATAATCAATCCTTTTACGCATACCCATAAACAAAAGTATCCAAGAAATATATAAAGTGCTTCCACATAAGAATATTAGTAATATCCATATATTATAATTTATCATTACAGATCCATATATAATAAAAATAAATGAAGACATTATGATTCCCAACAATGAACTTGTGAGAAAATCTTGGATACGTTGATGGTCTTGTATTCTCTGTAAAATATCTCCTATTTTTTTTGAATCAAAAAAAGCTATCGGTAACCTTGTCAGTTTGTTTAGAAAATCAGAAATGAGAGAAATACTTATTCTTGCTGTTGTATGCAGCAGTATTCGACTCGTAATTAATGAATTTATCATTTGTCCTAAGGCAATCATAACCTGGGCTACAAGTATCATTAGGATAAAATTCATGTTATTTTGTCCAATGCCTACATCAACTATTGATTGAGTAAGGAGCGGGAGTGTCAAATTAAGAATAGATGCGCTGATTATTCCTAAAACAATCTGAAAGAGTGTGTTTTTATGCGGTTTTAAATAATCGATAAGAAACCTTGTGTTGAAATTGCTTTTATCAAGACTGTCTTCTTTTCTTTCATAAAACATAGGGGAAGGCTCAAGTGTCAATACTATCCCTGTAAACGAATTATTACCCCAGCATTTAATAAATGAACTTTCCTTATATTTTAATAATCCTCGTGCAGAATCGGATATGTAATATCTCTTTTGGATTCTTCTATTCTCAATTTTGTATAATACGACAAAGTGATTATTGTTCCAATGGATAATACAGGGGAGGTTAATGGATCTGTTTAAATCATCAAGTGATATTTTTAGCATTTGAGTCCTGAATCCTATACTTTCGGCAGCATCACTAATTTCAATGAGCGTTACGCCGTCTTTGCCGATGTGGCAGGCTTCCCGAAGTCGCTGTAAGGTATATTTTTCCCATAGTAATCTGAGATACTTCGCAGGCAAGATGCTCCGCAGTCGGTTGAATCATGCTGTTTATAAAAAGGAAACTTCATATTTTGATTCTTATTGATATCCGACAGGAGTCATGTATGTTCTTTTTGTCCACTTGCTACGATAATAACTGTTTGTAAAACCTATCCCAACACCAATATTATTAATTATTTTGAATTGTATTTCGGCTCCGTAATAATTACTTCCTCCCATTAGAGACGGATTTTTAGGGTCAAATCCTTCTCGTAAGGATACTTGCCCCATTCCGGTTAATTGAATCTTATCGTGTAACTTTAAAACTAATTCTGCTCTAACCGAGCCATTAAGATAAAAATCCGGCATTCCCGTATTCCCGAAATAAGCCTTTGAAAGGTACAAATTTATATTGGTTGAAAGATAGTCTGTAAAAGAATAACTTCCATATCCTCCCTTTATAATCACGCCTTCCATATGGCTGTCAAAAGAATAGCTATACGGAGTGAAATAAGGCGAAATTCTTTTATTCGTTAATTGAATAGTCGGCAAAATAGAGTGCTTGAAACCTCTTTGCATATCGAATAGTTTTCTTCCTTCTGTCGATAAAGATGAGGGATCCATCATACGGTAAACATAATCTTGTTCACTAAATCGAATACGCTCCGTGTCTTCTGTATTTTGAGCGTAACAATTTATCACGGAAAGTAATAAATAACAGACTATGATATACAATGTTTTCATAATACAAAATCGGTATTTATTATTGTAATGTTCTCGGAGAATTCAGAGTTTGAATATAATAGAAATTCATTGTTTAATTCCACAAGCGCCTTTTTAATATTTCCCTGTTCCGTTATATTGTCTTGCAGATCAAAATGCGCTATTATTTGCTCTACTGATTTTACCTCTTTGTTGCAAAAATGCAGAATACTCCAATGACAATTGTCTTTTGTGTTAAATTCTAATTTAGCGATATTAGAACCGTTCAGTATTTCTATATACTGTATTAACTCATTATCTGATGAATATATTTTATATTTATAATCATTTGTAAAATAATGCTTATTAATGCTTTCAAGGTTATTCCAAAGAATATTTCTTTCTTTTTTTGAGAAGAACATAATATCAAATTTGTGTTCAGCCTTAATATATCTGTGAGGAAAGAGTGAATACAAAAAGTTACTATCCCATTGGTCAAGCTCATTTTTATCTTTTAATTCTTTGTAATATCTTGATGCCCGCATTATTTGCAAAGGTATTATTTCGTGTTTTATTGCTTTACTTAAAAAGAAGCGTAAAAAATGAAGATTCTTGATGGATGTTTTTATATCGCCATCATCCTCCCCTATCAGTCCGGTAATAATATTTAATCCTTGCAGGTTAAGACTGTATTCCGATGCCCATTTTACAAACATTAAATTACTTGAAAATGAATTTTTCTTGTTGATTTTCTTTAGTAAACTGTCGGTAATAGCTTCGTATCCTATTTGAATACTTTTAAAACCGGCCAAAGTCATTTTCTTGATAATAGAGGCATTTAATCCTTTGGTAACTACTTCTCCATTCCAAATCCCGAATTGTTCGTGTTTATCTTTAATTTTAATAAATTGATTGAGAAGATCGTCGAACTTCTCTTTATCATTGAATATAATATCATTATCTAAGAAAACAAACTCAAATATATTATACGCCTCAATAGAATGGATTATTTCATTAATAATAGCATCATTGTTTTTTGCTCTATTTCTGTATCCTTCTGTAAGAAAGCAAAACTTACATTGATTCCAATGACAACCTCGACTACTCTCCACAGGAATAAGAGGTTGTATTTCATTAATCCTATTATCGTTTATAAATCTGAAATAGTCAGTATAATCAGGCTTAACTATATCTAACCGAGAAAATGTTTTATTACGTTGATTTGCTATAATATCCCCTTCGATTCTGTAAGCTAAATTAGGAACTTTTTCTAATGAAATCTCCCGATTAATAGATCGACACAATTGATGAAGAGGATTTTCTCCTTCACCCCATATTGCAAAATCATAACAACTAAAATTATCCAATACCGCAATAGCTTCTTTTTTATTGGAAATACCACCGGCTATAATTGGAATATCAGGATGATTTATTTTTGACAGGCTCGAGAAAATATTAGCTGGTATAAGTTGTAACAAACTGATATTGACACATACTAAATCGGGATTTTTTTCAAAATACAACTGGTTTGTTATATCATTGATCCGATTGAGTATTTGATTTGAACAATCATGTAAAGCGGTTTCATAATATCCTTGTTTGTTGATGTTAAAATATTGAGGGAATTTTGATTGGTGATATGCGCATAAACGGTCAAATGTTTCTCTGTTCTCCTCATTGTTCAAAAGAAGTGGAAGAAATGGGACTATAATATCAAACTCATTTGCTTCCTGTTCATCACCAAGACCTGTTGAACTCTGAATAATATCCCTGAGTATCAAATTCCAATAACAAACGAAAGAGTTATAACCTTGTTGGTTTAAATATCCTTTTAATATAGACATTGAAGGAGAGGGTATTTTCTTAAATGCTGGTGGAAACCAATTAAGCAATATGTTCATATATAATAGTTTCTACATAAACCTCATAAAAAAGGTATGCCGTACATCCCCATGTAATAAACCCATTAGAGAATGTTTTGGCATACCTTAAACAGTGAAGAGAGCAATGTAAGCTAATCTCTCTCTCTATTTTGTCCCAAACCGGGAAAAATCAATTTCTTTATGCGTTTTATCGTACCCTCCGAATTTGAACGTAAACGAAAGCGATACGGCTCTTCCATCGGGAATTATATCCATCCTCAGGTCTTGTGCTTTGTATTTCATAATCATATCGGGAGTCCACTTATTGAGCAGATCGGAACCTTTCAACCTTAGCTCTGCCATATCGTGAAAAAACATCCATTTCAGTCCCGTATCCAGATTCCACAGTGCGGTAAGTTCGCCTGGCCCTTGAATGTTTTTTGAGATATATGCACCGTTTATTTCCATTTTAATATTGGGGTTTGACGATATATTAATCGTATTGTCCAATCGTGCATAAAACACAACGTTCTCTTTATCAAATGAAATATCGTGGAAATGGGAACTCTTTACCCTATCATAAAAACCGGTCAGTGTAAGCCGTGTATCTACAACCTGTCTGGCTTTGAGTGGAATGATAAGGTTTAAACCTGCTGTTTGCTTGTAATCCAGATTCAACGTCTTGTATATAAGAATCAGTCTGTCCTGCGCCTGATAAGGTAACTGCACCGAATATTCATCCATATAATTATAAAATGCCGTCAAGATATACTTACTGTTAAGTATATAGTTTAACTGCCCCGAATAGTTTCGGTAAGGTTTCAATGAAAGATTGCCGTGGATCTCGCTATATCCGTTCAAATAACTTACCGCTCCGTGCATTTCCCAGTAGGTAGGATATATCTTGTCGGACGAGAAGGACAGTTGCATGATTTGTGAAGGCGAAACAAAATACGTCATCTCCATCGCAGGGAATACCGTCCACTCCTTAAAATCAATAAGTCTGTAATATTCTCCCGTAACCGATGCGCTGACAGATAGTTTATTCCCTATTTGTTTCTTGAAACCTGCATATGCATTTGCCGTATGTTCTATCAATTGGTTATCCGTGTTCGATCCCACGTCAGAAGCCAAATTATAAATCTGGAAACTCCTGTCGGTTGCATACATATATTGCACACCATAGTTCAACGATCCTGACGGCAACGTATGGCTTTGGTCCGTAAAGAACCTGTAACGATGTATGGCCTGTTTTGCATCGGCTGTAAACGTACTTTCTTTGCCGGACTTTTTTTCGGAAAAAGACTGGTTGGTATGGGTTTTGTAAAATGTATATTCCATGCCCGCATTCATTCCGAATCCGGCAGAATAATCCATTAAAACATTGTGCATTTGTATGGGCGATTTATTTTCCTTATGATTGTCGGACAAGGAAAACGTACCGTCGGAAAATTCGTTATTATCTACGTTATTTGTTATCTGCGATGTATACGTAAGATTCAAGTGATCCTTTTCCGTCAATTTGTAATCCATTCCAAGCCGGATAGAATAATTATCAGACTTTCGATTTCCTTTGTTAGACTGCTCTATATGATTTACGGTTCCTTCATACCGATGCTTGGAATCAATCTCTACTCCGCTTCTTTCTTTTGCGCGGTTAAAAGTGTAATTGACATCAAGAGTTACCTTCGATGTGGGTATTAGAAGTGAAATACCTTCCGTATAATTGGCATAGTATTTTTGCGTATATACTGTATTTACTTGCCCTTGCGGGGAATTCTCGCCATTATTACCTTTTAAAACCAGATTAATGGCAGCGCCGCGCACATGATATTCAGGGGGAGCGCTATACATGATTTCTGCGCTTTGAATCATTGCGGCAGGATACATTTTAAGTGCCGCCATCAGATTTTCATTTGGCATCGAAGTAACCTGCCCGTTAATAATTACGGTTACGGCGGCAGTGCCGGCAAGGGAGAGTGCTCCATTCTGTTCCCGTACTCCCGGCAGGCGAAGTATAGATTCATATGCGTTGCTTACCGTTGTACCGGAAAGCAGCAAAGCCATATCATAGGTTATCCGGCCGTCAACCAGTCTGACAACCGGCTTTTCTCTCTCTATGACAACTGCTCCGAGCTCATTTTCTTTTTCTATCAATTTAACGGTAATATCATATTCGCCGGAATAATTCTTCTCATACGTCTCGTACTGTACGTGTTGAATCACCAAACGGTAGTCCTCCTGATTGACTGACAAGATGAAATGTCCTGTCGAATCCGTGCACGTAGAATTTATGTACAGCGAATCCGCCGTTTGCAACACGATTGTGGCGTATTCAACCGGTTTATTGTCCCTGTCAACTGCCTTTCCGTGTATTGTTTGTGCATTAGCTGTCAGTAAACCTGCCGCTGTTGCCAATACCATGCATATAATTGTACTTTTCACTTTTTTGTCTCAAATTTCGAAACAAAGATATTGTTTTGCATCGAAACGATCCTTGAACAACCTGAAGAAAAATTCGAGACTGCATTTTTTTCTCCTCTTTTTTTGCCGTTCTAAAAACTCGTTATATATTTGCCGCATCGTTCGCTATTGAACGTGCTAACAATAGTATTAATTATAATTTCTATCCCTAATGACACAAACTACTTTACCCGCCGAGAGTCTGTCCGATAGCGACAGCCTCAGCATTAACGACATTACTAATGTCATCCCCGACGACATCATCGCTCTGTGTTCCCCTCGCGATCAAGTCATCCTCAGACTCAGGTTTCGCAAGGATATGGAGGACATCGCCCTCAAGCGCCGGAGGCAAAACGAAATCGAAAAAAGGTTCGCCGACAAGCTTGCCCTCGAGAATCGCAAATTTGACGAAACTCTCGCCTGGCAAAAACGCAAATTCGATGCCCAACTCGCCCGAGAAGCACGCCTCGATGCCAAACTCGCCCCTAAATCTGCTTCAATTCCTTCCTTAACGCAGGTTAGTCAAAGTGAGAAAAAGTTAGCCAATGTGAAACAGGAAGCGCCCGGACAAGATTCCGAAACCGACCAAGATACCGAGCCGGAACTTGAACCGCTAAAATTTCCCTCCGTCCTCATCCACCACTTATACGACCTCGACGACAAGTCTCGCTACATCCTTAATGAACGAGGCGGGTGGAACCCTAACGTCTGTAATTTCCCCGACGAACCCTACCGCTGGATCTGTAATTTCTGTTCTTCCCCAGATCCCCGAATCAGAGACATTTGCAAACAAGACTGCAAAGACGAGAAACCCGGCTTTCATCGCTTCGGCAGGCTTCCCTACGTCGGCGTCTGCTACAACACCCTCAACGACCTCTTCCCTACCCCAGAAAAACGCCAAAAAGCCAGAGACAAAACCATCAAGCTCCTCGCCGCATGGAAACGCCTCGACGAAGAAAAAGGGCGTCCTCACACCCTGCCACCTGCCGCTCGCCTCGCCGGTGTTCGCCTTGACCCCTCGACTAATACCCCCTCAACTAACACCCCTCCCGCTACTACCCCTCTGCCATAAAACGTAATTTAGAGACCTTTACACGTGGACACAATAATCCCCCCGCTACTACCTCTCTCTACCATAAGACGTAACTTAGAGATCTTTACACGTAGACACAATACTCCACCGCTACTACCTCTCTGCTATAAGACCGTAGGTGGCGGTGATTCTGTAGCCTGCATCAACAACCACACGACTGGCTTAAAGCGTTCAACAGGGAGCATAGGCGGTGACTCTGTAGCCTGTATCAACAACCCGCTACTACCTCTCTGCTATAAGACCCGCCTTACGACGGCACCCAGCCTATTTTATTTTCATACCTTTACCCCAATGAAGACGATTACCCCAATGAAGACGATTTACGCCCTCGCCTCTGTCGGCTCCATCCTCACAGCCGGACTCGCTTACGCCGCCTTTCGCGGTCGCCTTCTTGGGCGCCATCGGCACCCTGCTTATCAAACGCAATGTGGCGCCTATCCTTGACATCATCACCCTCATCAAGGGCCATAGGTCGCAATAAAAAACCTTGTTTGTTTAAAGTGACAACTTAACCCGAAATCCTTTCAATTAAATTATGCTTGAAACTATTCGCAAGAAAACTCCTCGTAAAGCCTAATTATTACCTTTCAGTTGTTTACGTCGTTTGGTTTCAATTTTAGCGATATTCTCAACCGTAGGCAAATTCTCAGGCATGGTGCCGCCCAACTCTTTAATAGTTTGGCGAACCTTTACACCCACCTCATAATGCGTCCGATTAGCTTTCGCCTTCCCTTTTATTTCCTCACGCCGTAATTTTTCCTCCGTTTGCGTAGCACGAAAAAGATTAGCTGCCAGCTCTGTACTCCCCATGTGATCAAGTATCTTTTGACTTTTTTTCAAGCATTTCCTTTCGTGTATCTCTTTTGCGCCTAAGCCCCCATAAAGCCCTTGATAGCCATGATTCTGAAATATCGCGAAATCACGAGATTCAATCACACCCGCACCTTTAGCGGCATCGGCAAGTTGTGTATTATGTTGAGCTAATTCTTCACGTAAGAACAACCGTTTCGCTTCTTCGGTAGTTAGTCGATTATAGTCCTCCATCTGTTTGATTTCGGCAATACGGGTCTGGACTGCGAAGTAGGTCTGTCCCAATGCTACAACTTCTTTACTTGGGTCTGCATTTTGCACGATCAGATAACAAGCATAGCGGGATAGTTTCAGACTAACAACCTCACGTTTAGCACCTTTTCCGATCTCTATCATTTCGTTGAACTCAACGAAATGATGCTCGACTAACTGACCGCTATTCCTGCAAGATTCTTGCGCCTTGTTCACTACCAGCATAAAATTTCGAAGATCTGTGTAATCTAAAGCCTTGAACATGTCACGTGAGTTCCAAAATTCGACTCCAAATTCGTCCATCTTTTTTATCTGCTCAAAAATAGAAGATGGTGTTTTTGTCATGAACTTCATAAATATTCTATTTTTAACTATCACTCGAAGTCGTCGGGAGAAATTTCATCATCGTCGTAATCTTCGTACAACTTGCCGTTTCTGTCCATGAGACCCATAGACATCAGCTTACGTTTGTAACCTTCGGGATCGTTCTTCTCAAGGTCACGAAAGTACTTGTCACACTCTTCCAGTCCTTTTTTTACTTCCTCAAAAGTCATAATTCAACTAATTTCAAATGAACTATATTCCCTTCATTCCTTTTACTGACAATCTTAAACCGCGTATTAGCTGTGAAGAGTACCTCTTGTTGGTTCTCAGGGTCAAAAATACCGTTCTTCTCGGATATCCTTGATATGTCCCGTCCCGTCTTCGAGGTAATCTCCATGAATACGCGGATCTCGTTATTCTTTGGGGCTTTACGCATAGAAAACTCTAACGCCGTCCTTGTATCTCTACTTGTCGAGACGAAACGGTTATGGCATACGATCGTTCCCTCGTCCCCTGCAAAGGCCTTTTCAAACTCCTTACGCTTGATGATCATGCCCCTGTAGACCGCCCCTTCGTAAACCGGCAACTTCGATAGCCCCTGCTCAATCAAGGTAAGCTTGGCCTTGTTCAGAGGAGTGGTTGTTACTCAACACGATCCTGAACCCCGTAATGAGGGGATCTTGCTGGTAAGCTTCCCATTCGGACTGTCTGAGGGCCGCATTTATTTCCGTGCGGGCAAGACGCATCGCGTTGGCATAAGCGGACCTGTATACTCCCTGTCCCGGCTTGTATTGTTGAGCTGCTGTGTATCGTTTCGTGCCGTATCAAACTCGGGGATATCTTCACTCCTCGGCGGACAAACAGCACTCCAAAGAGGTTTATCGCTGCAAAGCTCCGAAACGGCAATACGTTGTTCTCTACAATCTTCATACACTTCTACATTTTATGGTTCCAATTTGCCCTTTAAATCCGCAATCTTAGCTTGCAACTCTTCGTCGGTGAGCGTCGCAAACAGGTCTTTTCCGTCCTTGCCGGTCAATTCGGTCTTTACAGGAGCATCGAAGCCAAGCATGCTACTGATGGCATCCAAGGCGCGTTGCTTGTCGAACAGCTTTATCTTGACCTCCGTACCGAACTTACCCTCCTTGGTGGATACTTCCTGAATGATAGCCTTCTGTTCTGGCGTCAAGCTATCGAAGTCTTTCAATGAGATCCAACCGTCCCGGAGTTGTCCGGCGTCGGCAAAGGCGATCTTCTCATGCTCCTTCAACACCTTCAGTGCAGAGATTTCCGCCGTTTCGGACAGATTACGCTTCAATTGTTCAACTCTTCCCTGTATATTAGGTTTTGTTAGCAGTCTACACCCCGTCACATTGGCAGACCTTTCCGCATAACCTGCTGATATAGCAGCTTTTGTCGCGTTGAGGAGGAGAACGTACTGATAACAGAAACGTTCTTCTTTGGCCGTCAACTTTACCTCTTTATTGCCGTTGGTTTCCATAATAACTGAAAGAATTGATCTGCATTTCCGCCTTCTCCTTACTGATAATCGACCGTATAAG
>JAITRW010000016.1 GCA_031288175.1 Tannerellaceae bacterium
TTAACCTTTCCGTGTTTACCTTCCTTTTGAGCCTTTACAATACGTGCTTGTAGCTTCCTAACCTCAACTTGACATTTGTTCCAGTTGATACTTTTCCATTTGTCCTGCTCCCGGTCAGTTGGTGCACACGATGTTTTAATTTCGTTCATTTGCATTCCTCCTTTAAAAAGTTCTAAAAGTTTCTTGTAAAGAATTACCTTATGCGGAAGTCTGCTCGCTTTCGCGCGAAGTAATGTTGTACGAACTATTCCATAGAATGTACTGCAACTTCTATCCGACTCATTACAAGTCAGCATTCGCTTTCTCCGCTATCCCATATCCACACCCCATGTAGGCTTTCCTTGCGGTCTGCTTACCTGCAGTAATGCAGGAGAGATATGGACTTGCCATGTTCTATGCCGGTGACAATATGAATGACTTAGGTTCTGTCTATACACCGACAGTCTTTTTGTCCGTGTAACCCCACAAGGTTCGAGGTTATCCGACTGTGTACCTTTTGGTTCAAGCTCAGTATCTTTATTAGCTTGTTTACTACCTTACGATGCGTCATCGACAGTTCACTTACGTTAACCATATCACTCAGCCAAGCTCCCCAACCATTTGATACTAAATGATTATTGCCTTTCCCTCACGGTTCCGGCTTTTCCTTTCGGAAGGGCTACCTTTTCAGGATTGCTCTGCACAAAACAATTACTCATAATGCACATATCCATAGGCTACTATTGACGGAACAACAGGTTTAATCCGACAAAACGTCATATTGACATCTTGTTGTTAAACAGTCACTTGCATAGCTTGCACGTCACACACCCCAGTCGTAAACTATTTCTCCGCCGTTTACTGCATTTTTCCAATATGCTCCCCGGGAAATAAACCCCGCAGCAAAAAAATCTTCATCCTTGTGGGCAAACGAGTCCCAGTAGAATCCGAACGAATAATGAATGAAATACATGGGATATCTGACCATCACCTTTTTGTTTTTGAAGGATTTCGTGAAGGCGTCTCCCATGAGCTGTTGTATTTCCGGCACAGGCGAAGGATGGTGATGTTCGCCCCAGTAGCCGATAATTCCCGATTCGATGAATGCGACACGCGGATTTGTCCCAGGCTTCGCCCATTTTTTCTATCAAACGCACCATTCTTTGTTTGAACTGTTCGGACGAATAATCACCGGGAGTCATATCGTTCGGCCACCAAATCCGCCCACTCGTAACCGTTCCGTCCGGACTGATGATTACGTTGGAAACACTGGTATCGGGCGTACACAACCATACGCGAGGAATTACCTATATTCCCTGCCGGTACCAAGGCTCAAAAACACTGTCAGCGTAATGTCTCAGGAGTTCCGCCCCGTCCGATGCTTTTGTTTCAATTTGATTCCACCCTATACACGGCCTCTCAAGCGTTCCGTATGGGTGTATTCCGCTTCGTATTCCTTTGCCCGGATTGGCAAAAGCCTTGTCGCTTTCGACAAAGTAATTGCTTGCCAAGTCTGTGGGAGAGGATTTGCACCCACAGACCCACACAATCGTCAAAGCCTGTATCAGGACTTTGGTCGTTTTTCTTAAAAAAAAGATATTCATTGTTTGTGTATTTTTTTTTGTGTATGCATTACTGTTTCGGCCATGTATATATCAGGACGTCGCCCGGTTTCAAGCTTTCCGTCCGAAGACCCGTAACGGTTTTCAATGTGCCGTTTTTCGTTACCTGGCGTACGGAAGCGTCTACTTCCACTTTAACATCCAGCCTTTCGTTGACGTCCCGGTTGAGTATCACAAAAAACGTGCGGTCTCCTTTTTCCAGTAAAGAAGTAGTAGCTCCGGTTTCTCCCGTTTCAAACGTTTTGAAGACATTGGGAGCCTGCTCCAAGCGGTACTTGTCGTATGGAGCGCCGGTATGTTTTACTTCCAGGGCGGTAGCCCCCAGAAATACTTTGGCGAAATTCCGGATTTCTTTGTTCAGTTCCTGTACCATGTAATAAGTGGGCGTTTTTTGCTGCTTAAAGTAGTCAAAAGGCATATCGTGGAAACTGGGATTTGTATTATCTTCATACACATAATACTGTATTCCCTGTGCGCCATAGGCCAAAGCGGTATATACTTCCAGCCTGAGCTCTTCGAGCGTAGGCGAAGGCGTTCCGCCAACGGGATCTCCGGCTCCCGCAGTGCGTGCGAATGCCCAGAAGGGTTTTCCGGCTTTCTTGCATTCTTCATAGATTACCGACAGATTGGAATACCAGCCTTTCCCGATGGCATGGATTCCGGTCGAATCGGGCGTCCAGATCGGATAATTATCAAAGCTGATAAAAGGCAGTGGCACCTGTTCAATACAGGCTTTGACATATTCGCGATAGGAGGAATGACCGAAGAGAGAATGTTCGCTATATGGCGTAAAGGTGTCTCCCGGCCACAGGTTGACGTAGCAGAAATGCTCATTGTCCAGGGCTTGTATGCGCCGTGCCAATTGACTCAGACGGGGAAATTCGCTGTATAAAGGCTCGTCTTGCAGGTGGTAACCCGCAAGAGCCGGATGATTTTTGAAACGGCGCACCGTTCCTTCGGGATCCGATCTCAATTCCGGGCACCAGACCAGCATCTTCACGCCTGCCACCTGTGCAGTATCCATTGCTCTTTCCATCTCGTCGGTATTGCTGAAATACATCAGGTTGTGCGTGAATCCGGCGTCTTTCAATTCCCGGTACCGAGACAGGGATGTTTCGGATTCGGGTATGGAAAACCATGCCAGGATGGGCAATTGCCCGTCGCTTTTCCATTTTGATTCTTCACAGTTAGAAAGAAACGGGACCAGAGCCATCAAAAATATATATGAAACGTATCTGTTTATTGCTAAAAAAATATATGGTTTATTTTATGATTAATGATTGATTTTCTACCAGGCAAGCAAGGGGTTTAAGCCCCTGCCTGCTACGGGTATCAGCAACGCCTTTATGGGAGATCCTGTTACTTTTCAATATCCCGGATTTTGTGTTACAATACCCTTACTTTCATTAATAGCCCCCTGCGGTATGGCGAAGCGAGTCATGTAATCCTGAATAAAATCCTGAGATATTCCATAGAGCGAAGCTACATAGCGCATACGTTCTATGTATGAACCGTCGCGTATCAAATCCTGCCTGCGAATGCCATGTTCAAACCAAAATTCATGCGCTCTTTTCATCAACAATTTATCCAGAAAATCGCGAGGACCGGTGAACGAAGACATCGTGTATGCCTGAAGTCCGGCTCTGGTTCTGACGCGATTCAACAGATCGATCGCTTCGCCGGTAACCGCATTTTCATTGCGTACAATTGCTTCGGCAAGCAAAGTCAAGGCATCGGCATATTGATAAATGATAAAATCGATCTGCCTATCGTAGCCGGTGGTTGTAGCGTCTATTTCATACTTAATCGGAATGGCGCCCAAACGCATAATGCCGGAGGTAATCGCATCATTGGTTTCATTATGTACGATACCGGTAGTGCCCGTGTATTCGGTGATGATGGTTTCCATGCGGTTATCACCTTCTTCAAAAGTATGAACGAAATGCCATGACAGTCGAAGCATACCCCATTTTTCCGTATTGGTCGAAGTGGAATAATCGGAAGGCAATGCGGTGGGAATCCATATATCTTCATTGAAGCCGTCGATACAGTTCTTTGCCCAAATCGTTTCCACATTCTTTTCATTTGCCAGAGTGAATATGTCTTTGTATGATGTTTGAACCAAATCATAGCCGTATTCGCTCTTGAGCAATTCCCGTCCAATGTTTTCCGCTTCACTCCATTGCCTGGTTTGCATATAAAACTTCAACAGGAGGAAATTACATAAACATTTGGTAGACAGCCCGTAATTGCTGTCGCCTTTCCGGTAGTTATAAGGGAGCACTTTGGCAGCTTCCGTCAGGTTTTCTACTATAAATTGTTGCATTTCTGCTTCTGTGGCGCGGGGAAGGATTGTTTCTTCTAGTGGATTTTTCAACACTTCCAAAGGAACAAGGGTTACAGGGCCATAAAAGTCATAGAGCAACAAAGCGAGGAAGCCTCTGCCGCAACGAAGTTCTCCGATATATCGCCTTTTAAGGTCTTCATCCATATCAATCCTGCTGATACGGTCCATATGCATCGTCATGACGCTGATGTTGTGCACATGACTGTTGTATAACCAGGATGCAGGCCAGGCATCGATTCTAAAAACACTCGCAAGACGCTCGTAACCCTGATACAGGTCAGGGCAAACGCATCTAAATTTAATAGATTTTAAATATCAAAAATAACGAAAGTTCGTTTGTATCAATAAAAACATTATGCAAACACCGATAAGTTATTTTACAGAGTTGACAGATCCGCGCGTGGACAGGACTGAAGAACATTTGATGGAAGACATC
>JAITRW010000023.1 GCA_031288175.1 Tannerellaceae bacterium
ACGGGTAGCGGCACGCGGGTCTATAAATACTTTGTGCGGGAAGACGGGTGTTTATCGGAAGTCGTGTACCCCGAAGGAGCCGTTATTGTGCGAGAGGTGTATGAATACATCGGTTTTAATGACCCTCCGAACGAGGTCTCTCCCATACCCCTCCCTGCAAGCAATGAATGGGCTTTGAGTGTGGTGGAGGGAGGCCTGCGCCTAAGCCTGACCGCTCCGACGGATGTGGAGGTCTTCCAGCCGACAGGCCGACAAATACTGAGCCGTCGGTTGAACGGCGACACAATCCTCCCCCTCCCTTCGGGCGTTTATTTAGTCCGTATCGGTGGACAAACCACCCGCCGCATAGTTATTCGCTAAGGAAAGAGGGGGGAGGGGTAAAGGCCGACGTCGACGAGGGCGCGGAGTTTTTCGACTACTGCCGGACGATCGTCCGGATAGGTGACCCCGAACCATTGGGAGGGTGTATCCAACACTTTGACACGAGCTTGGCGGGTCTCAAGGAGATGATTTACCATCGTGGGGATGAAATATTCGCTTTTAAGGTCAAGGTGATGGGCTTGAAGGAAATCTATAAAATAGCGTTCGGAGTGAAGTAAATAATCGGGCGTGAATCCCCACATATTCATGGAGACGGGTGTTTCCCTTTCTTCTATTTCGATATGATCAATGGCAGTGCGTTCCACGATAGCGGTCAGGTAGCCGTCGGGCGATACCTTGCAAATACCGCGGGATACTGCCCCATGTTCACTCAACGTATGGCTTAATTTATAGGCCACCATACAGTAGTTTCCTGTTTCCCTGAGGGTACTGTCTTTCAATTGTGTAGCGAGGAGAGCGAAGCTGTCACGTCCGTAGAAATCGTCTGCATTGATGGCGGCGAAGGGAGAATGGATTATTTCTTTGGCCATTAGGATGGCATGGTTAGTACCCCAGGGCTTAACTCGCCCGATGGGAAGACGAAAGCCGTCGGGCAGGCTATCCAGTTCCTGGAAGACCAATTCTACAGGGAGGTATTTTTCGTATTTGGAAACGATTTGGCAGCGAAAGTTTTCAGCAAAAGAATTCCTTATCACAAACACTACCCTACCGAAGCCTGCCTGCAAGGCGTCATAGACGGAATAGTCCATCACAGTCTCACCACTGGGGCCAAGGCCATCGAGCTGTTTTAGAGCGCCGTACCTGCTGCCCATACCGGCGGCGAGGATTAACAGTACCGGCTTTTCCATTGTTCTTTTTTTGAGAAAAAGTAAATGAAGAATTAGTATTAGGATTATTTTCTGACCAACCTGAGGATCTCTCCTGTCCACAAGACGAAGGATGTAGCGCCGATGATAATCAGCCAATCCTCCCAGTATAAGGGCATTACGTTGAACATTCCATTACCAAGCGTAACGATCAACCATTGCCCTGCAAGGATAATGACGGCAATCAAAAGGAATCCTCCGCTACGGTTCATGTCTTTAAACGTAGAGCTGTCGGTCATAAATGCTTTTACATTAAATAAATTCCAGAATTGTAGAAAAACGAAAGTAGTAAAGAAAAGTGACAGTTCATAAGGACTAAGCCCCTTTCCTGCACTGAAATTAAAAAGGCTGGTAATATATTCTTTGAAGGAGAAGTTAGTCAGGGAGATTACGTCGAAGTGTTTGAAATATTGAAGCAAACTGAAAAGTAAGGCTACAAAAAAGACACCGACGCTAAGTATACGGATCCACATTGGTTTGGTGATGATAAAATCTGTCGCTTTGCGGGGTTTGTCCTTCATTACCTTGTTTGTGGGAGGTAAAGAAGCAAGGGCGAGCGCTGCAAAAGTGTCCATGATGAGATTAACCCAAAGCATCTGTGTCACGGTAAGAGGTGATTCCGTACCCAGAAACGAACCGATGAGGACAATCAGACAGGCGACTACATTAATTGTCATTTGGAAAAGAATAAATCGCTGTATATTTTGATATAAGGAGCGACCCCACATAACAGCGCGGGAAATGCTTGTAAAGGAATTGTCTATGATTGTAATATCACTGGCTTCTTTGGCTACGGAGGTACCGTCACCCATGGAAAGGCCAACCTGTGCGGCCTTTAGGGCAGGGGCATCGTTGGTACCGTCACCTGTAACGGCGACGACTTGTTCTTTTTGCTGCAATAAACGAACGAGCCTCTGTTTATCCATAGGTCTAGCGCGAGAGAGAATTTTCAGGTTCAAGATTTTTGTTAGGAGGGTATTATCATCTATGGCTTCAAAGTCAACGCCTGTAAGATGATGGTCGTCGGGCTCGTTAGTATCCCATAGGCCTATTTGTCTACCTATCTCTTTTGCAGTAGCAGGGGTATCGCCGGTCACAATTTTGACGTCAATACCGGCATTCAGGCAGTTTTTTATTTCTTCCGGGACCGTTGGACGCAAGGGATCGCTGATAGCAACAATACCCAGGAAGGTGAGGATATTGTCTGCTATCTTGCCTGAATCAAGGTAGGACTTATTAGGATCTACAATGCAGTAGGCAAAGCCAAGTGTGCGCATAGCCCTGTTTTGATAGGAGAGGAGGTGTTTAGTAATTTCTTCTTGAGGAGCAGGGAGGGTATTACAGAAATTGAGGACGATCTCAGGGGCACCTTTGACGTAGAGGACTGTTTGTTTAAGCAGAGGGGAACGCACTACGGTGGCCATATACTTGCGTTCGGTAGAGAAAGTGAGTTGTTCTACGATCTCTGCCTGTCGCAGAGCGAAGTAATCAATTCTGTGATCGTGTAGCCAGAAAAGGAGGGCTCCTTCGGTAGGATTACCTAGGGCGCGTTTTTTATTGGGGTTGGAGAAATCAAGGAAGGCTGTGGAGTTGACGGCGATACCTTCTTTGATTTCGTCGGCAATATCGTGGTATTTATAAAATTTAGTGTCGTAGACTTCCATTTTATTCAGGGTAAGGGTACCTGTTTTGTCGGTACAGATAACGGTAGCGGCGCCCATCGTTTCACAAGCGTGCAATTTGCGAACGAGGTTGTTTGTGGCGAGCATACGCTTCATGCTGAGCGCCAGGCTAAGGGTGACGCTCATAGGGAGACCTTCCGGGACAGCAACCACAATGAGCGTGATAGCGATCATTATAGTATTGAGGAAATAGCCGCCTAAGCCGAGCCAATTAGGGTTATTGAGATCGAATATATATATGGAGTAATTGATAAGGCGAAGGCAGATAATGAGAGAGGCTATGATGTAGCTGGCGACGGCTATCTTCTTGGCAAGTTTTTCCAGCTGCTGGTTGAGGGGCGTTTTGATGGAGTTATCAATTTGAGCGCCCTTATAGACTTTGCCATACTCGGTATCGTCGCCTACTTTAATGATTTGCAGGATAGCATGGCCGTCTATAACAGTAGAACCCCTCATGAGATGATTGGTAGGGTAGGTAGCATCGTCAGCAAAGTCTTTGGGATCAATAGACTTCTTCGTCAGCGGTTCGCCCGTGAGCGTAGATTCGTTTACTTGGAGAGAGGTTGACTCTATAAGCTTGCCGTCGGCAGGAACATCGTCGCCGGTTTCAAGAACAACAAGGTCATCGACGACAATTTCTTTCTTAGGGACTTGGCATACGCCGTGATTACGAATTACTTTGACTGGGGCGTCATCATTTACCTTATTGAGTATTTCAAATTTCTTGTGGGCGCTTTGTTCAAAGAAGAATGCTACGAGAGTAGCGAGGAGTATAGAGATAAGTATGCCTAAGGGTTCAAGGAAAACGGAGGTGTCGGCGTCTGTAGCGAAGAATTCGTAAAAGGCTATGAAGATAGAGAGAACGAGGGCGATGAGGAGGATAATAATAAGGGGGTCGGTAAATTTTTGAAGCAAGAGTATCCAGATGTTTGTCTTCGGGGGAGGAGTAAGGGTGTTTTCGCCATATTTTCTACGGTTTTCTTTAACAATGACATTACTAAGGCCGTCATATTGAAGGGAGTTAGCATGAGAGAAATCGAACTTGCGTCCTATAAGGGATCTCTTTTGGAGGTCTTCAATTGTACGTTGCATAATAAGTGTGCAAAAATTTATAACAACACAAAGGTGAAATAATTTTTGAATGCAGTGCAACCATTTTCGAGTGTACGGAAATTATTTTCGAGTGAGGTAATGACTATTTTACAGTGTTGAAAACAATATGGTAGCGTTGGGAAACGATGCGATTACAAAGAAGAAATACTAAAAGGACAAAGAAGAAACATAAAAGTGCACGGAAAAATAAAAAAAGAATTACATTTGTGGCGTAGAATAAACGATAGAGAAATTATGACAACGCAAAAAGGACGATTTTTATGGGGGGGGGTATTTCTGCCGTTATTACTAACAATAGCGATAGCGGGAGCGTATGGGCAGAAGACGTCCGTAAAGGGTGTCGTTCTGTCCGGCGAAGACAGCGAGCCGATAATCGGCGCGTCTGTGATGATTAAGGGAACATCGACAGGAACAATTACCGACGTCGATGGGAAATTTGAGTTAGAGGCGCCCAATGGCGCCAAGACAGTAGTGATTTCGTACGTGGGCATGGCATCGCAAGAATTGTCGGTGAGTCCCAGTATGCATGTCATCCTGAAACTGAATGCGCAGAACTTGGACGAGGTAGTGGTCACGGCGCTGGGTATCTCCAGGGAGAAGAAGACGCTGGGTTATGCCGTCCAGCAAGTGGCGGGCGAGGAGTTGAACACGGTCAAGTCGAGCAATTTCGTGACGGGGCTCAGCGGGAAGGTTTCCGGCTTGCAAATCAAGAACTCGACAACCTTCGGCGGGTCGACCAACGTACTGATTCGCGGTGCATCCTCGCTAACCCAAAACAACCAGGCGCTGTTTGTGATAGACGGTGTACCTATTGACAACGCGAATGTCAACAGCAAGGAACAGCTGTCCGGACGTTCGGGCTTTGACTACGGTAATACGGCGTCGGATGTGAACCCCAATGATATTGAGTCTATCAGCGTCTTGAAAGGGGCGGCAGCCACGGCACTCTACGGCTCAAGGGCGGCAAGTGGGGTGATACTAATCACCACCAAGAAAGGAACGGCTAACAAAAAGCCTACCGTTCGCTTCAGTTCCAACGTGACGCTGAGCCGGATTAACGAACAGACGTTTCCGGAGTACCAGACGGAGTACGGGGCAGGTTATGGTCCCTGGTACAGCAGTGAAACGAATCCGTATTTCAATGAAGAGGACATAGACGGGGACGGTATAGGCGACCTGCTGGTGCCGTACAACGAAGATGCCTCCAGGGGCGCGAAGTTAGACGGGACGATGGTGCGCCAGTGGGATTCGTTCTACCCTTCGTCACCCAACTTCGGGAAGAAGACCCCCTACCTTCCGGCGGAGCATGGGCCAGTTACCTTCTTTGAGACCGGCATCGGTCTGACCAACAGCATCGACGTATCGGGCGGCGGTTCAGCCTCTACCTTCCGGTTGGGATATACGAATACCGACCAGACGGGGACACAACCGAACAGCTTGATGCAACGGAACAACATCAGCTTTTCGGGAAGTTTGGGGTTATTGAAAAACCTGAACGTAAGCGCTTCGGCAAACTACATCCATACGTATACAAAGGGGCGTCCCTCGACAGGTTATAACGATAACGTGATGTCCATGTTCCGGCAGTGGTACCAGGCCAATGTGGACATCAAGATGATGGAGCATCTGTACAAGAGCGGCGACGGCAATGCAACGTGGAACCGTAATGCCTGGAATGACGCTTCACCTGCATATTGGGACAACCTCTATTGGGCGCGTTATGAGAACTACGAAGACGATACCCGCAGCCGCCTGATCGGTTATGCAAAGGTGGACTGGGATATCACCGACTTCCTGAGCCTGATGGGGCGCTATTCGGTGGATACGTACAACTATTTGCAAGAAGAGCGAAAGGCGGTAGGATCCCATGCGGAGCCGTTCGGGGTGGGTGCGGATCCGTTTGCAATAGGTCAGGATGACGCTTCTTCGGGTTACAGTCGGCTGACACGCTCGTTCATAGAGACCAATGCCGACCTGTTGCTTAACTTCAATAAGAAGATAGGCGGGGATTTCGATATCGCTGCCCTGCTGGGTTTAAATATCCGGAGGAACAGGGTTGACCAGATGTATATCTCCACCAACAACGGCCTGTCCGTGCCCGGCGTCTTTGCCCTCAGCAATAGCGTAGACCCGATTCTTCCTCCGGAAGAGACATTTGAGCGGATAGGGATCAACGGGATCTTCGGGAGCGCCTCCGTCGGTTACAAGAGCATGTTGTTCATAGAAGGGACGTTGCGGCGTGACCAAGCATCAACATTGCCGGTGGAGGCTAACAGCTACTACTATCCTTCTGTGACGGGGAGTTTTATCTTCTCGGGGCTGGTGGATCAGAGTTGGCTATCGTTCGGGAAGGTGAGGCTGAACTTTGCCGAAGTAGGAAACAGCGCACCGGCATTGAAAGTGAAGGACTCCTATTCACTCATTACGCCATTCGGCGGGGTGGGAATGGCCACAGTGCCGGACAGCCGTAACAACCCGAACCTGAAACCCGAACGGCAACGGGCTACCGAGGCAGGGCTTGAAATGAACTTCTTCCACAACCGTTTGGGCTTTGACCTGGCCGTGTATGAGAACCGGACATTTGACCAGATTGTACCCATCTCAGTGTCCTTCGCCACAGGCTACCTCGACCGTTGGAGCAATGCGGGGGAGATTTCCAACAAGGGGATAGAACTCTCTCTCCACGCTACGCCGGTAAAAACGCGAGACTTCAGCTGGGAAACCCGCCTCAACTGGACGAAAAACCACAACCAGGTGATCTCTCTCTACAAAGATGAGAACGGTAATGAAGTGACAAACCTCCAGCTGGCATCGCTGCAAACCAGCATCACCATCAACGCGCGGGTAGGCGAACCTTACGGAGTGATCTGCGGTAGTGATTACGTCTACCATGAAAACGGAGGCAAGCTGATTGACGAAAATGGGCTCTACGAAATATCCCAAACGAATGATAATGTACTGGGAAACGTCAATCCCGAATGGACAGGAGGCTGGGGGAATACGTTTACGTATAAGAACCTTTCACTGGGCTTTCTGATTGATGTACAAAAGGGAGGGAGTGTATTTTCCTTAGACATGTACTACGGCGGCGCTACCGGTATCCTCAAAGAATCGGCAGGGCTGAATGACCTGGGTAATCCGAAACGCGATCCTATCGTATGGGTGGATGACGACGATCATTCTAAAGGCTATGTGTCCACCAGTGGCGGTACGATCTACCCCGGTGTGCTGGCCGACGGCACACCTAACCACATCCGCGTAGACGATGGAGACTTCGGTTACGACGGTTATCAAGCCTACCCACAACGCGCCGTCGTCTACGATGCCTCTTACGTCAAGCTCCGCGAACTCTCTCTCACCTATTCCTTCCCTAAGTCCCTGCTGGCTAAGACGCGGTGCTTCTCTGACGCTTCTCTTTCTCTGGTGGGCTCCAACCTTTGGATCTTCCACAAGAATCTCCCTTATGCCGATCCCGAATCCTCCCAAAGTTCAGGGAATGTACAGGGATTCCAAAGCGGCGTAACACCCGCCGAAAGGACCTTCGGAGTCACCCTCAATGTTCAATTCTAAATCCATAGACACCATGAAAAAGATATATACCGCCTTTTCCCTATTGCTGCTGGTTGGCTGTACGGACAGTTTCGAAGAGTTCAACAAAGAAAAGAAACATCCGATGGATGTGCCGGGTGAATCGCTCTTTTCCAACGCCTCCAAAGACCTCGCTGACATCATCAGCTCCACCAACGTCAATGACAACGTCTTTAAATTCTATGCCCAGTATTGGAACGAAACGACGTATACCGATGAGACCAACTATGACCTCATCAAACGCAATAACGCCAACAACATGTTCCGTTACTACTACCGAGGGGTGCTTAAAGACTTAAAAGAGGCGGCAAGCTGCATTTCAGCTACCGAGTATGCGTTGGAAGATCCGGAAATAAAGGACAACAAACTACATATCATCCAATTGCTGCAAGCTTATGCTTTCCAGCAGTTGGTGGATATCTTTGGCGCCGTCCCGTATAAGGAAGCACTGGATATCAACAACGTCTATCCCAAGTACGATACCGGTGAGGTTATCTATAACGATTTGATTGAGAAAGTCAAAGCCGCTGTAGCCGACCTGGATGAGGACTTCGAGAGTTTCGGCAGTGCCGACCTCATTTACGGCGGAGATGTCAGCCATTGGAAAAAGTTCGGTAATTCCCTGCTCGTCAAGCTCGGCATCACGCTGGCCGATTACAATGCCGAATTAGCCGAAGCCACTATCCTTGTCGGCGCTGCCGGCGCCTTCGACTCTGCCGGCGACGACGCCCTCTTCCCTTACCAAACCTCTTCCCCCAACTTCAATCCCCTCTACGTCGATATCATCGCCTCCGGCAGGAATGACTTCGTCCCCGCCAACACCATCGTCGACATCATGAACAGCCTTGAAGACCCGCGCCGGGCGGCTTACTTCACCTTCGCCCCCGACGGTACCTACAAAGGCGGTGCTTACGGTTTCAAATCCGCCTACACCAATCACTCCCACATCCCCTCCACCATCTCCGCGCCCGATTTCAAAGGCATCCTCCTCACCTACTCCGAAATTCAGTTCTACCTCGCTGAAGCGGCCGCACGCGGCTTTGCCCTCCCCTCCCCCGCCGAGGAATACTACAACGAAGCTATCCGCGCTGCCTTCGCCTTCTGGGGTGTAGACGGCGTTGATGCCTACCTCGACAAGCCCGAAGTGAAGTACGACGCCACCCAATGGGAGCCTCTCATCGCCACCCAGGCCTGGATCGCCTTCTATACACGCGGTTTGGAAGGATGGACGTCTTGGAGACGCTTTGACCTCCCCCGCTTCAAGGTCGCACAGTTTTTCTTCTCCGAAAGCGACATCTCCACCCGTTTCACCTTCCCCATCAACGAGCAGACCCTTAACGCCACTAACTACCAAGCCATCTCCAAAGCTATCGGCGGCGATCTTCGCACCACCCGTATCTTCTGGGATACCTATCCGGTTACCGACCGCCGTTAAACTCTTTGAAGAACGACAATAATTGTAACCGCAGGGTGTTCGCCCTGCGGTTGTTTTTTTAGAATACCTTTGAAACGGGGGACTGTTAAGCTATTGGGATGTCAAATTCTTTTTTTCACTTCAAAGAATTCACGGTACGGCAAGACCATTGCGCTATGAAGGTGGGAACGGATGGGTCGTTACTGGGTGCATGGACATCTGTCGAAAAGACGAAACGTATCCTCGACGTGGGAACAGGGACAGGGCTTGTTGCATTGATGCTTGCCCAGCGTGCTCCCAGTACCGCCGTGGATGCCATTGACGTGGATCATGATGCTTTTTACCAAGCTTCTCATAACGTGGAAAGTTCTCCTTTTGTCGGCCGGATTCGAGTACACCTTGCTTCACTTGCCGCTTATCAACAAACTTGTACTTGCCGACCTTACGATTTAATCGTTTCCAATCCGCCTTACTTTACGAAGTCTCTCAAATCGCCGGAGTCGGCACGTAATTTCGCTCGTCATGATGAAAGTTTGCCGTTGACATCGTTGTTGTCCGATGCCGGTTCATTATTGACTACGGGAGGGCGTTTGGCTATTATTCTTCCTCTGACTCGGTTTGAATCGCTCAAGCTTCAATTTGCAAAGCAAGGGTTCCGCCTTATCCGGCTTACACGGGTATGTCCACGACCTGACAAACCTCCTAAGCGAATATTATTTGAATTGAGCAATGCCGATGAAAAGACGACAGTACCCGTGATTGAGACCCTCGTGTTAGAAGATATTCCGGGTAACCGATCAACAGCGTACCGGACATTGATGAGGGATTTCTACTTGTAAAAAAGAAAGGGGGGGGGTACTACTTGATCTCTTCGTAATCGACGTATTCGCCGTCTGATTTGGAAAATATCTTTGCGCGCTTGGGCGGTTCGGGACGGTTCGAGCGTTTACTTCCGGCAGAAGAGTGACGATGAGTATTTCCTCCAAAGAATAGACGGCGGAAACTGCGCAACAGAGAGAATCCCAACAAGGCGGAAAGGATAAGAAAGAAGAAGAAAAGGACAAGCAAAAAACGTATCATGGCAATAAGTGTCTAAACAAGTTGAAGGTAATATACAGAAAGATGGATCCGGCAATACCGAGCCGTCCCCAAAGAAAAATAAAGAAAATAGCAGCGATCAGGAGAAAATAACGGCCTTCATTGCCTTTGAATGTAAAGGTTTTTACTTTAAGGGAAAACATAGGCAGGGAAGAAAGAAGCAAGGAAGAGGTAAGAACAAGGCACGGGAGAACAGAGAAAAGAAAGAAGGAAGCGTGCGCTTCCGCCAAAGGAGTGAGGGCGCAAACGGCCGATGTCCAGAATAGGGCATGTGCCGGCACAGGAAGTCCGATAAAGGATTCGACCTGCCTATTGTCGTTGTTGAAACGAGCCAGGCGAAGGGCGGAAAAAATAGGAATAAGGAAAGCCAAGTAAGGGAGCGGGGTGTCTGTGACACCGTCGAGCAGGCGGTAAACGACCATACCGGGCGCAAGGCCAAAACTAATAAGATCCGCGAGGGAATCAAGATCCTTACCGACAGGAGAGGTAGCATGTAGAAGGCGAGCTATGAAACCGTCGAGAAAGTCGAAGGTAGCGGCAGCGATAACCCAATTTGCTGCAGCGGAGAAATTACCCTCTGCCCCGCAAAGGACAGCCAAACAACCTGAAAGGAGGTTTAAACAAGTGATGAAATTAGGGAGCTGTTTGACGATACTCATGCAGACAGTCGGGCAATAGGAGTTTGGTTACCCGTAACAGCTTGGTCCATCTCCACTAAGATCTCTGCATCAAGGGGCAAAAAGACATCAACACGGGAACCGAATTTAATAAAACCCAGATGTTCGTCCACATGGCACGAATCCCCTTCACGCGCATAGGTGACGATACGGCGTGCCATGGCGCCAGCTATCTGTCGGACAAGGATGTCTTCTCCACGGCGGGTAGTGATGACGACGGCTGAACGCTCGTTTTCGGTACTGCTTTTAGGAAGGTAAGCGGCACGAAAACGACCGTCGGTATGAGACACGTGCCGGACGATACCGTTGACAGGGAACCAATTGGCATGCACATTGAAAGCAGACATGAAGATAGATATCTGGATACGTTTCTCATGAAAGATCTCATTCTCCATCACTTCTTCGATAGCCACAATACGTCCGTCGGCAGCAGCGATAACAAGTCCTTCGGAATCGTAAGGATAACGACGGAAAGGGGAACGAAAAAAATTAAGAACAAGGAAAAAAAGAGCGGCAGTGAGGAATAAGACAACATAAAAGAGAAAAACCTTTCCTACCGTATAATAGAGCGTCACATTGGCCACGAAGAAAACGGTGAAGAGCATGAGCAGTATACCTGTCCCTTCTTCATGAACGGTCATTTTTATTCTCTTTCTTTTCATCCAATCAGGGGTGAAGGCTCACTTGATTTGGATAACAAGGTAACGGCTAAAACTCCAAAAAGCTTCGGCGTCCAGGATTACAAGGGTGAGATCGTCTTGCTTACCCTTGTCAAAACGGTACGAACCATCAGGATGATTACTTTTGAGAGTGGCCTTACCGGCAAAAAGAGGTATTTCTGAGACTTCGCGCATATCTATGGCAACAAAATAGTCGCGGTTGAAATCTCCTTCCAAGGCTTTAGCAGAAAACAACCCTCCAGTGAGTATCCGTTGTTCTTTCAATTCTTTCCTTGTGCCGAAGCAATAATAAGCTGTGTGAAGCTCTTTCTCTTTCCATGAGAGCTGTTGTGACTGTTCGGCATTGGTTTGGGTGAGTGCCTTAATGTCTTTTGAGAGGGAAGCGACTTGACTGTCAAGATTTTCGATATGGATATTTTTTTTTGCGAGATCTTCCTGAAGAGTAGTAATAAGGGTGACTTTATCGGAAATCTCCGCATTGAGGCGAACAATAGTCTTACGTAAAGAGGCAAAGCGGATGTTATCTTGCTTGATACGCGCCTCAAGATTGGCTATCTGTTGCTTGTTCTTGTGTAGGATACTTGTCACCAACTCTATATTTTTCCTGAGTTCCTCTCTCTTGGAGGGGGGCAGTTCGCCTTCGGAAGCAGGCAGGACAAGGAAATCTTCCGTCGTACGAATGGTCCGGATATCGCTCTCTACCTCGTCAAGGATAGAAAGGATTTCATTTAGTTCCGCCGCACTGCGCAGGTTCTCAATTTTCAGAGAATCATTCTCGGCTTGAAGCGCCTTATAATCCTTATTTAATTTTCCACAAGAAAAGAATGAAACTGTCCCGATGAGAAGTAGCCGGAGGTAAGTCTTTGTTTTCATATTGTCTAAACCGAAAAAACGAGGAGTTACGACTAAGGAGAGATCGGAGCAAAGTTCGTTACTATTTGTGACTTGACCAAACAGCCGATCGAAGTAGCTCTTTAACAAAATTCCACGACGGTGACTCCTGCGCCGCCGTAATCAGGGTGTCCTTCAGTACAACGGCGAATCGCAGGGTTGTCGTCAAGTTGTTCTTTAACAATCCGGCGGAGCACTCCATTGCCAGTACCATGGATGAGATAGACTTGACGGGCGCCCAGTAGAATAGCATCATCAATATATCTGGTAATGACTTCCTTAGCCTCTTCGGCATGCAAGCCATGCAGGTCTAACTCCTGACGAAAACGTAACCGGCGTTCGTGCATGGCTTCAAGAGGACGACTGCCGGAGGAGAACATCGAGGGAACAACAGCAGGAGCTTCGGCTTTCCGGGACTTTTCAAGGCGGGTAAAGGGAAGCAAACTCTTTATGTCTCCGAAAGCAACAAGGGCTTTTTCACCCTGTATACTTAAGATCTTTCCGGCAACAGTTTGCCCCCTAAGACGAACATACTGTCCCACCGCCATTCCTTCCCCCGTCACAGGAACCGTCGGTACGGGAGTAGTATCCACAAGCTGTTTTCCGTGTATTTTCTTTTTCTTATGACGGTGCAAGGGCGAAAAATCCGGTGTAGGGGTAAAAAAATTTTCACCTTCAAGCTGTCGGCGTAACTCCTTGGTACGTTCTTTCTCAGCTTGGGCTTCACGAATCTCGCGGATAGTCTGTTCAATACGGGCATTGGCCGTAGCGATGGTACGTACGGCTTCCTCGTGGGCTTCGCCAAGTATACTTTTGCGTTGGCGTTCAAGGTCATCAATATCCTGCTCGTAACGGGTGGTGAGGGTTTCAAGGTCTTTCTCCAAGCGACGAACTTCCTGCCGTTTGTTTTCCCAGTAGCGTTTATCGCGGACAATATCTTGAAGGTATCTGTCCATATCTACATAGTCTTCGCCCACCTTGCCGGAGGCATCCGCAATAACGTCTTCCGGTAACCCCATACGCCGAGCTATTTCAATGGCAAAAGAACTTCCCGGATTCCCAATAGCCAGATGGAAAAGAGGTTCCATACGATGGCGGTCATAGAGCATGGCACCATTGGCAATGCCTTCGGTTGCTTCGGCAAAGTGTTTGAGATTCGTGTAATGTGTGGTGATAACGCCAAAACTGCCCCTGCGATTGAAACGGTCCAGAAGGGTCTCGGCAATAGCACCGCCTATACGCGGCTCTGTGCCTGAACCAAACTCATCAATGAGCAAAAGCGTTGTCTCCGAACAGAGACGGAGGAACCGTTTCATATTTGCCAGATGCGAGCTGTATGTGCTCAAATCGTTCTCAATGCTTTGGGAGTCCCCTATATCTATGAGGATACGGGAAAAGATACCGGCACGGGAATTGGCGTGTACAGGGATAAGCATCCCGCATTGCAACATATATTGAAGTAATCCGACGGTTTTTAGGCAGACCGACTTTCCTCCGGCGTTCGGACCTGAGATGACGAGTATCCGTTGCTTGGCATTCAGGGAGATCTCTATGGGTACAACTTCCCGCCCCTGCCTGCGCAAAGAAAGATAGAGGAGAGGGTGTACGGCGTGAAACCAGTCTATCTCAGCTTCCTTTCCCAATACAGGAAGTTCACCGCCTGTCTCGTTCGCCCAGAGCGCTTTGGCACGGATAAAATCTATCTCCGCTAAAAAGGCAAGACTGTTCAACAATTCTTCGACCAGAGGACGTATCTCGGCCGTCAGTGTTATCAATAGGCGGATAATCTCTCTTTTTTCTTCTCCTTCCAATTCGCGGATACGGTTATTAGCTTCAACGACGACGTCCGGTTCTATAAAAACCGTTTTTCCTGTAGCCGATTCATCGTGCACAATACCCCGTATCTTCCGTTTGTAAGCCGGAGCCAAGGGTATCACTAAACGCCCGTCACGCAAGGTCGGGACAGCATCTTTCTCTACCCAGCCTTCCGCCTGTGCCGATCTTAATATTGACAAGAGACTCCGTGAAATACCTACCGCCGTGACGGCAAGTTCCCTCCGGATACGCGCCAACTCCGGCGAAGCCTCATCGCGCATCTTGCCGTTTTTATCCAACAAACTCTCCATGTGTCGCGATAGGGAAGGGAAAGCAGGGATTGTAGCCGACAGTTTTATCAATCGGGGACAGGAAACCCTTCCTTCGTCGCCGACAGTACGAAAAAAACGGAGTGTCTCGTGCAAGCAATGCAAGACTTGTTGCAAATCGGACAACTCACCTTCGTCCAACCAAGTACCTTCCGGATGGATACGTTCCAATACCCTCCGGATGTCGGGAAAACCTTCTGAAGGAAAAGTGTCCCCTAAACGGATCAGGGTGGCACACTCAGCCGTCTGTTCCAACCACTCCTTGACCTGCTCATAGTTTGAGGAGAATGTCATCTCCCCTACTCTCTCTTTCCCCTGCACGTTCAAGGCTCTGTCAGCCACTAATCGCCGCACCGCCTCAAAACCTGTTTTTACTTCCGTCTCCACTATCTCCTTTATATTCCGCGAAGATATAAAGAAACTTACCGGCCTCTTGCGGATTTCTCTTAGACTGATGGTTGGAATCTACAACCCCTGACTACCTTTTACACACTACAAACTTCACCATAGTTCTAATTGAACTATGGTAAACTCAGTACTGACAAGTTATAAACGGTAGCAAAGATAAAGCTTTTCACTCATTACAACACCTTCTTTCGGGGAATCTTTGGGCGTATAGGAGGTTTCTCAATTATCAATAAATCTGTAAAACTCTCATTTATAATAGTTTACTGAGAAATCATAGTTCAATTAGGACTATGGTGATATGGACACTATAAAACTATACTAATGAGCAAGAATTTATTTATCATCATCGCCACTTACAATGGGATGGAATGGATAGAACAGTCTTTGAACAGTGTGATAAAGTCTGATATCCCATCTACGATAGTCATCGTTGACAACAAATCAACAGACGGTACTCCCGCTTTCGTTAGAAAGCAATACCCCCAAGTGAAATTGTTTGAATTAAACAAAAATACAGGGTTTGGTAAAGCCAACAATATTGGGATTGACTATGCCATAACGAACGGTGCAACTTATATCTATCTCCTCAATCAGGATGCATGGGTCGAGCCTGATACATTTTCCGGATTAATTCGACTTCTTGACGATAACCCTAAGTATGCCATTGTCAGTCCCATACAATATACAGGAGACGGAAAAAACCTGGATAGAAATTTTCCTCATTTACTATCTCCCAAAAATTGCGAACACATATTGAACGATCTTGTGGTAGGACATTTAAGGAATGATATTTATTTAACAAAATTTGTAATGGCAGCCCACTGGATGGTACGTACAGCAGCCTTGTTAAAAGTCGGAGGATTTATGCCGACATTCAAGCACTATGGAGAGGATGACAATCTCATTGACAGGATGCTCCATCTTGGTTGGAATGTAGGGATCACTCCTCTGTATAAAGGATATCATGACCGTGAGAATCGACAAACAAGCAGGGAACAAACCGTCTATATGAATTTTATCCGATTCTTGACCCGTTGTATGGATGTCAACAAGAATGTTTTATGGATCCCCGTATGGTTTATACTTTACAGTGGGAAAATGATCCTACGATTGGATGCTCCTCTTCTTTTGAAGATCTCATACATATTCAAAATGTTCGTCTACATCTTTAAATGCCTGATTCACAGGGCTATCTATAAAAACGGCATAATCTCCACATTTCGCAGTCCTTATGACAAGTAGGCGGAAACGGTGAGAAGATCAATAGGGGTAGTTACTTTGATATTTTCGGAAGCGCCGGAAACGGTGTAGACAGAAATACCTAACGCTTCCACAACAGAGGCATCGTCAGTAAAGGAAGAGACATACGGTTGTCGGTAAGCCCTGACAAGAAGGTGTCGACGAAATACTTGGGGAGTCTGTACGATATGATAACGGGAACGATCTACCGGACGGGATACATCTTTGTCCATGAACCGGAGGGAATTCGACACCGGCACAATAGGTACAGCTGTATCTCTCTCTGCCGCCGTGCAAAAACAACGATCTATCATTTCTATCGGAATCAAAGGCCGGACACCGTCATGAACACCCACTAAGGAAGAAAGAGAATCGTCAGGAAAAGCATTGTCAAGATAAGCGAGCGCATTGTGTACGGAATGAAAACGGGTTTCGCCTCCACAGACAACATAGTGTGGAGGAACGGAGGAAGCGGAAGCACAAAGCGATTCCCAATAAGGACGATGCTCTTCGGGGAGGGCGAGGATGATCGGGGCAGAGGCATCCCACCGGTAGAAATGGTCAAGCGTATGCATCAAGAGGGGACGGTCGGCAATAGGAACAAACTGTTTAGGCACTTCTCCACCCATACGGAGGCCCTGTCCTCCGGCTACAAGGACGACATAACGGCGCATTAGTCTAAGGCCTCCAGTATTTTTTTCACCTCCTCATCGGCCTTAAAAAGTTTGTCTTTACAAAGCTTGATCAGACGGGAGGCTTCCTTCACCTTTTCGGAGAGGAGATCCACATCCAACTCTTTGCGTTCAATATCTGCCACAATCTTGCGAAGTTTCTCCATCGCCTCGTTATAAGATTCCTGCGGTTGTTGCATCTCGTCCATCCTTGTATTTTTAACTTTTAGAATTATCAAACTTCACTTTCGGCAACTCCTTTACTATCTCTACCGTTTTCACACTCACTGTGATCACCGAAAGTAGTAAATCTAAAATGTATTTCGGTTTATCCTGTTCCCGCGCCCAATCGTTAGGGTCGTTCACGATGCCGCTTTCCTTGTGAGTCGTAATTTGGTAGCGTTCCATAATCCATTCAATAGCCGATTTTCCATTGACTACATATCCGTATGCCTCGGCGGGGATATCCTGAATCAGTATCTGTTCATTGTAAATAATGTCCCTTTTGTCAACCTTGTGATCAGGCGCAAAACGCATCTTCTTTACTTCATAGTTGACATTTGTACCCGGTGCTATCATGACTAATACGCCGTTAGGCTTTTCGTAGTCTTCATAATGCAAGTGTAACTCTGCAAGTTCGCGCCCTGCCTTAACGTATTTCCAAAAGTCCGTACTGTCGTCGAGTAGCGGAATACGGGGCAACATCTTTTTGAGGTCAGCAGCAAACAAGGTACGATAATCTGGGTTATGCAAAAAGGCATATATGTAATAAAAGATGTCTTCTTTATTAGTTTTACTGCCGTAAA
>JAITRW010000027.1 GCA_031288175.1 Tannerellaceae bacterium
AAGACCCACATCTCATTGTCATTATATTCAAAATAGTCAACACCTACCACAAAGACACAGATTCTGGAGGTAAGGTAAGCCCAAGCGTAGGTGTCATTGGTACTGTTTCTACCGATAACTATGTCCTCGACTTCGAAGTCAAGACTCGGCCAATGTTCGGCGCCGATCTGCTCCCCGAGATTATAATAGTCCCGGATGAGGAGGTAGTCGGTTTGATTCTTAAAGTCATCCGCGTAAGGAAGCACTTGTGCACGGGCAGGAGCGGCGGCGAAAAAGAGGGCTGCTAAGAGGCAAGCAAGAGGCCTTTTGCAGGAGGTCGGAGTGAAGAGGTGAGTATTCATGGGGGGTTAACGTTTATCCAACCAACGTTGTCCGCGCTTGGACTTCAACCAAAAGTAGAAACTCCATACAATCACTGTCAGGGTGCTCCAAAAAATTATCATCCCTGTTCCTACATCAATCGTTCCTGCATCAATCATAGCTTTTCAGATTTTGAAACCAAAACACCACCCATAAGTAAAAGACCAAGTGTACCGGTAAAGCCTATACACTCAATAAAGAAAAAATCGGAAAAATCTATAGTTCGGGTAAAGAACATACCCACAGAGCTCAAGCATAACAGAGAGAAAGTCAGTACAGCGGTGTTCTGACAGAACTGAGAATAAAAGAGACACTCTTTTGACGTCATGCCAACTATCTTATAGTAAGACTACGGGGCGAAGATACGAAAAGGAAATGAAAGGGACGTCACTCGGAGGAGGAAAATTCCATGAGGTAGGCTTTGATGAAAGGGTCAATTTTGCCGTCCATGACGGCGTTGACGTCGGAGGATTGGTAGTTGGTGCGGTGATCTTTGACGCGGCGGTCGTCGAAGACGTAACTGCGTATCTGCGAGCCCCATTCTATCTTTTTTTTGCCGGCTTCCACTTTTTGCTGTTCGGCCATCCTCTTTTTGAACGCGATGTCGTAGAGCATAGAGCGAAGGAGTCTCATGGCGTTTTCGCGGTTGTCGAGCTGTGAGCGGCTCTCGGTGTTCTCAATGAGAATTTCGCGAGATTCACCGGTGTCAGGGTCTTTGTAGTTGTACCGTATCCGGACACCGGTTTCCACCTTATTGACATTTTGTCCACCGGCGCCACCGGAGCGGAAGGTGTCCCAAGTATAATCGGCGGGATTGATGTCAATGTCAATGGTGTCATCCACCAGAGGTGCGGCGAAGACGGAAGCAAAAGAGGTCATGCGTTTACCTTGTGCGTTGTAGGGGGAGACACGGACAAGCCGGTGTACTCCATTCTCACCTTTGAGGTATCCGTAGGCATAATCGCCTTCAATCTGGAGGGTGACGGTTTTGATACCGGCTTCGTCGCCATTGAGGATGTGACTGACGGAGAGTTTGAAGCCGTTGCTTTCAGCCCAGCGGGTGTACATTCTCATGAGCATGGAAGCCCAGTCTTGGCTTTCGGTGCCCCCGGCACCGGAATTTATTTTGAGCACGCAGCTCATCTTGTCGGCTTCCTGGCGCAACATGTTACGGAACTCCAGGTATTCGATGGCGGCCAAGGCTTTGGTGTAGGTATCGTCAAGCTCTTGTTCGGAGACGATACCCTCCTTGACGTACTCGTAGGCTAGCTCCAACTCTTCGGCGGCGGCCTGGACATCGGCGAAGAGCTCTAACCATTTTTTGAGGTCTTTAACTATTTTCATCTGGTTTTCGGCGCGTTTGGCGTCTTCCCAGAAGCCAGGGTCTTGTGTGACGAGTTCTTCTTCTTTCAGTTGTAGGATTTTTCCATCAATGTCAAAGGTACCCCCTCAGCGTCCGCCGACGCTCCAACACATCACGTAGTTGGTCTGCTGTTATCATGTTCAATTTGTTTTGAAAGCGGGAGCAAAGATAGCTTTTCCCTTAAAAAGATATACTTTTGTTATCGTTAAAATAAGTAGTGCCCATGAAGAAGCGGGTGTGTGTGAAAGATAAAGAATTTGAGTTGTTTCTCAGCGAGGAAGAAATCAAGCGAGCTATTGGGGAAATAGCCTTTCGTATAAAGAGGGACCTATCGGGCGCCCATCCTTTATTCGTGAGTATCCTTAACGGAGCTTTTATGTTTACTGCCGAGTTGATGCGTCACCTTGATGCGCCGCATGATCTTGTCTTTGCCCGTTATTCTTCTTACAGGGGTATGGAAACTACGGGAAAAGTTATTGAGATTATGCCGGTCACTACGAGTATCAAAGGACGTACGGTAATTCTTCTCGAAGACATTGTAGATACGGGAACAACCATGCAGTACGTGATGGAGAAGCTTCGTCAGGCCGGCGCGGAGGATATCCGTCTGGCGACCCTTCTTTTCAAGCCAGCCGCTTTGCGCTGTAATCTTCGTCCAGACTACGTCGGCCTTGAGATTCCCCCCGTTTTTATTGTGGGCTACGGGCTTGACTACAATGAAAGTGGCCGGACGTTCAAAGATATATACAGACTAGTGAAGTGAACACATCGTTGCAGAGGTCGGCCGTAGCGATGCGCAAGGCGTTGGAGGAAGTTTATACACGCGAAGAGGCGAGTGTGATGGTACGTGCCGTGCTGGAGGAGGTTTGTGGAATCCCTCCGTATAAATTGCTGTCGGGAGAAGATCGCCGTTTGGAAGAAGGAGAGGAGTTGCGATTGTCGAAAATAACGGAACGGTTGACGTCTTATGAGCCTTTAGGTTATGTACTGGGGAGGGTATATTTTTTCGGATTGTGGTTGGAAGTGAACAGAGCGGTGTTAATACCCCGTCCGGAGACAGAAGAATTGGTTGAAAAGGTATTAGAACAGTGCAAGGGGGAAGAGTTGGAGATATTGGATGTGGGTACAGGAAGCGGTTGCATTGCTTGCGCATTGGCGGCGAAGTTGCCGTCGGCGTATGTAACGGCGATAGATTCGTCGCCGGAGGCATTGTCAATGGCGCGCCGAAATGCACAGTCGGCAGGTGTTCGGGTATCGTTTGCCGTGGCGGATATGCTGGGAGAAGAATCAATGGATGAGGTATTGGGGGAGGCCTTTTTCGACGTTATAGTAAGTAACCCTCCCTATGTGCGAGAATCGGAAAAGGCTAAAATGGGACGAAATGTGGTAGACTACGAACCGGCGTGTGCCCTATTTGTTCCGGACGCAAGGCCTTTATTGTTTTACGAGGGGTTGGTACGATTGGCACATCGGCGGTTGAAGCTAGGCGGTTTGTTCTATGCCGAGATCAATGAGGCTCTGGGAGTGGAGACGGCCACGTTGGTACGAGCACTGGGATTGCAGGAAGTGGAAATACAGAGAGATATGCGTGGGAACGACCGTTTTATCCGAGCGATTCGATGAAAGTATTGACGGAAGGGGAATGGTTACAACGGATGGCAGCGTATTGTACGTCGTCAGAACGTTGTCCGGAAGAAGTGAGGCTCAAACTGCACGAATCAGGAATGCCGGAGGAGCTTGTCCGGCACATTATAACCCGTCTCATTGAAGAGAAATTCATAGACGAGGCACGTTACTGCCGCAGTTTTGTCAACGATAAACTCCGTCTTAACCGTTGGGGACGGATCAAGATTGCTATCGAATTACGTCACCGCCGTCTACCGGTGCCTCTCATTGCAGACTCACTTGCATCTATTGACACAGAAGAGTATGAGGCTATCCTTATCTCTGTTCTAAAAGAAAAAAGTAAGACCGTACGAGGTAGGGATGCACGCGAGCATTATTACAAACTCCTCCGTTTCGCTACTTCGCGAGGTTTTGAGTCGGCCATTGTCGGTACGTGCCTTCGGAGTTTGGGGGTTTCTTTCTATGATGATGAAACGACTGTTGCCTGATCTCTTTCAGCTTTTTTTCCCGTCACTTTGCTGTCTTTGCCATCGGCGCTTATCGGAGGGAGAGGAGTTGGTTTGCCTTCACTGCCTTCACGCCCTTCCGTATACTCACTATTTTACACTTCCGGAAACCCCTCTGTCACGAACCCTTGCAGGTTATTCGAACATCGTTTCCGCTACGGCTTTTCTTCGTTACGGGGAAGATTCTCCTGCGCGCCCGCTTATTCATGAGTTGAAGTATTATGGAAATCAAGAGCTTGGCCGTTTCCTTGGCCGTCTTGCCGCCCATCGCTTGATGTCAGCCGGACACCCGCTTTGCACGGCCGAACTTATTGTCCCCGTCCCCCTCCATCCCCGTCGCCAGAGGGAACGAGGTTACAATCAATCGGAGTGTATAGCCGAAGGTCTCTCTTCCATCCTTCATATACCTGTCGATACCGTCTCCTTTGTGCGGACAATAAATACTTCGTCACAGACGACGCAAACGGCGGAACAGCGTCAACACAACCTACGCGGCGCGTTTTATATATCCCGTCCTGAGGCAATCCGCCTATATCGGCACATCCTTCTTGTGGACGACGTCTCCACTACCGAATCTACCTTCGCCACCTGTGTTGAGGCGTTTTCAGTCTTTACCGATCTACATCTCAGTCTTTTCGCCCTTGCTAAAACCAGTCTGTTATGAGAGTTTCGCCAATACGCTCCGGATACGTGCGAATATTTCGTCAATAGATCCTGTTCCCTGTATGGCTACGTATTTCCCTGTTTTTTTGTAGTAGTCCGTTACCGGAGCCGTCTGTTTATGGTAAACGGCTAAACGAGACTGAATCGTTTCGAGATTGTCGTCAGAACGCCCCGACAGTTTCCCTCGTTCCAAAAGCCGACTGACAAGTTCGGTCTCTACTACTTGCAAATCTATCAACAGGCTGACACTTGTTTTCCGTGCGTTTAATATCTTTTCAAGGCTTTCGGCTTGTGTCAAGGTTCTTGGAAAACCATCGAAGATTACCCCTTTGCTTTCCTTCCGTGTGTCCAATACTTTTGCCAACATATCAACAATCAGGTCGTCGGGGACTAACTGTCCTTTGTTGATGTAGTCTTTCGCTATCTGTCCTAACCCTGTACCGTCGGATATTTCCTTACGCAACACGTCTCCGGTGGAGATGTGCATCAAGTCGAACTCTTTTGCAATCTTTAAGCTCTGCGTACCTTTTCCGGAACCGGGAGCTCCAAACAATATTACGTTCATCATTTTCTATGTATTTTATAGGTGAATAAGTCAATGTGCATCGAAAAGCTTCCGAAAAGCATCAAACAACTTGGTTTTAGCTTTCGTATCGGGGCGGAAGTTGTCAGACTTTTTCAGCTCTTCCAGGCGTTTCTTGTCGTCGGAGGAGAGCTTTTCGGGAATATATACACTCACGTTTACCAGAAGGTCACCCGTTCCATAACGGTTGACGGAAGGGAGGCCTTTTCCCCGCAATCTTAACACCTTTCCGGGTTGTGTACCGGCATCAATTTTCAATTTAGCCTTACCGTCAACCGTCGGTACCTCTACGGTTGTCCCTAAAGCCGCTTCGGGGAAGGTAAGCACCAGATTGTGTATTAAGTCATTATCGTCACGTAAAAGTTCGGGATGTCGTTCTTCTTCGATTAAGATGAGCAGATCACCGTTTTTTCCTCCTCGCCGTGCGGCGTTCCCTTTGTTTTGCATGGACAGTTGCATCCCTTCGGCCATGCCGGCTGGAATGTTTATTGTAATCACTTCCTCATCGCGCGTTGTCCCTTCGCCGCCGCAGGCAGAACATTTTTTTGTAATGACTTTGCCTTCACCATTGCAGGTAGGACAGGTCGTCTGCGACCGCATTTGCCCCAACAGTGTATTTACGACACGCGAGACATGTCCTCTCCCCCGGCAACTGGTGCAAGTAGAAGCCCCTCCTTCTTCTGCGCCGCTACCATTACATTGTTTACAGGGGAGATCTTTCTTCACTTTGATTTTTTTCTCTACCCCACTTGCTACCTCTTTCAGAGTTAACTTCACTTTCACGCGCAGATCGGAACCACGGTTCATCGTCCTCCCTGATCCTCCACCACCGTCGAATCCACTGAAACTAAAACTGGAGTAACGACCGTTGGCGAAGCGTCCGCCGAAAATGTCTCCAAAGTGGGAGAAGATGTCTTCCATAGACATACCACCCCCATTGAACCCTCCTCCGGCCGAACCATTCATTCCTGCATGCCCGAACTGGTCGTACCGCTGACGTTTTTGAGGATCACTAAGGACGTCATAAGCCTCGGCGGCTTCCTTAAACTTTTCTTCTGCTTCCTTGTTACCGGGGTTTTTATCAGGGTGGTATTCAATAGCTTTCTTGCGATAGGCTTTTTTTATTTCTTCTTCTGTCGCCGTTTTCGATACCCCCAATACCTCGTAGTAGTCTCGTTTCATTTTTTCCCGTATTAGGATTCGGCCACAACTACTTTAGCGTGTCGAATCACCTTGTCATTCAATTTGTAACCTTTCTGGATACAGTCAATTACTTTCCCTCTCATATCCTCCTGCGGAGCAGGAAAACTCGTCACCGCTTCCGACGTTTCCGTATTTAAGGATTGTCCGATAACCTCAATCTCCGAGATACCCTGTTGAGTCAGATAAGTGCGAAACTTACCGTAAATTAATTCTATACCTTCTTTCACGGCTACGATATCCGCTACTTCTCGTATATTGGATATTGCACGTTCCACGTCGTCTATTACGGGGAGTAAGGCTTTTAAAGCCACTTCGTTACCGCCCCGTATTAACTCTGCTTTTTCGCGCATCGTTCGCTTGCGGTAGTTGTCGAACTCTGCCATTAAGCGGAGATGTGTATCGTTCAGGGATTCGTATCGTTCCTGCCAAAGAGGTTCTTTCTGTGGTGCCACATTGTCAGTTTCTACATCCTTTTCTGTCGTGTGCGGCTGTTCATTCTGTAATTTTGTCGTCTCATCACCTACGCACTCTTGCTCCCAGTTTTCTTGTACACACTCCCCTCTGTTCACGTTGTTTCCCATGATATTCGCCTGCTCGGTTGTCATCTTCTTATCTTCCATATCCGTTTATCTATAGCCTTTCAATCTTTGTTGTACAAATACATTGCCAAAAGGTATGTACTTGAAGTTAGAAAGAGGAGGAAAAGAGGAATTTGGCGGTACGTCCCATACCTTGGACGATTGTCTCGAAGGGACGGTATGCGTTATCGGCAAGGTTGTCGAGCCGGAGTTTGAAATCGAAAGTCAAACGCCTTTTACAGGTAAAGCCGGCGGATATGCCGAAAAGCGCATAGGCAGGGGAGACATATCCTCCTTCCGACGAGGGGGCGATACGGTGTTGCGAGGCGTAATAACGGGAGTCGGCGCTGAGGTAAAACGATTTTCCGGAGTTAAGGATATGCCGAAGATTCACTTCATGGTAACAATTGAAAGGAGGAATCGTGCGGAGAGGGTCTCCGCGAGTAAGCCAACCGGCGTTGTCTTGATCGTTTGTCCGTAATTTATCGCCTTGAGTATAGACGAAGGTAGCATTGTAGGCGAGGCGATTGTCGGGATGCAGAAAGGCGGGGTAGAGGAAGGTAAGGGAGAGTTCGGCACCATAAATACGTGCGCGTTCAATATTGAGATAGGTATAGTTGATTCCTTTTTTACCGGAGTTACGCCAATATTCCTGAGAGATGAATTCATTAAGGAAATTGGCGAAAAGACTGAGATCGAAGACCAGCGTCGGAGGATGCGGAATGGCTTCTGTTGCGCCGTTAAGTCCACCGAAGGTTATGTTCCCCCGTAACCCTGCGTCGAGGTTTAGTCCATACTCCGGAGTCAAGGCCGGATTACCATAAACGATACCGTCCGACGCCGAACGAATAATAAACATCTCCATGGCATCGGGCATCCGGCAAGATCGCGCCACTTGTAACGATGCAAACATTTCTTCCGCCACCGTATAGACTAATCCCGCCACGCCATTCCATGCCTTTACGGTACTGCGGCGCCCTTGTGCAAGGGTGGTGTCATGAACGGCACCTTCGTTGACCACCGAACCGTCGGTGCGCAAGCCGCCACGTAGTTTCCAATTTCCGGATATATATTCGTTTTCGGCGAAAATACCTCCCATCATCACGCCTGCATCTTTGCTGACACGGTTACGGATGTAGGCATCCAGGAAATAGTCTGTTGCTTCTGTGGGTGATTCAATACGATACAGGACGCCATCGGAGCCTGCCGATAGTTCGCAAGCGCCTAACGCCCAACGGCTAAGAAGGCGGTATCCTCCATAGCCGTTGCGGTAATTCACGTCCTCGCGGTAAGAAAGGAGACCGCTACCGACGTCATAACTGTCTTTGCGTTGCTGTCGTCGTTCGTGGTCGTAATAGATAGAGGTCTCAAGCCGTCGAAGGCATCTTTCCGGTAACCAGCGCAGGGTGACGGCGGAGTGGAAGGTATTGTCATAGGGATTGTACATGCGCATGAACATTGTGCCGTTGAAACCGCGGGGATGTCCCCAAGGCCCTCCATCATGATATTCGGCTTCGGCAGAGAGGGCGATAGATGCATACCCTTCCCAATGGTAAGCGGCACGCAGGTCTTTGTCGGTAAAGGAAGAATTTTCGGATACTTCGCCATGTCCCTTGTGATAATCGTCAGCTGACCGGTAACGCGCGGAAAGGGTTAAGGCATGGTCAAGGTTTGCCCACGCGAGATGAGTGAGGACATTCCGCTCGGCATTGTTCGTTCCGTAAGAAGATAAGGCTTTCCCATGTATGCCTCGTCGAAGGAAAGGAGGCTTACTTTCCATGTTGATAATGCCGCTGATAGCACCGGGTCCATATTGTACGGAGGCGGGCCCTTTGATGATCTCTACTTTTGCCAGGTCGTAGACGTTGACACTCTGCCCCATGAATCCTCCCGAAAAGTTACCCATACGTCGGTTACCGTCTTTGGTGATTAAAAGACGTTTACCACCCAGTCCGCGCAGAGCGATGGGAGAATGATATTCCCCGCGTTTGGTGATGCCGGGCGCTTGCTCAAGGACATCAATCAGGGAGGTGGCGATTTTCTCCTCAATGGCATCATAAGGAATATCGGTCTGAGAGTAGCTTTGGGTCAATACCTGTCGCGGGGCGTCTGCCGTGATGGTTACATCAGGAAGGGCGACACTGTCGGATAAACCGGATTGCGCCATAGCGATGAACGGAAACATTGCCATTGCCGTCATCCTCATTTTCATCCTCGTCGTCATTTTCATCGCCACTCAAACAGCTTCCAATATTCTTTTTCCGACAGTTCGTATCCATAAAAGAGCCTGTAAAACTCCTTTATCCGCCGTTCGGTCACCTCTTTTGCTTGTCCGCGGAATAATTCCATAAACCAGATTAATCCCGCTAAACGGTTGGCTGATGGGGGAATGTCGAACCATGAATAAGGGTCTTCGGGGACGTAATATACTTTACGTTGCCGAACTGCGGGTATTGAACGCCAAAGTGCGGATTTGAGGACCGTTCGGTAGGGATTTACTTCCCCTTTCCCTACACAAAGGATATACTCGGGTTGCCACAAAAGGAGTTGTTCAATAGATACGTAGGCGAAACCATTGGCCTCAAGGGGAGAACGCACTACGTTATCCACTTGCAGGATGTCGAACAATTGCGCATGTCGACTACTCCGAGGAGCTGTACGCAAGCCGTTGGGGTCATTAGCCATATACACTTTTGGGCGTATACCTGTCAAAGGAGGTAAGGTAGCGACGTCATGGTATACGTCACGGATGAAAGCGGTAAGTGCCTCCGACCGCTCCGAGCGTCCGAGCAGGGAAACGAGAAAGTTGATAGTCTTGTCCAAACGCATCAAGTCAATATCGACGACGACAAGGGGAATATTTACCCGCTCTGCAAAGGCAATATAGCCTTCTATACTCGTCCGGTCGTCGAGAAAAGCCCCTACTATTATCGCTTCCGGCCGCAGTTTCATCACCTCTTCGGCTTGACGGGTATCAATTTCCCGCAACTTCATCCATGTCGGCGTGATTAATTCGAAATAGGAAGCCCGCATCCAACGCGCTCGTGCGACCATCTTCTCTCCTGCCAAAGGGTAAAGCAGGACGTTCGTTTTGTTGTCGTAAGGGATGACACGCCGAAGAGTATCGGGGAGTGTCACCTTCCTCCCGTACATATCTATCACCACCCGCCCATGAAGTGCGAGCGAAAACAGTAAGATGTGGATATAGAGAGCTATTCGGGTAAGGCCTGCCATTGTAAAGTTAACCTCTGCGTATCCGCCCCTGTACCTTTGAAGCGTGTCACCATGAATTTCGCATACAAACCTTCTCGGGTACGGACCAGAAAGACGGGCTGGTAAAGGTGTTGTGTCTCTTCGTCGGCCTCCATGCCTGAGAAAACGCCACCGATGTTCGGACGAAACTTGTTACCGATAACCAGCGTTTTGTAGAGTTCTTCGACACCGTCTCGCAACATTATCGTTCCGTCCACAATACCGCCTTCGGCCGTCTGGGCATATAACTCGGTGCGAAGCGAGGGTAAATCAATAAGGGGATCTGAACGCAGGTCGGCAAGGTGCGCCGTCACACTATCTTTGGTGAAAGCGTTGAAATAACTTTTACCCTGTCCTACCAGAGCGGCTGCCACCGTGACGGATTCGTCATCGGGATCCGTATAAAGGAATATTACGGGATAACCTGTTGAACTGTAATCTCCGGTTACTTGCGGAACATAAACAAATTCATTAAAGAAAAGCAAGTCATAGGCAAATGCGGCTTCTTTCTCTTCAAGCGTCTCGGCGTCGGTATACCGTTTAACAGGTAACAGGCCGTCAGCGGTCGGCTTATTGGGGTGCAAGGGCGGTAATTCGGTGTCAAGGTACAGCGTATCCAGGTCTGCTCCTCCTGCGTGGAAAATGTCCATGCCGAAGCCGTTGCGAACAACCGGCGGATGTCGTTCCACTTTGTACTCTTTCAGTGCATAGGTATCTGTTCCATATTCTATCTTACTGTTAGGATCTTCTCTTGATGTCGGATCTTCCTGTTGGCAGCTTATCGGAATAAAGGCCAGGTAGAAAGTGCTCACGAGCATTCCCGACGAGATTTGACTTATATTCCTCATGGTTTTTTGATTGTTGTTTATTCGGTGTAACTGATGGCAAAATTACCATTTTCTCCATGACTAGAAATTCATTTGCTTGAGAAATTACACGAATAGATATCATTAAAAGAAGGCGGGGACTTGTATATACTCTTCGGTCGACTGGTTGGGAAAGCTTAGGAATAAGACGAAAAAAAGACAGGGAAAGTTTGGAGGTTAGGAAAGAAGCTGTACTTTTGCGCTCCGGTTGGCCTATGTTGTTGTAAATATTAACAGATTTCCAGACGTGAATACGCTTAGTTACAAGACCCTTTCGGCGAATAAGATGACCGCTACGAAAGAATGGGTCGTAGTAGATGCCCAAGGACAGCACCTTGGACGTTTGTGCTCGAAAGTAGCCAAATTGTTGCGGGGTAAGTATAAACCGAATTTTACTCCCCATGTGGACTGTGGTGATAATGTGATCATTGTAAACGCCGACAAAGTTGTCCTTACCGGTAAAAAATGGACTGATAGGGTATACCTGCGCTATTCGGGCTATCCCGGAGGGCAACGTGCAATGTCGCCGGTGCAATTGAAAGAAAAAGGTGAAGATCGTCTTTTCCGTAAGGTGGTAAAAGGGATGCTTCCGAAGAATCGGTTGGGCGATGCCATACTCGGTAATCTTTACGTGTATGTCGGGTCGGAACATAAGCACGAAGCCCAGCAGCCTAAAGTTATTGATGTCAATTCATACAAGTAACTTAACGAATCAGGATGGCACTCATCACAGCAATAGGGCGACGGAAAGAAGCGATTGCCCGTATTTTCCTTAAAGAAGGAACAGGAAAAATCATCATAAACGAAAGGGAACTCGGGCAGTATTTCCCATCCCCGCTCCTTCAGTATGTCGTGAAACAACCGTTGAACGTCTTGGAGGTCACCGAAAAATACGATATCCAGATAAATTTGGATGGCGGTGGTTTTAAAGGACAGTCGGAAGCTGCTCGTTTAGGTATTACTCGTGCGCTCATCAAAGCCATTCCTGATGTGAAGGCGATCTTACGTGCCGAAGGGTTCGTGACGCGTGATCCCCGTACAGTAGAACGGAAGAAACCGGGACGCCCCAAAGCACGCAAACGTTTCCAATTCAGCAAGCGTTAATAGATGTGCCGGAGAAACAGACGTTTAGAATCCAAACGGTAGGGATTCCTCTCTTTTGGCGAGGACTACCTTACGGTTGCTTACTTCAGAGAACGTAAACGACTAAATTAGAAAGATAATGTTATCAGTCACTTTTGAACAATTACTCGAAGCGGGTGCGCATTTCGGACACCTGAAAAGAAAGTGGAATCCCGCTATGGCACCCTATATCTTTGCCGAGCGTAATGGGATCCACATCATTGACTTACATAAGACAGCCATCAAGCTTGAGGAAACGGCCAAGATCTTGAAGAATTTCGCTCTCGAAGGTAAGCGTATCCTTTTTGTAGCTACGAAAAAACAGATACGGCAAGTAGTTGCCGAACAGGTGTCAACTACGGGAATGCCTTATGTCGTTGAACGTTGGCCGGGAGGTATGCTTACTAATTTTCCGACTATCCGTAAGGCTATCAAGAAGATGTCGACTATCGACAAGATGAGTAAAGATGGTACTTATGACAACTTCTCCAAAAGAGAAAAGCTCCAGGTAACGCGCCAGCGGGCGAAGCTTGAAAAGATGTTGGGGTCAATCGCCGATATGACACGCCTTCCGACGGCACTTTTTGTTGTAGATGTAGTGAGAGAGCATATTGCAGTACGGGAAGCCAAACGTCTCGGTATACCTGTTTTTGCCATTGTGGATACCAATTCGGACCCCTCGGATATTGACCACATCATTCCCGCTAACGACGATGCGATCAAATCTGTTGAGCTTATCGTGGGTGCCGTATGTACCGCTATTAAAGAAGGGTTGGAAGAACGTAAAGCACGTAAACCCGAAGAGGAAACAGTTGTCGAAGGAGAAGAGTCTGTCCCTGTGAGAAAAGACCGCCGTGCGCGTGTGGGACGTAAGGGGCCTCAACCTACTGATGTGGATATTGATGGAGAACAGCCGGTCATTGAACCGGAGGATGAAGAAGAGGAAGAGTAAACCGTTAACTATAAAAGTATGGCAATCACAATGGCAGATATTTCCCACTTGCGTAAGATGAGTGGAGCAGGGATGATGGATTGTAAGAACGCTTTGCAAGAAGCTGGGGGTGACTTTGAAAAAGCGATGGAAATTATCCGTAAGAAAGGACAAGCAGTGGCCGCTAAGCGTTCCGATCGTGACGCCTCCGAAGGTTGTGTATTGGCCTCCGAAAAAAATGGTTTTGCAGCCATCGTCGCCTTGAAATGTGAGACTGACTTTGTAGCGAAGAATAGCGAGTTTGTCGCCCTTACTCAGCAGATTCTTGATGTTGCGATGGATAAAAAACCGGTTACTTTGGATGAACTTCTTGTTATTCCGCTTGGAGATGGCCGTCCCGTACAGGGGCATATCACCGATCGTATTGGAGTGACCGGTGAGAAAATGGAACTTGGTTATTATGAGTTTGTCAAAGGCGCTGTTGCTATTTCTTACATTCATCCTGGAAACAAGTTGGCAACTATCGTTGCTTTCAACGAAAAGATAGAACGTCAGCCCGCTCGCGACGTAGCTATGCAAGTAGCGGCAATGAATCCTGTAGCCGTTCGTCCCGAAGAAGTCCCTCAAAAGACAATAGATCAGGAATTGGAAATTGCCCGTGACAAAGCTCGCCAAGTCGGCAAACCCGAAAATCTCCTTGACCGCATTGCACAAGGCGCTCTTCAAAAATATTATAAGGAAAATACGCTGTTACAACAGGAATTTGTGAAAGACAACAAACTCACCATTGAACAATACCTGAAACAACAATCGTCCTCCCTCACCGTCGAATCTTTCCGCCGCGTTACCCTTAACGTAGACTAAGAGGTTTAATTTCTTTGCCGGAGAGCTTCGTAAATAAGGACGGCAGCAGCAGCAGATACATTGAGGGACTTGATGACTCCGTGCTGAGGTATACGGACGATATGATCTGCAATGCGAAGGTTGTCCATAGAAATACCGGTATCTTCTCCTCCTAAAACAAGTGCGATTGGCCCTTCATAAGAAATGGCGGTATATGGCTCGGCCGCTTTTTCGGAAGCGGCGATGACTCGCAGTCCGCTCTGTCGGAGAAAACATAGGGTTCCGTGTATAGTTCGTTCTTTGCAAACAGGTAAATGATTAAGTGCACCGGACGAAGTTTTCATCGCATCGGCGGTCACGGAAACACTCCCTGTCGACGGTATAGCGATAGCGTTCACCCCAGCACATTCGCAAGTGCGGGCAATAGCGCCGAAGTTACGGACATCGGTCACACCGTCCAGCAACACGATGAACGGATCTTTTCCTTGTTCATAGATAGAAGGTATCAGGTCTTCGAGGTGTTGATAATCGACGGCGGACACAAAGGCAATTATCCCTTGGTGATTTTTACGGGTGATGCGGTCAAGCCGTTCCTGAGGTACTCGTTGAATGGGTATGAACCTTCCTCTAAGGAGTTCCGACAGTTCGCGTGATAATTCACTTTGCAGATCTTTTTTCAGCAAGATCTTGTCTATCGCCTTTCCGGACTGTATAGCCTCAATGACGGCATGCAGTCCGAATATCATTTCGTTTTCTTTCATTTTGGGTACTCGGTACTCTTACTATTCTAAGCCAACCCCTTTAATAACGGCATTTATGGCAGCCTGTAAACTGTCGGGATAATTACCGCCGGCTGTAGCCAGATGCGCTTGTCCTCCTCCTCCTCCGCGAATATGCTTCGCCGCTTCCTTAACCAGTTTTCCTGCATGATGCCCTTCGGCCACTAAATCGTCACTCAGGGCAACCAGCAAAAAGCATTTGTCACCTTCGGTAACACCGGCTACGAATAAATAAGGCTCCTTCATCTCCACTTTCATCCGGAAAGCAATGTCTTTGAACATGTCTATGTTCCCTTTGTCGGTAACACGTATCAATTTGATACCACGGCGCACTTCGGCTGTCTCTACCAGCTTTGCTTTGAGTGTAGCGGAACGTTCTTTCATGTAATCTTCCAGTTGGCGGCGCATCCCTTCTTTTTCTTCGATAGTACGCCGAATGGCAGGAACTATGTCAGATACGTTATTAAAAAGTTGACGTATTTCGCGGAGGATGTCTTGGTGGAAGTAAGAGAAATTGTCGGCCGCTTCACCTGTCAGGGCTTCGATACGACGGATACCGGAAGCTATAGAACTTTCGGCCGTTATGCGAAAGGAGCCTATCATTCCTGTTCGAGCAAGATGCGTACCTCCGCACAATTCAATGGACGTACCATAACGGATAACACGAACTTTTTCGCCATATTTTTCACCGAAAAGAGCCATTGCCCCCAAAGCTTTTGCCTCGCTGATAGGGAGGTTACGATGTTCTTCAAGGGGTAAATTGTCGCGAATTTTACGATGCACACGACGTTCCAGTTCGCGTAACTCGGTATCCGTCACTTTGGCGTAATGAGAAAAATCGAAACGAAGTGATTCAGGTGACACATAAGAGCCTTTTTGTTCGACGTGCGTGCCGAACAGTTCGCACAGAGCTTCGTGAAGGAGGTGGGTTGCCGTATGATTGGCAGCGCACTGTAAACGTTTCTCTTTATCTACTGTAGCGAAGAAGGAAACCGTCGGATTTTCGGGCAAGAAGGGCATTAGGTGTATAGAAAGGTTATTCTCACATTTTGTATCAATAACAGAAAAAGAATGTCCATCCGGATCGGAGAGAAGCCCTGTGTCCCCGACTTGCCCCCCTTTCTCGGCATAAAAAGGCGTTCGATCAAGCACAACTTGATATAACGTGGTATTTTTTTGTTTCACTTTGCGATAACGCAGGATGCGGGCGGTAAACTCCGTCTCATCGTAACCTACGAACAGGCTTTCACCTTCTTCTACCGTCACCCAATCACTCGTCTCGACAGAAGCCGCATTGCGTGCCCGCTCCTTTTGTTTACTCATTTCGGTATCGAAGGCAGACTTGTCGGTAAACATATTGTGCTCGCGGAGGATAAGCTCAGTTAGATCAAATGGAAAACCATAGGTATCGTACAACGTGAAAGCATCTTTACCACTGATTTGCATGGTACCTGCGGCACGCGCCTCCTCCATCTTTTTGTCGAGCAGACGGATACCGGTATCCAGTGTACGAAGGAACGACTCCTCCTCTTCCTTCATTACCCGTTCGATGAGTGTCTGTTGGGCGGAAAGTTCGGGATAATCTTCGCCCATCGTCTCAATGAGTACGGGAATAAGGGAGTAGATAAAAGCTTCGCGTCGTTCAAGGAATGTATATCCATAACGTACCGCCCGTCGCAAAATACGTCGTATTACGTAACCGGCTTTGGTATTCGATGGTAATTGCCCGTCGGTAATGGCAAAAGCGATGGTACGGATATGGTCGGCGACAACACGCATGGCAATATCTTTACGAGGATCAGCGCCGTAAGGCGTGCCTGTCAGGTGTGCAAGGGCAAGGAGCAAAGGTTGAAAAATGTCGGTATCGTAGTTTGACGTCTTGCCTTGTAAGGCCATACAGAGACGTTCAAAGCCCATTCCCGTATCTATCACTTTGGCCGGTAACGGATTGAGACTTCCGTCGTTCAAACGATTGTATTGCATGAAGACAAGGTTCCATATTTCTATTACCTGCGGGTGACCGGAGTTTACCAGTGTTGCACCATTCGTTGTAGCACGTTCGTTTTCCGTTCGTAAGTCAATATGGATCTCCGAACAAGGACCACAGGGGCCGATGTCTCCCATCTCCCAGAAGTTGTCTTTCTTGCTACCGTTGAGAATATGTGAAATAGGTAGGTAGTTAGCCCAGTGTGCGGCAGATTCGGCATCACGTTCCAATCCTTCGGCAGGACTTCCCTCAAAAACAGTGCTGTACAGGCGACCTGCGTCCAAGTGGAGTACTCCGGTCAAGTATTCCCAAGCCCAATCAATGGCCTCACGTTTGAAATAGTCTCCAAACGACCAGTTCCCAAGCATCTCGAACATAGTGTGGTGGTAGGTATCCTTGCCCACTTCTTCCAAATCATTATGTTTACCGCTTACGCGCAAACATTTTTGCGAATCCGCGATACGCAGGTATTTTGCCGGTACATTTCCGAGAATAACGTCTTTAAACTGATTCATACCGGCATTGGTAAACATAAGGGTAGGGTCATCCTTAATAACCATTGGTGCGGAAGGAACTATTTTATGGCCCTTGGATTCAAAAAAAGCCTTGAAGGAAGCTCTTACTTCCCTTGCTGTCATCGTCATGTTGATTATTATTTCTTATTATTTTCCCCTTTCGAATAGGGGTGTAAAAGTAAATATTTTTACCTTCGTGCCGAGTTGGCGTTTTTTGCCTGCTCGGTCGAATGATGGCTCGAAAAGTCTACTATATTTATAACAAAGACTCGCTCAGCTACGAGAGGGTTTTTCCGTCTTTGAAAGATCGGATATTTATCATAATACGTCATCTTGCGACAGGTGTAGTATTTGGTTTGATTACTTTCTTTGGAATGATGTATCTCTTCGATTCTCCGCATGAAGCGATTCTTCGCAAGGAAAATAAGCTTCTGATGTCCCAATACGATATGCTTTCCATTCAGCTTAAAGAAGCTATGGATGTGCTTACCGATTTACAGCAGCGGGATGAGAACCTGTATCGTGCTATTTTTCAGACGGAATCCATTCCTGAATCTGTCAGGAAGTCGGGTATTGGCGGTACGGATCGTTATAAGCATCTTATGGAACTTTCCAATTCTTCATTGGTTATCTCCACCACTCGCCGAATGGACATGCTTCGCAAGCAGCTCTATGTGCAGTCAAATTCTTTGGAAGAACTTATCAATACAGGGAAAAACCTGGAAGAGCGTAGTAAATGTATTCCCGCCATTCAACCTATCGCCAACAAAAACCTTAACCATACCGCCTCCGGTTACGGTATGAGGATTGATCCTATCTATCGAGTACCCCGTTTCCATTCGGGTATGGACTTTTCCGCCAAGGTCGGTACGGATATCTATGTGACAGGGAACGGGACGGTTTCCTTTGCTGGATGGAGGCAAGGATACGGTAATTGTATTATCATAGAACACGGATACGGATACAGAACTTTGTACGGACACTTGAGCAGGTTTCGTTGTAAACGCGGGGATCGCGTTATCCGCGGACAAGTGATTGGGGAAGTTGGTAATACTGGAAAGTCTACCGGACCGCACCTGCATTACGAGGTTATCGTAAGTGGTAAATACGATAATCCCGCCAAATACTATTTCATGGATCTCTCGCCCGAAGAATATGACCGTATGCTCCAGTTGGCCGAAAACCATGGGCAGGTGATGGACTAATACTCGCATGGGCAAGGAGAAGCTCTTCTATTCCATAGGTGAAGTGTCGCGGTTATTGGGCGTAGAGGAATCTACTTTGCGTTTTTGGGAGAAAGTTTTCGGTGAACCGAAACCAGTTCGTCGTACTCAGAGAGGTCCGCGTCTCTATCGTGCTGAAGATATTGACACTCTCCGGCAAATTCATCGTCTCCTTCGTGAAGAAGGCATGACCCTTGTCGGCGCGAAACGGCAACTGAAACACCACAAACCCGATATTGTCAGGAAAACAGAGTTGCTCAGTCGACTATACTACCTTAAAGAAGAATTACTTGCTCTCCAAGAATCTTTCGATCACTTATCTCCCCCTCTTCAAGATGAACCTCAAATATAAAGCTCTTGCAGATGTAGTTAAGGTCGTAGGGTTGTTGATTTGCTTGTTGATCGTTGTTACGGCGAACGGGCAATCCCCTGATGCCGTCAAGAGGCTCTTACAGGAAGATTTTATGCAAGGGGTGAGTTTCGCCTTAGCTGTGCGCGATGTTGATACCGATACGTTCTTATACGCCTTTGACGAAAAACGCCGGTTAACTCCCGCTTCGGTAATGAAAACCGTTACGACGGCAACTGCGCTTGAACTGCTTGGGCCCGATTTCTGTTTCTCTACCGTGATATCTTATAAAGGTATAATAAGAAACGATACCCTTTTCGGCGATCTGTACATAACGGGCGGGGGAGATCCGACGATCGGTTCACAGTATCTCCTAACAGAAAAAAAGAAAATACCACAGACGGATTTCATTGAAGAATGGATTGTCGCTGTGCGTACAGAGGGGATCCGGACGATAACCGGCTCCGTCCTTGCCGACGAACGGGGACAGGATAGAGGGGTGTCTCCCAAATGGCTATTAGAAGATGTCGGTAATTACTACGGTGCAGGGTGTTATGGGTTGAATGTTTTCGACAATGCCTATACCTTGTATTTGGAAACAGGCGAGGCCGGTGAACATCCTACTCTAAAATATTGTTTGCCCGAGCTTTCTTCTATCTGTTTCCATAATGCGTTACAAACTATTGCAACGGATGACGGCAATACCCCTGTTGCTTATATCACCGGACTTCCGCTTTCCAATGAACGGTACTTGAGCGGTACAGTTCCTTGTCGACGGATGGACTATCCTTTGCATGGAGATATCCCCGACCCTCCGCTTTTCCTTGCCGGATTATTTACCGAACGCTTGTGTGACGCAGGGATAGATGTTGCCCTGACTGCCGGATGTCTCCGTAGTTCTTTGGCGGATACCGCTATTCCTCCGTTTTCAGGACGAGCACTTTTTACCGTTACTTCTCCTCCTCTTGGCCGGATTATCCGCATCACTAACGAATATAGTCATAATCTCTATGCCGACGCTTTGCTGAAAGTTCTCGGAAAGCCGCCAGGTTCTTATGAAAGAGGTATTGAAGTTTTGACAGACTGCTGGACAAAACGAGGGCTTGACGTTATACCTCTTGTTATGTACGATGGCAGTGGACTAGCTACAGCCGACAAGCTTTCCGCCCAGTTTGTGGTTTCTTTGCTGGTATACATGGCACACTCGGAGAATGCCGAGATCTATCTTAATTCTTTTCCGTTGGCAGGAAAGGAAGGAACGGTGAAGAACTTCCTTAAAGGAACGCATCTCGAAGGTATTGTCCGATTAAAAAGCGGAAGCATGATGGCTGTCAGATGTTATGCAGGCTATGTCTTTTATGAGGAACGGCGTTATGCGTTGGCATTACTTGTCAACAATTATACTTGTCCGTCGGCAACGATCATCCGTGCTTTTGAGCAACTTATCCTCGAACTCTTTCCTGCAACGAATAAACAATTTGTGAAACATTAAGGTAAGTAATCGGCAACGTCTTTTCCGTAACGGAGGAGCTCTCGTATCACAGAAGATCTAATGTGGGCATACGACGGTTCGGCAAAAAGAAAGAGTGTTTCGACGCCGTTCAGACGGCGATTGACTTCCGCGACGGTCTGCTCATACTCAAAATCGGAAAAGGAACGGATGCCCCTGAGGATAACAGCCTCCTTACCGAAAGAACGTACCAAGTCGGCTGTCAACATTTTTTCGTAAGTAACGACTTCAATATGTGGTATGGAAACGTAGAGTCGACGGATAGTCTCAACTCTTTCGGATAGGGGGGATACGAGAGATTCCTTGACGCTATTTTTTCCGACAGCCACCACAAGACGGTCGGCGAAAGTAATAGCCCGCATCACGATAGCATGGTGACCGCGTGTAAAAGGAGAAAAAGTGCCTGGATAGACAAGTGTCATTTCGCCACAAAAGTGAAAAGGTCTTGGATTTCTTTCTCCATTTCCAAGATAAAATTGTCGTACTTTGCTTGTAACTTGCAGTATCTTGTGATAAGACGCATACCGAAAGGCGTAACGATCGTTCCGCCGCCATGAATACCACCCTGTTGGCGAACGACAACCGGCAAGTCTGAAATATGGTTCAAGGTGTCAAGCAGATTCCATGCCTGTGGGTAGGCGATGCGGGCTTCTTTCGAGGCAGCGAGGATAGAGCCTGTTTCGTGTACGGCTTTTATCAGGTCAACAGCCCGTGGAGTAAGGAAACAGACGCCATCTTTGGATATCTCAAAGTCGGACACCACAGAGAAGATATGCAATTCTTTGTCGTTATTTTTTTTCTTTTTTTTCATCTGAACCGTGTGCGTGTATAAATATGAGTTTCAGCAAATTTACAGGAACGCTACCACTTTTTCGAGGGACATACCCCTTGATCCTTTGATAAGGATGTGATAACCCTCAATCGGATTCTCTCGCAGTTCATGGATCAATTCTTCCGTTACTTGGAAAAAACTAACCGAAGTTTGTTGTCTTTTGCCACCGTGCAACGGATAAGTTGTCGTTTGGGAAAAGAAATCCTTAACGGAAGAAAATCCATCGGCGAGTTTAAAGAACTCTTTCCCACAAAGGTAGACTTTTTCAAAGTAACAACTACGGAGCAACTCAACAATTTCGGCATGGAGGTCGACGCTGGCATGACCCAGCTCCAGCATATCTCCGAGTATAACTGCTTTATGGGCGGCGCACACGGTAGAGAAGTTACGTAAGGAGGCGTTCATACTGTCAGGATTGGCGTTGTAAGCGTCTATAAAAAGGATATTTCGTCCGGTTTCTTGCAATTGAGACCGGTTATTTGAAGGTTTATAGCCCGCGATTCCACGACAGATAGCTTCCCTGGAGACACCGTAAAACTGTCCTACTGCTACTGCTGCCAATGCATTATAGAGATTGTATCCTCCTACTATATGTGTTTCTATTGTATAGGTACACCATTCAAACACGAGGTAAGGGTTGCAAGAAAGCATCTTCCCTGTCACAGAGGCGGAGGCTTTCGTTCCGTATGTGATTTTTTTCAGCCCTTCCGCAGACTTCAGCAACTCACGATCATCCTCGTTGACGAAAGCAAAACTTTCCTTGCGTTGTAGAAGATTATCGAACAGTTCTTTCTTCGTCTGGAAAACTTTTTCGCGTGTGCCGAACCCCTCCAAATGAGCGCGACCTACATTAGTGATAAGTCCGCAATTGGGTTGGGCTATCGTCGAAAGTCGTGCAATTTCTCCCGGATGATTGGCTCCCATTTCCAAAACCAACACGGACGTTTCTTTCTTTGCTCCCAACAATGTTAAGGGTACACCTATTTCGTTGTTCAAGTTACCTTCCGTTGCGAGGCAACCCTCTCCGAATTTCTCACGGAGAACAGCCTTTATCAGTTCTTTAGTCGTCGTTTTCCCATTTGTACCCGTCACTGCCAATATTTTCAACGTGTCGGAGAGTACTTGACGGTGCTTAGTAGCCAAAGACTGTAACGTATACAAAGCATTGTCTACGAGAAAATGGCGTCCGTCGGGTTTATAGCACGCACTATCGTCAATGACTACAGCACAGCTACCGCTTGCAAGGGCTTTCTCAGCGAAGCGGTTGCCATCGAAACGCTGCCCTCTCAGTGCAAAAAACAAAGCGCCGTCTCCGTTAGAGCGAGTGTCCGTGGTTACTTTCCCGCCACACTGCCGGAATACTTCATAGATTTCCTCAAGGATATTACCTGCCATCTTCACTCCGGTTCGGTTTCAAAGAAAAAAACAGCCGACCTGTAAGCCGGGTTCTGTGCATCCTTGCGGAAGCGTCTGCCATTTATCTAGACTTACCGTCGCCGATAAGTTCAAGCAGTCTACCCCTCGGCATCAGGCGGGCTACCCTCAAACGCCGGTGTACATGACCTTGCAACCCATAAGACATACGGCACTTCACGTCACCGCAAAGTCCGGTAAGCTCTTACCTCACCTTTTCACCCTTACCGGCGGTAACGTCGGCGGTTCTTTTCTGTTATGCGACTCCGCTCTCACGAACGGCTTCCCGTTAGGAAGTATGGTGCCCTGTGTTGCCCGGACTTTCCTCTCATTTCCGGAATATGGAATAAACATTGCCATAAACCAAAAACGAGCGACAGACCGGCCGACTGTTTATCCGCAAAGGTAACGCTTTCTAAAAGAAGCACGCTTTTCTTACCTCAATCTATCGTTCTCGCTTTTAGGACAGGGAGAACAAATACATTACCTTGTCGCTTCCTACACCGGGCACTTTAGATTTTTCCCTGATCTTCAATAAGGGTCGGGTCATATGGAACGGCTTTTTAAACAAGTTGAGAGAGCGGAAATCCCCGTCATAAATGTCATGATTCCTCAGTGTCTTTGGATAAGAGCTGACCAGCAAATATTTGGAGCCGCTTTTCTTGAAGTTGTCGAGGGCAGCCTGTACATTCTTGTAAGACAGATGTTGCAGACAGTCTTTGCAGAAAATGAGGTCTACTTTCGGCAGGGTATCGGAGG
>JAITRW010000029.1 GCA_031288175.1 Tannerellaceae bacterium
GCTGCCTTCGCCGAATGTACCGCCCTCGAAAAAATAAACCTCAACGAACTCCCCAACCTCGAAACAATTGGCTCCAGCGCCTTTTTTCGGACGAACTTGAAACACATAAAGATTGACGCTCCCAATCTCAAATACATAGGTGATGGAGCTTTCGCGAAGTCGCAATTGACCTCCTTCTCCTTACGTGCCGCTCCCGATGCAGTGATAGACCAAGGTGCCTTCAGCGAGGCAACCTCTCTCGACAGTATCTGCCTCAAATCCAAGTTCAAGATATCAGGTAAAGCCTTCGAGGGCTGTCCGAATATCCAATCCCTCATCTTCCTCAAGACCCCCGAAATCTATAAGTACAATGTGGTGAATACAGAGGATCCCAAACTCAGTAACCTGTTTCCCTCCTTCCCCCCCTCCGCCCTCCGTGTCTACCTCCCCCACAACGACCTCCACGGCCCTAACCGCCTCTCCAAACTCGACACTTGGGGGCACCCCCTCCTCTCCACCTGGAAGATCCGCCGTACCTCCTCCTCCCAAGAAATCAACGTCGCTGCCGGTGAAGAAGTTCCCCTGGAGTACCAGCTCTACCGCTACGGCTGGCCTCTCACCGCCGACGACCTCGCCAATGCCGACGACGAAGCCACCGCCGCCAACACCTTCGGCGCCCTCCGCTTCCACCACCTCCACACCAGCGCCAACCTTGAGCATGCCCTCATCCTCTCCCAATCCATCGAACACCCCGACCTCGGTTTCGGCAAAGACGCCAAAGGCCTCCGTACCCTCGCCGCCCGTCACGACCGCCCCGACACCGACCGCGACACCTTCACCCTCACCCTTGACCCCCTCACCTCCCTTGGCGGCGACCAGGGCGTCTACCCCGACACCTTTATCTATACGGTCTCCTCCTCCTCCACTCCCGCCGACGTCTTCGACGTCTTCGAAGACCGCACCCCCAACGCCCAAGGTACCCCCGGCATCCGCTTCGTCGTCATCTCCGACACCGAAGTCCATCTCACCCGCCGTATGGTCACCGGCCTGCCCAATTCCGCCCTTGATTACCGTACTCTCACCGACATGGTCATTCCCGCCACCGTCCTATACCAAGACGGTGCTACCGCAAAGTCCTATACCGTCACCGGCATCGACGATTCCGACTTCGAAGACTGTACCGCCCTCACCCGCATCAAGCTCCTAAATAAAAACGGTATCACCGGCGTCAATGAAACCACCTTCCCCGCCCCCGCCGATGACCGGCAAACCAAAACCGTCTTCGTCAACGCAGAACTCATAAACGGTGGCAAGACTGTCCCCTGGTCTACCGGCTGGGCCGTCAAGTCCGCCTACCAGGTCATCACCCCGGGAGCCAACCCCGACACCTCTTTCACCTTCCGCTACGTTATTGAGGAGAAGATAGAGATACCCTACCAACTCTGGGATAACTATAAGGATATCGAAATAGCTACCTCGGGACTACTCCCGACGGTCATCCACGAGCCCGCGTTGCTCAACGCCTTCACCCCCATCCCCGGCAACCCCCTCACCCTGATGTCCTTGAATCCCCAAGAATTGCACACTACGCTCACCGTCAATCTCCAGCCTCCCGGTTCCGCCCTCACTCCGATCCCCCTCAGCTGCCGGATAAATGCCCTCGTACCCGTTACCGACACCGTCATCACGTCCCTCGCCGCCGACCGCGACCCACTGCTCACCAAAGAATCCGTCATCGTGACGGCGACAGGTCACGAGGAAGTCGACGGAGTGCCCCTCACCCGCCTCTTTACCCCCGACAGCCTCTCCTGGGTCTACGATGATGCCCATTTCATCGCCTCCATCGTCGTAGAAAACGGCGTGCGCCAGGGCCATAAGTTGCTCCTTACCCCAAAAAAATACACCCCCGACGACCGTCAATTCCCCATCTCCATCGCATACACGGAAACTGTCACCTACTCCCTGACCCTCAAAGCCCCCGTCATTGACATGAAAATAGCCGTTATAGAGAACGAGGGATACATCCCTAAAATGGAAGGTGTTCACTATAAACTGTCCGAAGTCCGCCCCGTAAAGCTGCAAGCCACCGTCTACTTCGACAACGATCTCCTCAGCCCTGCGCTCTACCCCAAAATAGAAGGCCTCACCCCCGACGACACTGACTGGCTCACCTGGCAATCCGCACAAGCCTCCTCCCCCGGTTCTTCCTCCTCGGCAATCACCTTCCAGTCCTCGTCAGGTTTCGAAACCATTCTCCTTCCCCACCGTAAAGGTACTGCTCTGGTGAGCTATAGCTTGCCGACACAATGGTCGTCATCCCCCAGCCCCTCCCTTTCCTTCTCGGTTCCTTATAGTGTCTTCTTCCCCGGCGAGGCAGTCGAAGGTACCCTCCTCCTCTTCCGCGGCACCGACCAGGTAAATGATGGAGCCAGCTTATCCCTCGCCTCCGGACAATCCCTTAACTTGCACGCGCAGTTGATGGTAGACAACAGTTACTCGCTGTTAGTGGAAGGCTTCCATTGGAACTCCACCGGGCCCCCTTATCCTGACAGAGGAAGCCAACGGTTCCATCACCGTGAGAGGTAATCACATACCCGATGAAACTCTTACCGGCCATATCGAAGTCTCTGCAAAAGGAATCACCACCATCCCACTGTCCACTGCCACCTTCTCCATCTTCCCTTCCTTCCCCGAACTTGAAGAAACCGAACCGGTTATCACCGTGGAGGTAAGCGGCAGCGCTAAGTCAGTGCAGGTAGGAGACACCGTATATCTGAAAGTGGTCACGCTCTCCGATGCCTTCCCTGTGGAAGCTACCTATACGTGGATAAGCAGCCATCCTGATACGCTGAAGATAGTACCTTACCCTGGTCGTACAGACACGCTGTCCGTCATGGGTCTGTGCGGATTGTCCGATCTGCCCGATTCAGTATCTATCATAGCCATCTCATCCGCCGGGGGCCGTGACACCTTCCGCATCCACGTTATCCCTCCTACCTTGTCCATCACCCCCGCCTTAGCCGAGGGCCAAACGGAGACGGTGCTCCCAGCCGCCGGTCAGTCCACATTTTCCTTCACTGCCACCACTACGGAGAGCTCCCCGTCACTGGCCCGTCCCCTGAGCGCCACCCTGAGCGCCACGGCAAACTGGTCATCGGATAACCCCTCTGCCGTGTACATAAACCGTACGGGGAAGATCTTTTCCCGCGACACCGGCCGCGCCGTCATCACCCTCTTCCTCGTCGGCGCCACCGTCACACGCACCGTCACTGTGCCGTTGCCCACGTTAAGTCTCTCTCTGACAGCGGGTAAAGACACCCTCTCCATCGAAGCTCCCTTGCAACTCTCCACCCGTATCCTGCTGAACGGTAGCGAGCTGAACCCTGAGACCCATCCTGACGCCGTCCTGTCGGACACCTTTGCCATTGTCTGGCAATCCCTCGACACCGCGCAAGGATCCCCCGTCACCGTCACGGCCACCGGCCTGGTCAATGTCTTATCGGAGCGTCTGCGTGAAGTGGTAGATTCCGTACAGATAGCCGCACGCGTCCAAGCCTTCGGCCTCTCCGCCCCCGACACCCTGCGGCTCTATCTCCCCGCCTTACCTTATCCCCCTGCAAGCCCCATCCCTTTCCCTCCGGAAAAGGATCCCCACGAAACAGAAGTCTATGAAATCTACACCATAGACGGCCGCCGCATCCTCCGCAGTGCAATACCCCCTTCTCCCCTCCGGCTTTACATCCTCCGCACCTCCCACGGCACCTTCAAACTCCTCCTCCCCCAAAGAGAGTAATCCCCTCTACTGTAACAATCCGCACAGCACAGAAAGGTCGGAGGGGGAGGAGGGATTTTACAGTTCGAGGCCGAGACGAAGGGCTTGTTGGAGGGTATCCAATTCGCGATGGCGCATTTCCAGAGTAACAAGGATGTCCTTTTCACGAGAGGAGGTATGTAGTATCTTCCGGATACTGCCGTTTCGTATAACCAGACGCTGGTCGGCCATGAGGGTCAGCATGGGGTCGTGAGTGGCGATGAGGACGATTTTTTCCTTGCTGATCAGGAGAGAAAGTGCGCTACGTCGATCAATCCCTGCGTTTTCTATCTCGTCAATAAGGACAATGGGAGATTCGCTCAGAAAAGCAACGTCGGCGATCATCAGAGAGCGGGACTGCCCTCCTGAAAGGGCAGTCAAGGGCATGTCTGCCGTCAAGGGTTCACCGGCAAGTTGATTGGCTTGCTGTATAACGGAGGCTACGAGCGTGCCTATTGAGCGGCTAAGGCGCTCTGCCGCCCGACTTTCTGCATGGAGGCGTAGAAAGTCTCCGACGGAGGCATCCATGACGAAGTTCATGTTTTGGGAAAGTTGTGCGACCAGCTTACCTGCGGTGAGGAAACGTTCTTCCGAAGCGGGTGTGAAGCCGTCTACCAAAACGTAGCGTCCGGTGGGAGTATCGCCTTGCGCGAGCCATTCGATGTCGGCCAAAAGGCGGCTTTTACCCGATCCGGTAGGCCCTACGAGGGCCGTCACTGTGCCGACAGCCAGGTCGAGGGAGATGTTTTCGGGCATGCCTTCCTTATCCTTGCCTCCGATGATCGTGATATATTTCATAAAGTTTATGTTCGGCAGGGTTGTCTTGCGGCGTCCAGAGGCGGGTGTCTTTAAGTTGAGGAGGAAAATAGTCCTGGGAGACGTAGTTTCCTGCATAGTCATGTGCATACTTGTAACCATCTGCATAACCTAAGTCGGACATGAGTTTGGTAGGGGCATTACGGAGGTGCAGAGGTACGGGGAGATTACCCGTTTGATCCACGAGGTCAAGCCCGTTGCCAATAGCCAGGTAAGCGGAGTTACTTTTGGGGCTGAGTGCCAAATAAATGGTAGTCTCGGCAAGAATGATACGTCCCTCAGGCCATCCTATCTTGCGAAGCGCATCGAAACAGGCATTGGCAAGCAGAAGGGCGTTAGGGTTAGCGAGGCCAATGTCTTCGGCAGCCAGGATAAGAAGTCGCCGAGCGATGAATTCGGGGTCTTCCCCACCGGCAACCATACGGGCTAACCAATAGATAGCGGCATCGGGATCACTACCCCTGACAGACTTGATGAAGGCGGAGATGATGTCGTAGTGGAGTTCACCGCCTTTGTCGTAAGCGGCGGGATTGGCCTGAAGGCGTTCAACGACTTTATCGTTCGTGATCTCTACTTCCATCGTGTCGCCTTCAGCATTGATCACCAATTCAAGAATGTTGAGGAGCTTACGTCCATCGCCACCGGAGAAACGCAAGAGGGCATCGGTTTGCGTCAAAGTCACGTTACGCTGGGACAAAAAGACGTCTTTTTCCAAGGCTCGATGAAGTAAGGTAAGCAGTTCCTCCTTGCCGAGTGGTTTCAGGATATAGAGCTGGCAACGCGAAAGGAGAGGGGGGATGACTTCAAAAGAGGGATTTTCTGTGGTAGCACCGAAAAGGGTGACGGTACCTTTCTCTACGGCGCCGAGCAACGAATCTTGCTGGGATTTGCTGAAACGGTGTATCTCATCAATGAAAAGAATCGGAGTTCCTCCGAAGAAATGTCCGCCTTTAGCCCGCTCAATGACCTCACGCACGTCTTTGACACCGGAATTGACGGCACTTAAGGTATACAAGGGGACATCAAGACGCCGAGCGATAATCCCGGCGAGGGTGGTTTTTCCAACACCGGGCGGTCCCCAGAGAATGAAGGAGGGTGCTCGTCCACTATCCAAAATTTTACGCAACACACTACCTTCACCGACCAGATGCGCCTGGCCGACGTAATCGTCAAGAGAGACAGGCCTCATCCGTTCGGCTAAGGGTTCCATAGAATTCTATAGAGAGAGCCAAGTCTGAAAAGAGGCCAGGACTTTCTTTCTGTCTTTGGGGGGAAGCGTCCGGATACGTGTGGAGTGATCGCCGCGGGGGGCGATAAAGAGGAGACGGTTAGCTTTGGCAGGAAAATCGGGGATTCGGGAGGCGCTCCAAGGATCTACTTCGCCGTATATAAACATGATCTTGGGGTCATTGCATTCGAGGTAACGATAAACTGTATCGTACATGGCAGCCCGATCGAAAGAGAGTGTTTTCCCGATACTGTCAGGGAGCATGACGTGTGTGAGATAGTTTTCACAATGGGGGAAAGAGAGACCGTGCAGTCCTTCGGTATCATAGCCGTAATAACCCATTTCGGTAGCGGCCTGGAAGAAAAAGGGTTCCATGCCTTGACCGGCGGCAAAATAGTCGGCATCGGCAACGTTCATCAAATGGTTGAAGAGTGTTTCGTCGTCCGCACTCTTTGCGGGAATAGATTCGGCGTGTTTTCCCCATTGCCAAAAAGCAAAAGGATATTCGAGGACACAGAAGTCGAGTAGTCCGTCCCAAGTGATTCGGAAAACCAGTCCTTTTTGGGAGGCATAAGCTTTGAGGTGTTCTATCATTGCCGGACGGCGGGCAAGAATTTGGTTCCGAAACTTATGTATACGATTACGCTCCCAACGGGTACCTACTTTACGGAGAAAGTCTTCGTGACGCCCGTCTTCCGGGGCACGATTGAGAGGAGCGACGTAGGAGACGGAAAAAACAACGTCTTCGGGGAACCATGTACGGTAGAGCAAGGCCGTCTGTCCTCCCTTGCTGATGCCTGTACTGATCCAGGAGGCGGGGTAAAGACCGGCAAGGAGAGTACGGACGTGGTGTAGGTCGTTGGCAGCGTTCTTGGTGGTGAGGTATGTCCAATTGAGGGTATCGGGGCAGGATTTTAGAAAGTAACGGTGTTCGACGACAATGGTATTCGCATCAAGAAGGGTACTTACTTCATCAGAGTAAGCTTCCTGCAGGGCATAGTTAGCGCCGTACCCTTCGGTGACAATCACCGTGGGACGTTCTGTCCCGACATGCCCTACGATGACTCGTTGCAGGAAAATACCGACTTGTCGGCCTTCCCAATCTACTTGCTGACGTACCCAAAGGAGATATTTTTCCTTAAAGGTTGTAGATTGAAGAGGCTCTACCTTAACGACATCTCCCAAGGCGGCAAGCCGAGATAAAAGGGTCTCCTGTGCGTTGGCAACAAATCCTGTCCATAGAATAATAAGGACAGCCTGAAACAGTTGTCTTACTTTCATGCTACAAAGGTAGCACAAAATGAGGTGAAATCAGATGGCTTTGAGGAAGGCAACTATAGCATCGCGGTCGGCTTTAGGCAACTCGCGGAAAAATTCTTTACTTGTCATAGCTTCTCCTTCATGCCAGAGGATGGCTTCTTCGTAATTACGGGCACGCAGGTCATGCATCTTATCCTCGTGTCCAGAGATGACATACATCAGACCCCGACCCCAGAGGGGAGTGGTACGACAGATCTGCGCCCGTCCCGGATTTTTCATCCCCAAGTCGTGACGAAGAAGGTCGGTGTAGGGATAGATACGCTGTTTGGAGAGTTCGGGCATCGGGGTATAATTATCCCGCGTAGTCCATTCGGGACGATGACAGGCAGTACATCCGGCTTCCTTACTGTAAAAAAGTTCTTTACCTCGCTGCACAACGGGATTGTCAAGATTCCTCGCCGCGGGAACGGCTAAGGCGCGATGCCATACCATAAAAGCTTTATAGTCATCCTCCGTAAATTCCACGGGAAGGTCTTTGGACATGAGGTGGGAATAGATCTCTTCCTGTGTCTGTCCCAAGGACTGCTGCACCTCGGGATCGGCGGCCATCAATTGGGCATATTTATCGGTGATGTAATGGTAGGTACGTTCGGGGCGGGTCACGTTGGTAATATTCCAGATGGCATTGGCGCCGGGGCCATTATCCAGTGTACCCCGTGTATGGAGGTAGGTGAAGCGGCCGGGGTGCTTGCCGGGGAAAGGATTGCTGGGGTCTTTCTCCTCAATATCAGCACCGATCAACCCTTGCGCATAGCCTCTGATCTGCTCTATCTCATATTGTTCCCGATAATCTTCATCCGAGATGGCGTCAATGAGGCCGATGCCGTAAATCCCGATGGTTGCTTCGAGGGCTACCGCATAGTCATCAATATCAAACTCCGATTCATCAAAGATAATGGACTCCTGGTCAATGGTAACTTTGGGATAAATAAGGGAATAGGAAGTACCGTCGGCATACTTGTTTCCAAAGTCATCCACATGCTCTAACCATTGTATATGGATACCAGACTCGTTAATAGGAGGTTCATAAGGAGGAACGGCGCGTGTTTGAGGCATACCAGTGAAATGGGTAGCGAGAGGCATCCCCGGTTCATTGGGTTTGTAGATGACAAGGAGATAGCAGTTCTTACTGTCGCTCGCATCGTATTTGTCAACCCGTTGTCCTCTACCGCCATAAGAGGGGTGACAGGCAATGCAGGAGGTACGGACATAGACAGGGCCTAATCCTGAATAACCCATTCCGGTGTTTTTCGGTACAAATTTTTTTTCAAAGATGCGTTCCCCACGCATGAACTGAGAGTAGTAAGAGGGATTCTCATCAATAAAGGGCATTGGTTGCCGATAAGCAAAACGGTTGGCCATAAAGACGGTGCCATTCTCTCCACCGGAGAACCATTCGGCATTTTCGGCATTATATTCTTTCCTGTTTACTTCCTTATTTACAGGGATATCATCGTCGTCACAAGCGATCAAAGCTATAGCCATAATTGCCAATAAGTAAATCTTTCCGTCTCTCATCTGCTTTATGTTGCTTTACGTACTTTACAAGATAGGCGGCAAAGGTAATGTAAAATAGAAAAAGGGCGTTCCCTCGCGAGAACGCTCCCTGTCTGTGAGATCACGTAACCGTGATCTCTTTCCTTATTCACCAATCAACACTTCAATTTCGGCGAAGACGTTATCAATTTCGGCGCAGGCTTCTGCAGCGGCCTGCACTTCTTCTCCATTGATCCGATCCCTGACAACTTCGTAGAAAGACTTCCCTCCCGTTCCGATAGCACGAATTTTGGCGATGCAATCTTCAATGGCTTGTTTCGCTTTTGCGTCTAATTCAGGATTTTTTGCAGCGACAAAGGAACTCAGAGAGACTTTCGTCCGTGTATCGTCATCCAATCCGCCAAGGTAAGCATTCTTGATACTCTGAATGTTGTTTTCGTAGTCATCCAGCGAATGCCAGCTATACCATGATTCCACTTCTTCTACTCTTTGGTTTTCGTAAGGAGAGAGGATTTTGGTCTCCCCTACTTCCCCTGCGATATCCCGAATACCGACAGGAATATCACTTAGAGCAACGGCAAAAGAAGGATACCCATCTGCCGTTTTCATTTTCGTTCCATAATTTGCAAATGCTTGGTGACCGGTCAAAGCTGCTACTACGGCAAGATTTTCATGGAAAACATCTTTGATGTCTTGGGCGACATGGTCTTCCCCTGCCCAAGCCACATAAGCGAGGACGCAGTCCCAGACAAGGGCGTCAGTGACGGCGGTCAGGTATTTCAGTTCTGCTGTCGAAAGAGCACTCACGGGGCGCGCTTTCCCGTCACGGAAAAGGAGGTATTCCGTAGTATGGAACCCAATTACTTCGGCATTTAATTCTTCCCAAGCCTGTACACCAGTGATATTTCCGTCCTTTTCTTCAATAGATTCCGTAATTTCTTCCAATATCAGCGGCCAAGAATCAATGTGCGCATCAATATCAAAGCCGTCTTCACTGACAGGGCCGAAAAGCCAGGCTTCACTCTTTTCCCACCAGATACGCGCTTCCATCCAGGCGGTGGCAGCAGCTTGCATATTGGCATCAGAGGGGTCGGTCTTAAGTGCCTGGTTGGCAGTCCTCATTTTCAAAGCAGCTTCGGCCATTGCTTTGTAAGTAGGGATAACGGTCTTATCCACATAGTTAGCCAGCACTTCCTTTTGCGCTTTTTCATCCGAATCTATATCCGGCTCTTCATCATCGCAAGCCATGAAACTGCCCATCATGGCAACCAGAACAAGCGTTCCTCCTTTCATCCAAAACTTTTTCATTTTCTTTTTTTTGTTATTGATTGTACGTATAAAAGTTTTCTTTACTTAATAAAAAGCCCCGAATAGGCCACACCGAACGAGAGAGTCGGCTCATTGTTGTAGTTATATTTTTCCTCGAATTGCCGGAAAGTATATTCTGCCTTGACGACTACTTGCGGCAAGGGATAGTAATTCAGCCCTCCGGCGTAGATATGCTTGCGGTACCATCCCTGTTTCTGTAACCTGCTATCATGACCATACATGGAATCATAGAAACCATAATGTCCGTAGAGATAGAGTTTACCGCATTGATTGGCATTGAAGAGGTTTAGAACATCATAACCGGCTTCTATGTAATAGCTCAGTACCTCGGAAGCTACATTGGTGCGCGCACCTGGCCCTGCGGAGGGCAGTCCTTTATTGGTGAGGGAAAGAAGGTATGAATCGGAGAGATGCCCATAGAGGAGATTTCCCCTGGCGATAAGCTTCCCGTTATCAAAGACGGCATCCAAATCGCCGACAGCCACCATACCTTTGAGGTTTTTATTGTCGTAACGTTTCCATTTCAGGCTATTGAGCGCACTCGCTCCCAAGTAACCGCTCAGTCCGATACGGAGGGGCAATTTGGGTATCGTGTAGTCCAGCCGTGCAGCACCGGCGTAGGCATTCCCAATCTCAAATTCATAAGGGGAGAGCGCGGCGCCGTGAATCCATTCCGAACTACTTATACGTTCGGCATCCAATCCGGAAGTAAAGAGCGCCTCATATCTCAGAGGGCCTGCCACACCCCAAAAACTGACGCCTGTCTGGTGCCATGTACAGGGTAAAAGGGCAGATTCTTCTTCAGGTCTTAATACGGAGAAAAATTCTGTAGGTAAGTGATGGGCATTGGTAAGTCCGATGGGGATGATGATGTGTCCCATGCGGAGATTGGCTTTCGAAGAAAAGGTTTTTTCAATCCAGAATTGCTCAAGGGCTACTTCGCCACCTTTTTCGGTTTCGTGTTCGTACTCCCCGGCTTCTTCATATTCCACTTCATAGGCGCTTCCCGAACCGCCATGCTCGAACTCTATTTCAGAAGAGAGACGCCATCCTTTACCAAACTCATATCCCATGTAAAGCACGACATGGGGTAAATCGAAGCGACCATGAGTATCTCCCTTATGCGTTTCAGGATAGGCATAGCGTGCGACATCATCGGTATACCACATCCTCTGCGCCACCGCTTCTCCATATCCGCCAAACACAAATTTTCCGGCCTCAGGAGTTTTCTGCGCCATGGTACCGACCGTTACCACCAATCCAAGAATTATTAAACAGATGTATTTGTACATATTCGCTTGATTTTTAAAATACACCACAAAAGTCTCTCCTTTCCGGCACTCTCGCAATACCGAAAAGCAAGTATATATACCCTATCCGAGAGGTTTTTTGAAATATAGAATACCTACTTTCAGGTATTTTTCGAACTAAACTTTGTAGCAACAGTAATCACAACATCACATTTGATAACACTCCACATGATGCTCCACGGGGCAATCAGAAAACTTTTCCCTGATATGAACAGGTTTCCTGGCGAAGATTCCAAAGAGGGTAGACCCTGAGCCCGATAAGGATGCATAGGCAGCTCCTTGCTCATAAAGGCGTTGCTTGAGGTCGGCAAGAAGGGGGTAGCGGGGAAAGACGACATCCTCAAAGTCATTTTTAAGGATACCTCTCCATCGTTCGGGTTTTTCATTAGAAAGAAGTTTACAGAGGTCATAGACGGGTTGGCGAAGGCTACTCAGTTTGTAAGCTTCGGAAGTGGATATGGCAACGGACGGCATCACAAGGACGACGTAATATCCTTGCAATACAGGCAGTATTGGAGAAAAGATATTCCCCATGTCGGTAGCCAAAGTAGGTACATTCCGCAGGAAGAAAGGGCAATCCGCACCGAGCGTTTGTGCTAATTCTTCGAGTTGTTTAGCGTTAAGACGAGGCATAAACATGTCTCTAAGGGCTTTCAAAGTGAAAGCGGCATCCGACGAACCGCCTCCCAAACCTGCACCGACTGGTATCCTCTTTGTCAGGCGTACGGAAAGCGGGGGAATATCCTCTCTATAAAAACGACGGAAAGCGGAAATTGCCCGAAGAACGAGATTATGCTCCGGCGGACAGCGAACCGATATTCCTAACTCGTCAAACGAATCCTCCTCAGCAGATTCTACACTCAACTCGTCACAAAGGGGAACAGGAATAAATACCGTCTCAATGGAATGGTAACCATTGGGTAAAACGCCCATGATATGTAATCCCAGATTGATCTTGGCATTCGGAAAAAGCAGCATAACGCTCTGTCAATCAGGCAGCGGGTGGAATATGCCGGAGAAGATCGCAAAGGAAAAGCCACCAGCGTTCGACGGAAGGAATATGCAAACGTTCGTTGGGAGAATGGACATCGCGAAGGGTAGGTCCAAAAGAAACCATATCAAGATGCGGATATTTTTCAAGAAACAGACCACACTCCAAACCGGCGTGAATGGCACGTACACCTGGTTCCTTGCCAAAAAGTCGTCTGTAAGAATCTTTGGCGGCCTGAAGGATACGAGAATGCTCGTTGGCCGGCCAACCGGGATAGCCGTCACTTGTCGTTACCTTGAACCCGGCAAGGAGAAAGAGGGTAGCGATCTCCTCCGAGAGCGTGTTCTTCCGCACTTCAACAGAACTGCGCTGCGAAGTGACGATATTGATTTCGTAGTTACAAGTCCTTGTCTCTACCACAGCGAGGTTCGTCGACGTTTCGACAAGTCCGGAAATAGTATTACTGACACCGAGTACACCATGCGGACAAGCGACAAGGGCACTGAGAAGTACATCCGTAGATTCGGGATCAATATAGTGTTGCGCACCTTCCGTTGTAGTACTCATCGTGAAAGAAAGATTCGGCTCGGTGTCTTTGAGTTCCTCTTTGAGTTTGGCGACGGAAGCATTGAAATAGGCTACAATACTATGCAGATATTTGGAATTAACATGTAACCCAACGACGGCAACGGCTTGCCGCGGGATCGCGTTGTGTTTATCCCCTCCTTTAATTTCAGCAAGGCGGAATTTCCATTTTTTACGGAGGGTATAAAGAAAATGGGCAAGTATCTTATTGGCGTTGGCTCGACCTTCGTGGATATCGCAACCGGAGTGCCCGCCACGAAGCCCGCTAACGGTAAACCGAATGAATATGTGTCTGTTCGATACGGGAACGGGTTTATAGGACAGTGTCGCAGTAGTTGTTTTTCCTCCTGCACAACTGATAAAGAGTTCTCCTTCATCTTCGCTGTCAAGATTGAGGAGGATATCTCCTGAAAGAAAACCCTCTTGCAGGGCATTGGCTCCGGTAAGCCCCGTCTCCTCGTCCACAGTGAAAAGGCATTCAATTGATCCGTGCGGCAATTTTCCATCAAGGATAGCAAGCTGGGCGGCCACACCTATACCGTTATCCGCACCAAGCGTCGTGCCGTCAGCACGCACCCATTCACCGTCTATAACCGTCCTGATGGGATTATCGTCGAAATTGAACGGGGTGTCGCTCTCACATACCATATCAATATGTGATTGCAAGATAACCGTCGGAAGATGTTCAAAACCTTTAGTAGCAGGTTTATGGATAAGTACATTCCCCGCCTTGTCTTTTCTAACTTCCAATTTTCTTTCCCTGGCAAATCTTTCAAGGTAGGCGATCATCTTTCCTTCCCGCTTCGAAGGACGGGGTACTTGAGTTACCTCATAAAAGAAGTTCCAAAGGTCACGAGGCTCTAATTCGGTTATCTTCATACCAACGTTAGTTAGGGTACTTCTACCGCATTGAGAATTTCGCTGACAACTTCTTCTGTAGAGAGATTGTTAGCTTCAGCTTCATAGCTAAGCCCTATACGGTGGCGTAGGACATCGTGGCAAACAGCACGGACGTCTTCGGGAATCACATAACCCCGGCGTTTGATAAAAGCATACGTACGGGCGGCGAGGGCAAGGTTAATAGAGGCGCGCGGGGATGCTCCGAAAGAGATCATTCCACCCAGCGATGGTAATCCGTAATCTTTCGGATAACGCGTAGCAAAAACAATGTCCACGATATAACGTTCTATCTTTTCATCCAGGTAAACCTCCCGCACTACTTCTCTGGCAGCAAGTATCTCTTCCTTCGTTAAAATGGGCTTAACTGGTTCCGCCTCCTGCCCGATGTTTTGCCGGATGATGGCCTTCTCTTCCTCTTTTTTTGGATAGTTAATAACGACTTTCAGCATGAAACGGTCGACCTGCGCCTCAGGAAGCGGATAGGTACCTTCTTGTTCTATGGGATTCTGTGTCGCAAGGACAAGGAAGGGACGGGGAAGCGGATAAGTATGTTCGCTGATCGTCACTTGCCGCTCTTGCATAGCTTCGAGAAGGGCGCTCTGTACCTTGGCCGGGGCACGATTGATTTCATCAGCCAAAACAAAGTTTGCGAAAATCGGCCCCTGTTTTACTTGAAATTCTTCTTGCTTCTGACTGTAAATCATTGTACCGACAACGTCGGCGGGAAGCAGGTCGGGGGTAAACTGTATACGGCTATACCGCGCATCAATTAACGAAGCAAGAGTTTTAATAGCAAGCGTCTTCGCCAAACCCGGCACCCCCTCAAGGAGAATATGTCCGTCGGCAAGCAATCCGATGAGTAAAGATTCGACAAGATGCTTTTGCCCGACGATGGTCCTATCCATCCCGACAGTGATGAGATTTACGAAAGCACTTTTACTTTCAATACGCTCATTCAGCTCACGAATATCCATATCTCGTTTTGTTTTATCGGTTATCTATTATTCGGTCGCAAAGGTGGGAAAATTTACGATAAACGGAAAGAATGTCGGAGAATAGAAAGAGCTTCGGGACCTTCGTTAAAAAGGAGGTCTGCAATACTTAAATTAGGTAAAAAACTGTGGCGGGCAGAGAAAACTTGGTAATAGGAGATAGGCAAAAAGAGTGGGTCGACAACCTTATGCTTGGGGTGAATAGCGTTACGATAGTCATTAGGCGGCGAAGGAAAATAAATATTTGTGGAACGAATTATCGGGGTAATACCGAGTAGATGGCAAACTGTTCGGCGAAGTTCTTCGTTAAAATCGAAAAGGAAATGTAAAGACGAACGATGGTAGAAAGGGGCGAAATCTTCTTCGTAGTAGTCGAAAAAAGGCGACTTCCGATAGGCGGAAACGAGTGCCTGCCAATGTTGATGCCGCCATCGTCCATGTTCGGAAATACGCACATCGCGGATAGGTATCTTCAAATTACTACGGGGTTTTTCCACCGGGATGGTGAGAGTAAGCAATCCGTTTGCCCCGCCGATGAGGCAACGATTACGGAAACTCTGTTTAACAAAATGTTCACAAGTTTCCAAATACACTGTTCCGCTAAGTAACCGACAATAGTACTGTATCGGCGCCAGATAAGCCGTTGACAAATAAACCTCCATACCTATCTACAAAAACGTTACAAAATAAATCCTTTTCCCTTACCGGTACTTGCTCGTTTTCGGTGGAAGCGATTGGCATTGGCAGTTATGTGGAATGTGCTACCTTTGCCGCATTCATATATTATACAAGCGACTAAGAAACCGATTAAATGGCAACGACAGCAGATTTTAAAAATGGGATGTGTCTTAATATTGACGGCACTTACTACTTCATTGTGGAGTTCTTACACGTCAAGCCAGGCAAAGGCCCCGCTTTTGTCCGTACGAAGTTGAAGAACGTCACCACAGGAAAGGTGATTGACAAGACATGGAATGCAGGCGTGAAAGTGGAGGAAGTACGTATTGAACGCCGCCCCTACCAATACCTCTACAAGGATGAAGTCGGTTATAACTTCATGCACCCCGAAACATTCGAACAGATATCTATCAACGGTAACCTCATTGACGGCGTACAATTCCTCAAAGACGGCGATATCGTAGAAGCCATGGTGCATGCCGAGAGTGAGACCGTGCTTACGTGTGAACTCCCCGCACATGTCACGCTGGAAGTGACTTACACCGAGCCGGGATTGAAAGGCGATACGGCTACCAACACCTTGAAACCGGCGACATTGGAAACCGGTGCGGAGATACGTGTCCCTCTTTTCATTAACGTCGGCGAGAAAATAGAGCTTGATACTCGTACAGGGGCTTATATCGGCCGCGCCCACGATTGATACTTGCTTTTTTAGGAAAAGAATGAGTACGAAGAAGGAATCTACCCACCCGAAAAAAGGGGGAGGAAATAACGGAGGAAAACAGAAGCAGCGGATTGCTGTCTATTGGATGTATGGGATAATCTTCGCCATACTCGGCGCACTTTACATGACGACAGATTCCTCTACCACCAAGGAAGTTGGATGGACGGAGTTTGAAACGCTCGCTAAAGACAATGCCTTTGAAACGATTACGGCTTTCAACAAGAAGAATCTCATTGAGGCCGTACTAAAGCCGGAAAAGATTGCACAGGTGTTTGAGGGTGAAACAAAAGGCACGCCCAAGATCTTCGTCAAGATATCTTCGACAGAGCAGTTCGCAGATTACTACGAACGTGCTTTTAAAGATACACCGATTGACGCTAAACTTCGCTATGAAGAAGGAGATGATGCGATATGGAATTACTTCATCTCGGCAGCACCTTTTCTCCTCTTTGTGCTCGTCCTTGTTTATCTGATGCGGAGAATGTCGGGCAGTGGATTGCCGGGCAGTACAGGAGGTTTATTCTCTGTCGGAAAATCAAAAGCACAGCTATTCGACAAAGATAATCATGCCAATATCACATTCAAGGATGTTGCCGGTCTTTCGGAAGCTAAGCAAGAAGTAGAAGAAATTGTCTCTTTCTTGCGTAACCCCGGAAAATACACGGAGCTTGGCGGAAAAATTCCGAAAGGCGCTCTCCTCGTCGGTCCTCCGGGAACAGGTAAGACCTTGCTCGCTAAAGCTGTGGCGGGAGAGGCCGATGTACCGTTTTTTTCCATGTCAGGGTCTGATTTCGTGGAGATGTTCGTCGGTGTAGGCGCCTCACGCGTACGAGACCTTTTTCGGCAAGCGAAAGAAAAAGCTCCTTGTATCGTTTTCATTGATGAGATTGATGCAGTCGGAAGAGCACGCGGTCGGAACAACAACATAAATACAAATGACGAAAGAGAGAATACTCTCAATCAGCTGTTGACAGAGATGGATGGCTTTGGGTCGAACAGCGGCGTGATCATCTTGGCTGCAACAAACCGATCGGATGTACTCGACAAGGCCCTATTACGTGCCGGACGTTTCGACAGGCAGATCAATGTGGAACTGCCTGACCTGAATGAGCGGAAAGAAATATTCGGTGTACACCTCCGGCCGCTAAAAATTGATGATTCGGTCGACGTTGATTTCCTCGCACGACAGACTCCCGGTTTCTCGGGCGCCGATATCGCCAATGTTTGTAATGAGGCTGCATTGATTGCTGCACGAAGTGACAAGCAGTTTGTGCAGAAAGAGGATTTCATGAGCGCCGTAGACCGTATTGTTGGCGGACTGGAAAAGCGCTCTAAAATAACCACACAACAGGAACGCCATAGTATCGCCGTCCATGAAGCCGGACACGCTACGATCAGTTGGTTGCTGGAACACGCCAATCCTTTGGTAAAAGTGACGATCGTCCCTCGCGGAAAAGCTTTGGGCGCCGCTTGGTATCTCCCAGAAGAACGGCAGATCACGACGCGTGAACAGCTACTGGATGAGATGTGTGCTACTTTGGGTGGACGTGCTGCCGAAGAACTTGTACTCGAACGCATTTCTACCGGCGCCTCCAATGACCTGGAACGTGTCACGAAACAGGCCTATGCGATGGTTGCCTATTTCGGGATGAGTGAAAAACTCCCTAACTTGAATTACTATGATTCTACGGGACAAGATTGGGGATTTACCAAACCGTACAGTGAACGTACAGCACAACTTATTGACGAGGAAGTACAAGCAATTGTTAACGAACAGTACGAACGCGCTAAGAAAATCCTTTCCGAAAAAGCGCAAGGACATAAAGAACTCGCCGATATTTTGCTCGAACGCGAAGTAATCTTTACCGAAGATGTTGAGCTGATATTCGGTAAACGCCCCTGGCTCTCCCGCTCTCAAGAATTGGAAGCTCTAAGGGAAAAAGAAAATACCCCATCTCCACAAGAGGAGGAAGTCCCGTCCGAGCCACAGGCAGAAAGCGTATGAAAAGTAGCCGGATAAAGCTAACGCTTACGGTGATATTTTTCGCTCTTTTTACCTCCTTCAAAATCTCCGCAGAAGACGGTAGTCGTCTTTGGTTACGTGCCGATACGGTGATTACTCCCTCTGAAGTCATTTACAGAGATACAGGAGACGAGACGTTGTTACTTGCCGTCGAAGAGTTACGCCGTTATTGGAAAGGCCATGCTGTCCGGTTGGTCATTTCCGATGCGCGCGATATACGTGCATTGACAAGTGAAGGTTTTCTGATAGAAGGTGATAGCCGAAGCGGCGTCACTATCACGTCCTCGACAGAAGCAGGGTTGCTCTATGGGACACATCATTTGTTACGTTTGCAAGTAACAGGGGAAACCGGTGGATCAATTACAGTCAAAGAATCTCCGAAATATGCTTTACGCATACTAAATCACTGGGACAATCAGGATGATAGTGTTGAACGAGGATATGCCGGTTCTTCTATCTGGCAGTGGCAGAGCGAACAGGATTCTACCGTCATCGCGTTATACAGGAATTATGCACGAGCAAATGCTTCTATTGGACTGAATGGCACTGTCTTGAATAACGTCAATGCTTCTCCCCTTATCCTTTCTGCACCCATACTGAAGAAAGTTAAGACCATCGCTGATGTCCTCCGCCCTTATCATATCAAAGTGTACCTCTCCGTCAATTTCGATTCTCCAGCCGCCTTAGGTGGTTTACCTTCCTCCGACCCCTTATCGAAAGATGTCAGGCAGTGGTGGAAAGGGAAGGTAAAAGAGCTATACACTGTCATACCTGATTTTGGTGGCTTCCTCGTCAAAGCAAACTCCGAAGGGTTGCCGGGTCCGCAAGATTTCGGGCGCACGCACGCCGATGGCGCTAATATGCTGGCGGAGGCTTTGGCTCCTTTCGGAGGGATTGTGATGTGGAGAGCTTTTGTCTACAATCCATCGGACGAAGACCGAGCCAAGCAAGCTGTTTTGGAATTTCTCCCTTTAGACGGACAATTCTCACCCAATGTACTTATTCAGGTGAAGAACGGCCCCGTAGACTTCCAACCCCGCGAACCGTTCAGTCCTCTATTTGGTCTGATGAAAGAAACACCTCTCATGCCCGAACTACAGATCACACAGGAATATCTCGGACAATCCAATCACCTGGTCTACCTCGCCACAATGTGGAAAGAGTTCTTCGAAAGCGATACCTATGTTAAGGGAGAAGGTTCGTCCGTAGCAGAAATAACGGATGGTTCTCTGGTTCCGCAGAAGCTAACAGGTATTGCAGGTGTTGCCAATACGGGAATGGATGTGAATTGGTGTGGTCATCATTTCGCACAGGCCAATTGGTACGCCTTCGGACGTCTCGCATGGAATCATTCCCTGACGGCCGAAGAGGTTGCCGATGAATGGATAAAGCAAACTTTTTCCAACGAACCGGATTTCGTAGCACAAGTATCAACACTCATGCTCGAATCGCGTGAGACTGCAGTTCGTTACATGATGCCTCTCGGATTGCACCATATTTTTGCGTGGGAACATCACTATGGGCCTGAACCCTGGACAGATATACCCGGAGCACGTACCGACTGGATGCCCTCTTACTATCACCGTGCCGATGCCGAAGGAATCGGTTTCGATCGTTCCATTTCGGGAGGTGCTGTCGAACAGTATGCAACTCCGCTTTGCGAAAAATGGAAAGACCTTGCAACCTGTCCGGAAAAATTCTTGCTTTGGTTTCATCATGTTCCTTGGGATTACCGAACTAAGAGTGGAAAAATCTTGTGGGACGAATTATGTTATCACTATGATGAAGGTGTTCAGGAAGTCCGCGAGTATCAAAGGACATGGGACAAAATGGAACCTTACGTAGACGCCGAACGTTTTCGTCACGTGCAAGCAAAGTTGAAAATACAATCGCACGATGCCGTTTGGTGGAAAGATGCGTGCCTACTTTATTTCCAGACTTTCTCACGCCGAATTATTCCTTACGAAATAGAACGCCCTATCTACGATTTGGACGAACTTATTGAAAATTCCCGTCCAAAGACTGTAAAACCCTGACAAACTTTCCTGATGCCACACGTATTCGCCAATTTGAAGGATAAAGATTATTCGTCCGAATTCCCAAATGCTTGACAAAGCCCAACGGTACTCCTTCAAAACGGAGTAAGACGTATCCCAGAGCCGTTCTTTCGGGTAACACGATATCTTCTTTCCTTAAGTAACGAATAGCCATCTCCCCCGTCAACTCAATTGTCGGAAATGCTGAAGGGTTAAGGATCGTACTCATAGCCAAAGAATGAGTCGGCACAAAGTTCCGCCCTTTCAGTTCTCCTAAACATATACCCATAGACCGTACGCGTAAACGTTTCAGCAATGTCCTGCTGTCTTCCGCTGATGCTCTCGGCAAGGCGTAAAGCATTTTTCTCCACTGTTCTACTACAAAATCTTCCTTTTGTGATAATAGACGTTGCGCAATTTCCTGATCTTTGTGTGAACAGGAAGGGAAAAACATCCCCTTCCGCTTCCCGATTTTTGCATCTTTACTTCCTCCCACTTTGCGAAGCACAGCCAGCGAAAAGCCTTCACTTCGCGTTCGATGCGGAAAAAAACGATAAAGTGGATAGTTACCACTCAGTGCAGAACTGATTTTCCATTCTTCCTTGAGGGGGACAGGTAATGCTTCGGCACCTAAGTCTTCAACAATAAAACGGACAATATCTTCGTTCTCTTCTGTCGTATACGTACACGTGCTATAGACAAATAAACCTCCCTCCCGTAAAGCTTCCCAAACATCTTTTACAATCTTCCGTTGACGTGCCGCACAACCATCTACCGACATTGCGTTCCACTCCGCCACACTCTCTCCCTTGTCTTTTCGAAACATTCCTTCTCCCGAACAGGGAACATCCGCTACAATCACATCGAATGCTTCCTCTCCACACATACATTCGCCTATCTCCTCCGGCCGATTATGTGTCACAACAACCGATATTCCCCACTTAGTCAAGTTTTCTTCCAGCACGGCACACCTGCTACTTATCACTTCGTTGGCAACCAGCAAACTTCCCTGCGGAAGAAGATTTAATAGATGCGTAGTTTTTCCACCCGGTGCCGCACACAAGTCAAGACATTTCACCGGTAGCTTTACATACTCTCGTATAATTTGTTCCAGAAACATTGAGCCTGCTTCCTGCACATAGTACAGCCCTGCATGAAAAAGCGGATCAAGTATAAACGAAAGTCTATCTTTCAAATAAAAACCATTTTCACACCACGGTACTCTTTCTACCAAGTTTTCCCGTATCCCTATTTCTTTTCTCTCCCTTTCCGCCAAAGCAACTAACCAATTCTCTCCTTTTTGCGAATGCAGACGAATAGAGAGTGTTGGCGATTTGTACAGAGCATCCTCCAAGCCAATTAAAATCTTGTTTTTCTCTACGGCCTTCCGGAGCCGTTCTACAAATGTTACCGGTAAAACATTCACCATCTTTCTACACTTCGTTCTACTGTCTCAGAATTGCGACTTTCTTTCATTACCGGTCACCAGTCAATAGAAAATCCGGTCAATGGGAGGAAAACGAAAAAAGGTTACCTCGGGTTTCGAGGCAACCTTTTAAATTACGAATTACAAATGATTCCAATTAGCACATGTGATAATCAGAACAAGGCTTTGAAATCATTGTTGGTAGAATATTTTGCAAATTCCAAATCTTTGGCGGCATCGGCTTTTAACGACCCTTTCTTACTGAAAGCGGCTTTGAGATTACTGAATACACCTGCAGAATTATTCGTACGGGCAGCTACGACAGCTTTAAGATAATCAGTAATAGCGGTAGGATGCTCAACTGCATTAAGCGTTTGTTGCGCTTTACTGTAGTCTTTTGTCAGGATCTGCGCCAATGCAGCATTATCACTCTTTATGCTACCAAAAGAATTGACAGCTTTTATATATTCACCCTGCTTGAGGTAAAGCAATCCAAGCGCTTCGGATAACTCGGGCACACCGGAAGCATTACCTAACAACTGCTGAGCCTTCACCTTGTCACCTTTGGAAAGAGCGATCAAAGCGAGGTTGAGATTGGCTTCAGGGCTAACCTTCACACTGTTCGCCTTAATGAAAAGTTGTTCGGCACCGATCAAATCACCTGAAAGGAAACGAGTGACACCAATGTTATTCCATGCACGATGGTCAGAAGGGAAAAACTCGGCAGTTTTCTTGTAGATGGCTTCCTTCTCAGAGGTAATGTTAGTCAGAGTAGCCGCATAGAGAATTTCTTCCAGACTCAACTCAGAGGGATTAGTTTTGAACTGTTCGCTGATCTCTTCGTCGGACTTACCGATGATCTCAATGTTAGCCGTCAAGCGTGAACGACGTAACTGAGGGAGAATTTCTTCTGCCAATACCTTGAAGGTAACGGAAATATTTTTGATTTCCTGTTCACGCTTTTCAGGATCGCTGTACATAGAGAGGACACGAAGCACCAACTCTTTGTCTTGAATATCAGACTTGGAGACAAGTTCCTGAAAACCTTCCCAGTCTTGAGCTGTATAATGAGCGTCAATAGGTGCCTTTACCTTCTCTTTTTTAAACTCATTGGTGAGGAATTTCTCCGTGTTTGATTCACGTTTTTCGGCCAAACCGGTATTCAACTCCACACCTCCATCAGGAGAAGCATAGGCTGAAATCTCAACAGCTACATTCTGATTGGGCGCATTGTGAGCACTCTTAACCAAAGCCTTCCAATCAGCCACTTCCTGCTTGGAGAGTTCTTTCGAACGAAGTTCAGCTTGCTGGATAAGGAAAAGAATATTGGCACTATGTGCTTCCTTAATGATACGTTGGAACTTGTCGGGAGCGATGGCCGGTTTTGTTGTGACAACACTTGCCCATTCGGAAGTAGCCAACACACCGTCCCCAATCTTGATCTCGGGCAATTGCACAGATTTCCCTTTCAACTGAGCATCGAAAGAAAGGAAAAGTTCGGACTTTTTCAAGGCATCCTTGTAAGGAAAAGCTGATTTCAAAGTGACATTTGCACCCGTTGCCTGCGGGATGACAAGGGCATTGCCGCTGATTTTTTCTCCCTGATAGGTGTAGGGAGTACCCCATACTTCACCGCCTTCGTAACGAAGTACAGGAGTCACCGTAACAATGGCTTTCTTGTTAAACCATTTAGCAGGAAAAGTCGCGTTAATAATAACAGGGACTTCGCCACCAATGGCTTCAAGCGGTTGAGGTTCGGCTTTGATGTAATCACCAGCCAACGGCTTCAACTTACCACACGACGTAAATACCAACGCCGTAGCCGCTACAAGGAACGGCAAAAAGAGTCTTTTTCTCATGATGCTTTTTAGTAAATCGGTAATAAAGATTATTCGTGTTACTTCCATGCGACAAATATAGCGCTTTTCTTAATACCTGTGAGTGGGAGAAAACTTTTTTTCAGAGCGCAACTTTCCATGCGTAAAGGTCTTTGTTAAAACTCAACCGAAGAATATAAACGCCATGAGGAACACTAATAGGGAAGCTCATTTGGGAAAACGTAACATTATGTTCCGATAAAATGAAGCCAGTCGATGATATCACAGAAAGTCGAGCGGCAGTAATACCTTCCGGAAGGAGCACATGGATAGTTTGACGTTTGTTCTCTACAAAAACATGAGGAAGGCTTTGATCAAAAGGCGATATATCGACAGAAGAAAGCGCGTATTGGACAACAGGATCTACATAAAGAGAGGTACAGCCGGGCTGGAAAGGGTACGAAGTGGCTTCCTGCCAAATCATGCCATCGAAAAACCATGCCGTATTGGCGGTAGTACGTCCGGAAGCAAGGTTACAAACGGAAAAATACGTTCCCTGAGGTGAAGAGTTAATACGGTAACCCACATAAAAATTACCCGCCGACACGTGAACGGGCATTTCAAAACGAATGAAACTTTCTTGACGGCGGCTAAGTAGTTTTGTGGGCCGGAAAGGCTCAACATGTAAAAGTTGTTCCGGAGCATTAACACCTGTGTAGAGACATACGTCGACATCAGGCAATTGTTCATCAGTGAAAATCGGCGGAGTTACAAGATAAGCCCCGAGAACCGCCAGAGGAAGTGAAGTATAGTAGGCTTCAGCAAATTGGGTAACGTTCCCGCTCTTATTACCGAACTCATAAGCAGGATCTATGTCCGTATCACCTACGGGAAACGGGACAATGTTCCGGACATTACTCATACGGAATGCACTTACTCCTTTATAGGGATCAAGGCCTTCACAAAAAGAAGTAAATGTATTCAACGGATCCAGCCAATAGGCAAGCCGTAATTCAGGCGCACCTTCCGCCTGCCATGCGGCAGCGAGTGCATAATAGTAGTCTCTCATCGGTGTAGAACACGTAGAGAAACCTCCTGTCAAGAGACCGATCACCTGTTCCTGTATGTTGAGTAATGGGGCGCCTGAAGAACCGGCATGCGTACTTCCCTGCCGCCATTGATCTATGAACCAATGACTATCTTCGAAGGAAATGGGCAGATCACCCCCTGTCGGAAAAGCATCAAGGACAATGGGACGATCCGTCCAATTGATCCGTTTTACCGAGCGGTTGGGATGGTGAATAGAGAAAAAGGGGGAAGAGGGCGAGCGGGAGACATTCCAACCGGCGTAGTAAGGGCGATAGTGTACGGGAGGAATTTCAAGCAGTTCAAGCAATACCATGTCATAAGCGGGATTCAGAGCTACACAATGGGAAGAAGCCATTGACATTTCCTCCGTTCCCCTTTCGACGGGACTGCACAAGGGACTGTCGTAATTAAAATAGGTGACAATAGTACCTGCTATCGTATCAATTTTACCGAAAGAAGTGATCCGAAAATTGTTATTGAGACAGTGAGAGGCGGTGAGGAGATATGGCCTACCGTCCGCTGCCGTATTATTTACCATTACCCCTGTACAAGCTGTCGTCCCATTGATGATTAACAACACAACGCTCCGCCCCGTTTCTTCCGACATCAATCCCTGACGGTCACAGATGAAAGGCGGCATACAACCCATAACTCCCGGAACATCACTTCCGGGCTCCATACGGAAATCACGATAACTATGGTTCACTTCCCCCACTGTCAGTTTACCAGAAAAGAGCACATCGGCAGATTCCTGATATTCGATGACTAACTCCTCCCCCTCAACAAGAGAAACCGGCAGGATACCGAGATCCGAGTTATTCCGATGATCAAAAGCCCCCAGAATATGCGTCCTCGTTGTGTTATAAAGAAACAGTTGCGCTCCTTGAGGAAGCTCGTACTCTGTAAAAAGTATCCCCAAAGAGAAAGCTCCAGTTGAACGAATCCCTAATCGCCAGACTTTTGTTCCGTTCGGCAAGACCGTCCATACACCGGAATTGTCCGGACGAAAGCCGGTCATAAATTTATAAGCAAAGCGGTATCCTCCCCGCAAGTTTCCTTTTTCCAAGGAATCAATACGCAACTCCTCCACCAAATCAAACGGAGGCATTTCTTCAAACGACAACGTCTTTACACTACTGCGTAAAAAAATCTCAGGAAGAGGCTTACCTCCATAACTTATCTGCGCTCGTAAAGAAGGGGAAACAAGAAAAAGCCCCGTAAAGACGATCAGCACACGCTTCATGGTACAAATGCGCTTCATGGTACAAATGTAGGATAAATCCCAGACGGTCACCACTACCGCTCTTTCTTGTTTACCTTTACCTTCTCTTTCAGGTAAGGAGAGCAGAATATGGAGATAACACGTGCAGAGTTTGTGATGAGTAATACGGACGTGAAATGTTGTCCGTCCGACGGCTATCCGGAATATGCTTTTATTGGAAGAAGCAATGTCGGTAAATCTTCGCTTATCAATATGCTAACCTGCCGCAAGAACCTTGCCCTTACCTCGCAAACTCCTGGAAAAACCCAACTTATCAATCACTTCCTTATTAATAAAGAGTGGTATCTCGTAGACCTCCCCGGTTACGGCTACGCTCGCAGGGGGAAAGAAGGACGAGCAAGCATTGCCCGCATCATAGAGTCCTATATTCTACAGCGCGAAGCTATGACGAACCTCTTCGTACTTCTTGACTGCCGCCATGATCCAAAAACAATTGATCTTGATTTCATTACGTGGTTAGGTGAGAATACTGTTCCTTTCTCCCTCGTTTTTACCAAGGCAGATAAAATAAGCCGTCTTCGCATTGAAGACAACATTCGTATTTACCGCGAGAAATTATTGGAAACTTGGGAAGAACTACCTCCTCTTTTCGTCACCTCGTCAACTAAATGTAAAGGGCGGGAAGAACTATTAGCTTACATTGCCGAAACGAACCATCTATGTGGCAAATAATAGCTCTTATCCTAACAGCAGGAGGCTGCGTAATATACATAGCGTATAAACTCTACATCCTCCTGAAGAGACGACATAATCCTTCCGAAAAGAATGATCCTTGTGCAGGATGCAAAGGCTGTTCTCTTACTGCGCGGCGAAGTATTCCTTCACAGCATCGCTAGGCACCATCTCTTCCTGAAAGACATAAGCACCCGTCTTAGGAGACTTTACCATTCTAATCACTTTCGAATAGGTGCGCCCTTCTCCCGTCTTAAACGAAGCAACTGCTTTTTTTGCCATTGTAGCTTATCTTCTTGTCGTTACTTGATTTCCTTGTGTACTGTCATCCGTTTGAGGATGGGATTGTACTTTTTCAATTCCAAACGCTGGGTGGTATTTTTCCGGTTCTTCGTCGTGATATAACGCGAAGTTCCCGGCAAACCACTGTCCTTATGCTCCGTACACTCCAAAATGACTTGTACCCGATTTCCTTTAGCTTTTTTTCCCATAACGGTTTTTCAGAATTTAAAGAAACCCTTTTTCGGCAGCTTTCCGGATGGCAATGTCCAACCCCAGCTTGTTAATAGTACGCACACCAGCGGCAGAGACGTTCAACATTATCCAGCAGTCCTGTTCTACCCAATAGAACTTCCGCTTCGAAAGGTTCACGTCAAAGCTCCGCTTCGTACGCTTTTTGGAGTGAGCGACGTTGTTTCCTACCATCGCCCGTTTTCCTGTAATTTGACAAATCTTAGACATGACTCTATTCTTTATATAATGTCTACTGTGCGCAGGATGAGATTCGAACTCACACACCGTTACCGGCACTACCCCCTCAAAGTAGCGTGTCTACCAATTTCACCACCTGCGCATTCTTTACGCGTGCCCGGGACAGGACTCGAACCTGCACGGCGCAAACCACTCGCACCTGAAACGAGCGCGTCTACCAATTCCGCCACCCGGGCTTATTCCTACCCCAAAGAACACAAGAGGGGCGCGAGGACGTCCCTCTTTTTCGGGCACAAAAGTACGTCTTATTTCCAACCGACCAAATCCGGAAAGGCTTTTTACGCAGAGGTCCGAAACTTTTACCTTTGCAACATGGAAATTATTCGAAATGGCGCAGTACCTAAAGGAGTACAGTTAGTGGCCACTGTGGGATCGTTCGATGGCGTACACGCCGGACATCGTTTTCTTCTTCGTAATTTACGTGAGACAGGGCGAACACATTCCCTACCGACGGCAGTGATCACCTTTCCTCACCACCCCCGTGAAATAGTACAACGAAATAAATATCGTCCGGAACTACTTAATTCCTTCGAGGAGAAATTAACTCTCCTTGCTCAAACGGGAATAGATTACTGCATCGTATTGGATTTTACAGCGGAGCTGTCCCAACTGTCAGCAGAAGCTTTTATCCGGGAAATACTCGCCGATAAGTTACATGTCCGCACTTTATTGACAGGTTATGACCATCATTTCGGATATAATCGCACTGATGGATCAGCACAATATGTAAAGTACGGGCGTCTCTGCGGTGTAGAGGTATTGAGCGTGGCGTACTACGGGATAGGAGAGACTGTCGTCTGTTCGTCGGGGATAAGGAAGCTGATAGCCGAAGGTCAAGTAGATATCGCCGCCCACCTACTGACCTATACTTATCGCCTGCAAGGAACCGTAACGGAAGGTTTCCGTATAGGACGAACATTAGGATTCCCGACAGCCAATTTAAAACTCAACGAACCTAACAAACTTTTACCGAAAAACGGCGTTTATGCGGTTTGGGCGGATACGGATGAACAACGTTACAAAGGAATGTTATACATCGGCAACCGTCCGACTTTCAATAGAGGAGCAACCGTTTCGATAGAGGTACATCTTCTGAATTTTACCGGTGACCTATACGGAAAGGTATTAACTCTCTCTCTCGTTCGCTTCCTGCGTCCCGATACAAGATTTGCCAATACTTCTGCTCTCACCACTCAGCTTGCACGTGACCAAGAGACAACCGATACTTATTTGGCGAAAGTGCAGACGATAGAAGTTACCGCGTCGTAGCCAAACGGAACTCATCCTTCAAACGAAGGATGACTTCATGTACACTGCTAATCCTTTCACTCAGGTAGGCGTTAGCTCCCACGAAAGCATAACCTTTTCGCATATTACCGCGAGCGGCGTTATAGAGTGCCTTGATGATACAGTAAGGACTGCGGACGTAGTCACAAGTTTTAATGCAATGAAACGAACACTGCTTAGGACGTTCCTTTCCTTCTTTTACACTACGAATAAATTCTCCATCAAGGGCGCGTCCCGGCATTCCTACAGGACTTTCGATAATCCGGATATCTTCTTTGTGCGATTTGATGTATTCTTCCTTAAAAGTTATGGAAGCATCGCATTCCTCAGTGGGCACGAAAATAGTACCCATCTGTACGGCAGAAGCTCCGAGCGCTAAAAAACGGGCAATGTCCTTTCCTGAACTAATTCCTCCTGCGGCAATGACGGGAATTTTTTTCGTATCGTGATAGGATTCGGCTACAGCCACTACTTCCGGCACGATGTTTTCTAATGCATATGCCGTATCGTCAATTTGCTCTTTCTTAAAACCCAGATGCCCGCCTGCCTTCGGTCCCTCTACAACAAGTGCGTCAGGCAGATAATTATAATTATTTAACCATTTAGCGCAAATGATCTTGGCCGCACGAGCAGACGAAACAATAGGGACAAGTTTCGTCTTACTGCCTTCCGTCAGGTAGGACGGCATATCAAAAGGCAAACCGGCACCCGCGAAAATGACATCTACTTTCTCTTCAATACTCGTTCGCACCATATCCGAGAAGTTAGATAGAGCCACCATGATATTGACTCCAATAACTCCCTGTGTCTTTTCTCTGGCCTTACGTATCTCTTCGCGGAGACCAATGACACAGTTTTTAAGGTAGTCCGGCGTCTTCTTGTAGAAAAGCCCAAGTCCAGCACAGGATATTACACCCACACCTCCTTCGTTAGCCACCGCAGCAGCTAATCCCGATAACGAAATACCTACACCCATTCCGCCCTGAATGATAGGTAATGAGATCTCTCTATTCCCAATGAAAAAAGATTTCATACAACACTCCTTTTAGTAGGTTACAAAGGTAATAAAAAACTATCTCCAAAGATTTCTTCCCTCTTTTCTTCCTATTACCATCACCGGATAGGACAAAGAATGATAGATACCTATAAATAGGTATTTGTTTTTTCTTTTTCACCAAATCGGACGGTCTCGAAAGGTGATAAATATTTGAGAAATAGGTATTGAATAAAGGGAGAGTACTTTTGCAAGTAAATAGAAAGGAAGTCGCACATGAAGTTGTCGGGACTAAAAACAGGGGAACGCGGAGTAGTGGTGAAAGTGGCCGGTCGTGGGGCGTTCCGCAAGCGTATTGTGGAGATGGGTTTCGTACGGGGGAAAGAAGTAGAAGTGGTAGGAAACGCACCGTTGAATGATCCAATCCATTACCGAGTGATGGGATATGATGTATCGTTACGCCGTAGCGAGGCTTCCCTTATTGAAATAGTGCGGATGCAAGAAGGTAACTACGCCAACATACCTCTACACGGAGAAGAAGCGAGAAAAACAACAGTGGTAGATGCAGAGGATTGGAAGTCAATCGTACAACGGGAGGGGCGTACAATCCATGTGGCATTAGTAGGGAATCCAAACTGTGGAAAAACGTCGCTATTCAATATGGCGTCAGGTTTACACGAGCATACGGGGAATTACAGCGGGGTAACGGTAGACGCAAAGATGGGACGGGTATACCGGGGAGGATATACATTTGAAGTGGTAGATCTTCCGGGTACATATTCGTTGTCGACCTATACACCGGAAGAGGTATATGTACGAAATCACTTGCAGAAAGAATTGCCGGATGTAGTAATTAATGTGATTGATGCCTCAAATCTTGAACGAAATCTGTACCTGACTGCACAGCTGATAGATATGGATGCCCGAATGGTGATTGCGCTCAACATGTATGATGAGTTGGAGAAACGGGGAGACCGGTTCGCCCACGAATCGTTAGGCAAGATGCTGGGGGTTCCTATTGTCCCGACGGTGGGAAAAACGGGTGCAGGGATAGCGACTCTTTTCGATCGTATCATACAGGTATATGAAGAAAAGGATCCGATGGTTCGCCACGTGCACATTTACTACGGCTCGGCATTGGAGGGCGCTATTGAGAAGGTAAGTCGAGAATTGGAAACAAATGTTGAGTTACCTCCCGAGCTCCCGAAACGTTACGTGGCGATGCGTCTGTTGGAAGGGGATAGCGAGGTGGAAAAGTCTATAAAAACGTTGGTAAGTCAAGAATGTCACCATCACCACCATCATCACCACGCAAAGGGACTGTCATGCTGGGAACGTATCCACGCTACGCGGGATAAAGGGAGGGAAGATATACGGCGATTGCTCGGAGAAGATGCGGAGACAGGTTTCACGGATGCACGCTATGGGTTTATATCGGGGGCATTACGGGAAACTTACAAGGCCGCACAACCTATACAAGGAAAAAAACGAACAGAACTGATTGATGAGGTGGTAACACATCGAGTATTGGGGTTTCCGATATTCGTGTTCTTGATGTGGGTAATATTTGAAACGACATTCAGGTTAGGGGCATATCCAATAGAATGGATAGAGGTAGGTATCGGATGGTTGGGAAACTTATTGAAGATGAGAATGTCGGCAGGTCCATTCAAAGATTTATTGGTGGACGGAGTTATTGGCGGGGTGGGTGGGGTGATCGTATTTTTACCGAACATTGTGCTTCTCTATCTGTTCATCTCTCTAATGGAGGATTCAGGCTATATGGCACGAGCGGCATTCATTATGGACAGACTGATGCATAAGATGGGATTACATGGAAAATCGTTTATCCCGCTGGTGATGGGTTTCGGATGTACCGTACCGGCAATCATGGCATCGCGGACGATAGAGAGCCGTAACAGCCGTTTGGTGACGATGCTGGTCAACCCATTGATGAGTTGCAGTGCGAGATTACCGGTGTATGTGTTATTGACATCTGCTTTCTTTCCTCGACACGGGAGTATAGTGATGTTGGGACTATACGCCACGGGCATTGGTTTGGCAGTGGTATTGGCACGTCTCTTCAAGCGATGGCTATTTCGTGGAGAAGATATTCCGTTCGTAATGGAGTTACCACCCTACCGTATGCCAACGTGGCGGTCTATTGGCTTCCATGTCTGGGTAAAAGCAAAGCAATACCTTCATAAAATGGGAGGAATTATTCTGGTGGCTTCTATTTTGATATGGTTTCTAGGATATTTCCCGCGTCCGGCGGAGACGATTTTAACAACTTCAGTGATGGAAACAGAAATCTCAACATCGACAGCTACACAGGAAGAGTCTTATATCGGACGTATGGGCAAGGCTATAGAACCGATTATGTCGCCATTAGGTTTCGACTGGAAGATGAGTGTGGCCTTATTGACAGGCCTGGCGGCGAAAGAGGTGGTAGTGAGTACATTAGGCGTCCTCTACACGGGAACTACCGAAGAGACGGAATCCCTCCCTTCCCGGCTACGCGCTGATCGCGACAAGTCAGGTTCTCCGGTGTTCACACCGTTGATAGCGTTTTGCCTGATGCTTTTCGTACTGATATATTTTCCTTGTATCGCCACGCTGACAGCAATCAGCAGGGAATCAGGTTCATGGCATTGGGGAGCCTTTGTAGCTCTTTACTCTTGTATGCTGGCGTGGATAGCTGCCTTTACCGTAAAACAAGTCGGCACTTTGTTAGGGTGGTAGTTTTTCCTTATTCCTTTAAAACTTGGGCAGATGTTAAGAACAAGCCTTTTAATTCAATGTGGTAGTTTTTCCTTATTCCTTTAAAACACCCTATATAGTCCCCATGAGGCAGATTTTTACAGCCGTCGGCCAAGCTATTTCTACGACTACAGGTTAGAATAGCTTTATCTGTCCCGTCACACTATCGAAAGGAATATCGGAAGAAATGTCAGTACCAACCTCAGAATCGGAAGAATCGGCGGCATCGGAGAAAGGAAGTGATTCGGAACGAGGGACAAGCTCAAGTTCATTAATAGTAGAGACTTCATAGTTGGAAAGCCTTTTGCCCTTGGCTTTGAAAGATTTGACGGCAATAAATTGATCGGCATCAATAACGAGAGGAGGACGGAGAGCATCTTTACCACCGAAAACGAGTTCGAGACGAGGATAGGGTTCGTCTGTGAGGAGGTGTAAACGACTGTCAGGATGCTCCCCAAGGAAATTCTGATGCTTAGGTGTAGCATCAAGACGAAACCGTTTGAGATAACGGAAACCCTGTTCACCGTCAAAGAGTGCAGCTGTCCAAACTTTGTCGGGGTCGTATTTTTCTATGAGAAATATACTTTCCTCGTAGTGATTGGCAGGGTCGGGAGGAGTGAGGTAGAAATCGCCATTCCGGAGGATCACGAGGATACGATCTTCCGTATCGAATTCACCGAGAAATTCGCCACGACCGTCAAAATTGAGGCGGAAGACATCTCGATCGAACCACACTTGCCGTCCACCAAGTGTAGAAACGCCCTTTTGACGAAGGGTAATTTTGTGGACTTCGAGGCGAGTAAGTAGGTTACCGCGTGAATTACGGCCTTTTATAGGAAGCTCTCCAAAATCTTTTTCAAAGAGAAGAACTTTTAATCGGGGCTTAGGCTTGAGAAAGACCTTTATGATCTCGGCTTCACCATTCGGATTAGTGCTGAAATAAAGGATACGGGAATCATGTGTACCGGCGGTGAGGTCATAGTCACGGTCACGAGTGATACCGTTGACAAAGAATCGTTTGTAGTAGACAGGTCCGTTTCGACCGTCACGGTAAACAACATTGTAGATGGTACGAGTATCGTTACGTTTGAAGATGGCAAGATGAATGATGTCTTTACCGACGTACATTTTGTCCGTGATACGTACGATGCGATAAATACCTGATCGAAAAAAGAGTATCACATCGTCCAGCGAAGAACAAGAACAGACATATTCGTCTTTTTTCAGGTTCATACCGATGAAACCTTCTTCCCGATTGATATAGAGTTTTTCAGTAGCCTCGGCAACGGTAGCGGCTTCAATAGTATCGAAGTTACGTATCTCTGTCCGGCGAGGGAATAAAGCGCCGTACTTTTTTTTAAGGGAACGGAACCAATCAATGGTGTAGTCAGTGAGGTTATTAAGATGACGGTTAATACGTTCAATATCGGCACGGATATTGGCTATCAACTCCTCATTTTTTTTAGCATTGAACCGCAGGATTCTCCCCATTTTGATTTCCATGAGGAAAAGGATGTCGTCTCGCGTAACAGTTCGGATAAGGTTAGGTTTGAAAGGTTCAAGGCGAGCATCAACGTGTGTGACGGCGTCATCCATAGAGATAGCATTTTCGAAAGCGCTATCTTTATAGATACGTTCTTCAATGAAGATCTGTTCAAGAGAAGCGAAGAAGAGGGCTTCTTGCTGTTCGGCTTTTTCGATCTCAAGTTCAGTACGAAGGAGGTCACGGGTACGTTCGGCGGCGTGTCGAAGGAGGTAGGAGAGCGTGAGGAAGTGAGGTTTATTGTCATTAATCACACAACAATTCGGAGAGATGCCGACTTCACAGTCGGTAAAAGCATAAAGGGCGTCAATCGTCTTATCGGGAGAGACTCCGGGTGTGAGGTGAACAAGGATTTCAACCTCTTGTGCAGTATTATCATCGACTTTACGAATCTTTATCTTGTTCCTTTCGTTGGCTTTGAGGATGGAATCAATCACAGAGACAGTAGTCCGACCGAAGGGGATCTCCGTAATGGCAAGGGTACGGCTGTCGACCTTGTTTATCTTCGCACGTATTTTGACGGAACCACCCCGTTCACCGTCATTGTATCGGGAGACATCCACGAAACCGCCTGTCTGGAAGTCGGGATAAAGAGTGAACGGTTCCTCACACAGGCAGGCAACGCAGGCATCCAGGAGTTCATTGAAGTTATGTGGAAGTATTTTAGAGGAGAGACCAACTGCGATACCTTCAACACCTTGTGCCAAGAGGAGAGGAAACTTGACGGGAAGAGTGACAGGTTCTTTATTCCGGCCATCATAGGAATTTTGCCAATGGGTGGTTTTGGGATTGAAAACTGTTTCGAGGGCGAACTTAGAAAGACGTGCCTCTATGTATCGCGGAGCAGCGGCACCGTCTCCGGTAAGAATATTCCCCCAATTACCTTGACAATCAATAAGGATATCTTTTTGTCCGAGTTGAACGAGGGCATCACCGATAGAAGCGTCGCCGTGAGGGTGAAACTGCATGGTATGCCCCACAATGTTAGCGACCTTATTATACCGTCCGTCGTCAAGGCGTTTCATGGCGTAAAGGATACGCCGCTGTACAGGTTTAAGTCCGTCGTTAATATGAGGGACGGCGCGTTCGAGGATAACGTAGGAAGCATAGTCGAGGAACCAGCCTCGATACATATCGGAGAGATGTGAAGGGACAGAATGTTCCTCGTTTTGCGTCATGCATCAATCAACGAGAAGTTTGAAGGTACGTTGAGTGACACCGTCGGTAGCGAAAAGTATACGAACAGCGGGAGAAAGGAGAAGGGGATAACGATAATCATTGGTAGGGACAGTGAAAGCAACAACAGTCTGACCCGTAAGGGTGACAAGACGAACGATATATCCTGCCAAGCATCGGAGGTGGAGAGTTGCATCTTTGTACGCAACAACAGGCTGTTCAGTGTCCTTGACAGTAGGGAAGAGGGAAGAGGGAGGATCATCCTTAGGGTCAACAGGAGTGGGATCATCAGAAGTAGGCTTCGGTACATGCACAATATAAGTAGCGCGACGGATAGGATCAGGCGTATCGTCCGGTTGGAGAAGGGAGACGGTGACATGGGCGGTGCCATACCCTATGACAAAAAGAGTACGGTCAAGCGCATGTGCATTTTCTTCATTTTCATCTTCCTCACCATCTACCGTAAAAGAGGCTACAAGAGGTTCCTCTAAAGGAATATCTTCAATCTGCCAAACAACTTTGGGAGCGATTTGGAGGCTGTTTTGAGCAACATTTGCAAAGACAGGCTTAGCACGAACGTCTATCTGTTCACCAGGTACGTGTGTGGAAGATGTACCATTCTCAGAATTGGTAAGGATAATGGAGACAGCTTCAGGGATGAGAACATGAAGAAGGTAGGTGTCACGACGAATAAGATCAGCCTGGTTATCGCTAGACCGAATGGCAACGATAATTCGCACAGTATCAACAGGTTCTTTGATAAATAAGGTACGGTCAAGGGCAGAGGAGCTATTGTCTACGAAAGAGACGGCGGAAGATTCCTGTCCTGAGGTCGATACAACCTCCCAAACGACCGGTGGAATGCTTGGAAGATCGTTTAAGGAGATATCTTTTCCGAAGACAGGTTTGGCTCGGAGTTGCAGGGAATTACCGACTACACATGTAGAATCAAGCTTACCGGAAAGATCTGTAAGCTTAATACCTGTAGGCTCAGGCTCGGAAACCCGTACTATGTACGTATCACGTAAAGAAGGGTGCGGGGCACCATCCGGTCGCACGACGGCAGCAATGACTCTGGCCGTACCATACCCCTCATCAACAGAAAGGGAACAAGAGGGTCCGGAGCTAGCTTTCACAAAAGAGACGACGGGAGGAGCCGTTGGCGGATCCATTTCAATCCACCATGCAAAATGAGGAATAGGGATGGCTATGTCTTCATTCACCTCTTTCAATTCATATGCAGCTTGAAAGTGCAACGTGTCACCTTTTCCCCAAGTAGAAGGTACATCATCGAGAACGTCAAGCGTGACGGAGGTAACCGGTTCGAGAATGTGGAGGGTATACACAGCGCGACGTTTAGGATCGGCGGAACCATCAGGCAAAGCAACAGAGACAGTAATCTCAACAGTACCATCATCAGCGGGTGCGACAACCGGTGCGGCAATGGAAAGAGTACGAAGGAGAGCGGAGGAATCGTTGTCCGCAAAGGTAACAACCGTATAACCAACCGTAGGATTCGTTTTAATTGACCAAACGACCGGTGGGAAGATTTGCAGGTCTTCTTGTGCTTGATTAGCGAAACTAAGAGTAGCTTGGAGAACTAACTCCTCACCAACGACACGGGTAGAGGAAATATGACCTCCAGAATCTTTAAGGGAGTCAATATCCGTAGGTTCGGGTACGGGAATGTGGAGGGTATACACAGCGCGGCGGACGGGGTCAGCAGTACCATCGGAACGACGTACGGCGACAACGATTTGCACAGCGTTAACAGGGGCATGGATAGAAAGGGTACGATCAAGAACATTAGCATTACCGTCTAAAGAAAGGATGGGGGATTCTCCCTCGGGAAGACCGTCAATCAACCAAACAAGTTGTGGAGGAATCTTACCCCCTTCAAAGAGACCTTGTTGAGTGCCATTGGCGAAGAAAGGTTTAACGTGGAGAGATAATTGAGTACCGACAGCACATGTAGAATCCGCCTTACTCCTATCGTCGGTAATGGTCAGGGACACAGGCTCAGGCTTGGGGATGTAGAGGGTATAGACAGCGTGATAATCAGGGTCTACCGTACTATCCGGCCGGAGAACGGTGGCGGTGATCTTTACGGTACCGGGAGCGGTAACGAAGAGTGTTCGATCAAGACTACCGGAATTGTTGTCTTTAAAAGAGACTTTTTCTAAATCTTCAATTGACCAAGTGACTTGGGGAACGACATCAATATCCGCCCCATAACCAGCCATGGCATGGAGTTGCACCTCGCTACCGACTACATACGTCGCACTGCTCTTGCCGTCATCGTCGGTAAGAGAGAAGGAGGTAGGTCTGGGTACGTATACCTTATATGTAGCAGAGAGGGAAGAATCAAGAGTAGCGCCGTCGGGCTTGTAGACAGTAATAGTAATGTCAGCCGTATCATACCCCTTAATATTGAGCATACGGGTAAAGTCATCCTTTTCTTCTAATTCTAAAGAAGCATTCTCAGGAACGACCTCCCATTTCAACTTTGGGGTAATTACGGAAGTGCCGACAAAGACAGGCTTAGCGTAAATTTTCCATTTGCCATTAGGAACCACACAAGTAGAATCGGTCTTACCCTTATCATCAGTAAGGGTGATATTGGAGATGGGGTTAAAAACATGGACAGTATATGTAGCTTTGCGAATAGGGTGAGGAGCTTCATGAAAAAAAGTTACAGTAATCTTAGCGGTGTCAACGGGATCGGAAAAATAAACAGTACGTACACAGCTGTCTCTACCGTCGTCAACGAAATAGACAGCATTATGTTTTGTGGGTACGGTTTCTATCTCCCACAACAACGTCGTCGACATCGGGGTACCATCACCTTCCGGAAAGACCAGTTCCGCGTAGAGTTTCAGGAAACTACCGATCATACAAGTAGAATCCGTCCTACCGGTGGAATCGGTAAGGGTAATGAAAGTAGGAGCGATATCACTGGGGATGGCGCACCACGCCCGCGTAGTCGCAAGGGTGTTAACCAAAGCGGCGAAAATAACGACAAGGAAAACGATACGTTTCATGGCGGTGTCGGTATACGAACATTCGGTTACAAAGGTAGGAGTTTTACGGAAAGAAAGGCATAGACCCATAGAAACAAGCGAACGAGTTATTTCAAAAAATGTACCTTCGCGCCGCAAGAAAAAAGCGATAAAACGATTGTTTTAGGGAGTTTGATGTTTCGGAAAGTCTTACATCTCTTGTTCTTACCTTTTAATTTGGTGGCCGTAGTACTAATGGTTGCCTCAGCTCATTCGGACTTGGTATCACCGGAAAGGTTTGTATCGGCGGCTTACATAGGCTTGCTCTTTCCTTGTTTCGTGACACTCAATGTGTTAATACTATTGTACCGCTTACTGACGTTCAAATGGATAACGGCGGCAATAAGCGCGGTAGTTTTTTCTTTATGTTGGATGCCTATACAACGTTACGTGCCTATCAACTCTCTTCCCGAAGAGACGGGAAATAAAACAGAGGAGAACATAAAAATTCTTACTTACAACGTGATGAGTTTCGCATGGAAGCCACACACAGAACGGTCGCCGAACTTGATTCTGGATTATATCATCACGTCGGACGCTGACATCGTTTGTTTGCAAGAGTACGAAGTAGCAGTAAACGGAGGCGGTGATCAGTTGGCAGACGTAACGGTCAGGAGGGTATTGAAAAAATATCCCTACCGATCGGTAGTGGAGTTGAGAAAAATGAGGAAAAATGCCATTTCGGGATTGGCTGTCTATTCTAAATACCCTATCATCCGTTCCCAACGGATTTCCTATCCCTCCGATTACAATGGTTCGTCTCTACATGAGATAGATATACACGGTAAGAAGCTCCTTTTGATAAACAACCATCTTGAATCCTTCAAATTGACTACCACAGACCGCACCCAATATTCCGGCGTAGTTACTTCTTTTAATACCAAGTATCTGGAAGAAATCGGGACAACTTTTCGGCATAAATTAGGGTCGGCTTTCCAGACACGTGCACGCCAAGGCGAAGCAGTAGCGTCTGCCATACGGGAAAATCCGGCAGACTACGTCCTCGTATGCGGTGACTTCAATGATACCCCCATCTCTTATACTTACCGTACCATTAGTAAAGGACTGACAGACGCCTTTGTGGCTTCCGGAAATGGAGTAGGTATCACCTATCATGCCAATTTCTTCTGGTTTCGCATTGATTATATCTTACACTCTCCGAATATCCGTTCCTCCCATTGCACAGTAGACAAGGTTAATTACTCCGACCATTATCCTGTCTGGTGTTTTTTACAATTCGACAGCCGGAAATGAAAAGATTACCTTTTTTATCTACTTTTGCGGCCGAATTATTGGAAAGTTGTTGGCTTGTAAGACATTCATTGTAAGACAATATGGGACTGAAAGTGATGACGGCAGAGGAAGCCGCTTTGTCAGTAAATCATGACGAACATGTAGGATTTGGCGGTTTCACACCGGCAGGTTGTCCTAAGGTTGTACCGAAAGCCATTGCGCGACGGGCGATGGAAGAACATGCAAAGGGGCACCCTTTCCGGATAGGGATGTTTACAGGCGCTTCGAGCGGCGATTCCCTGGACGGTGAATTAGCCAGGTCCAAGGCCGTCAAGTTTCGTACTCCATACCAATCAAGCAAAGACCTGCGTGCTTTACTAAATGCTCGGGAAACGGATTACTTCGATCTCCATCTTTCCGAATTAGCACAAAACTTGCGTTACGGTTTTCTGGGCAAGGTGGATGTAGCCATCGTAGAAGCTTGTGAAGTAACCGAAAATGGGGAAATCGTATTGACTTGCGGTGTAGGTATAGCCCCTACGATATGCCGTCTGGCAGACAAGATTATCGTGGAACTGAACCACAGGCATCCGGCAGAGCTGCGCGGAATGCACGATATTTACGAGCCGACCGACCCTCCCTACCGCAGGGAAATACCTATTTATACTCCGTCCGATCGTATCGGGGAGGCTATTATTAAGGTGAATCCTTCGAAGATCGCCGCCGTAGTAGAGACCGACGTACCCAATGAAGGCAGTCCTTTCGCCCCGCTGGACGAAGTAACGATGGCTATCGGACGGAACGTAGCGGATTTCTTGGTGTACGAGATGAAGGCAGGACGGTTGCCGAAAGAATTTGTGCCCTTACAAAGCGGCGTAGGGAACGTAGCCAACGCCGTGCTGGGTTGTATGGGTGAAAACAAGGCCATACCGGTGTTCAACGTGTACACGGAGGTCATTCAAGACGCCGTCATTAAATTAATGGAAGAAGGCCGTGTACGCTTTGCCAGCGGATGTTCGTTAACTGTGAGCAACGCAGTCATTGACAAGATATATGCCGACCTATCTTTTTTCAAAGACAAAGTGCTGTTGCGTCCACAAGAAATTTCCAATAATCCGGAAGTAGCCCGCCGTCTGGGACTGATAACCATTAATACCGCACTGGAGGCCGACATTTTCGGAAATATCAATTCCACCCACGTGTCAGGTACACGTATGATGAACGGTATAGGTGGTTCGGGAGATTTTACCCGCTCCGGGATGCTGTCCATCTTCACCACTCCTTCGACAGCAAAGGACGGCAAAATCAGTTCTATCGTACCCATGGTTTCCCATCTTGACCACAGTGAACACTCCGTCAAAATACTCATCACTGAATACGGCGTAGCCGACTTGCGTGGAAAATCTCCCGTCCAACGCGCCCAAACCATTATAGACAATTGCGTTCATCCGGACTACAAACCTTTGCTGAAAGAATACCTCGCCTTAGGTGTCAAAGGGCATACTCCGCAAGATCTCAGACGCTGTTTCGCTTTCCACGAAGCACTCGCCACCGGCGGTGACATGCACAATGCCCGTTTCTCTTAACCCAAATCCGGTACAATGTAATGGCTACACAAAAAAATCTGGTCATCGTAGAATCTCCTGCGAAAGCCAAGACGATTGAAAAGTTCTTGGGACAGGATTACAAAGTATTGTCAAGTTATGGCCATATCCGGGATTTAAACCCGAAAAAGTTCAGTATAGATTTCGAACATAACTATGCCCCACAGTATATTATACCGGCGGAGAAAGAAAAAGTAGTCTCCGATTTGAAAAAACAAGCGCGTACAGCCGAAACGGTCTGGTTGGCATCGGATGAGGATCGCGAAGGGGAAGCCATTTCGTGGCATTTGTTCGAGACTCTTGAATTGAAAGAGAAGACTACACGCCGTATTGTTTTCCACGAAATCACCAAAGATGCTATTCTACACGCCATACAAAACCCACGAAATATCAACTACGATCTCGTAGACGCTCAACAAGCTCGACGCGTGCTTGATCGTATCGTAGGGTTCGAGCTTTCTCCTGTTCTTTGGAGGAAAGTAAAACCTTCTCTTTCGGCAGGGAGGGTACAATCCGTAGCCGTGCGTTTGATTGTGGAACGGGAACGCGAAATAAACGCCTTTGTCTCGGAAGCAGCTTTTCGCATAACGGCAAATTTTATCCTTCCCAACGGCGTTACCTTGCTGAAGGCTGAGTTAAATAAACGTTTTAAAAAACAAGAAGAAGCCTTCGCTTTCCTCGACACTTGCAAGGATGCCATTTTTACCATCAGTGACATCACCACGCGTCCCGTCAAAAAATCACCGGCAGCTCCTTTCACCACTTCTACATTACAACAGGAAGCGGCGCGTAAACTCAGTTTCTCCGTGTCACAAACTATGTCTCTCGCACAACGCCTCTACGAAGCCGGACACATCACCTACATGCGTACCGATTCATTGAATCTAAGTGAGTTAGCCTTAACGACTGCTAAGGAGACAATTGTGAAGGAGTTTGGTGTAAAGTATCACAAACTCCGCCGTTATCATACCAAAAGCAAAGGAGCACAGGAAGCCCATGAAGCTATTCGCCCCACGTACATGGAACGTATCCAAGCCGGCGAAAGTGCTCAGGAGCAACGTCTCTACGACCTTATTCGTAAACGTACATTGGCGGGGCAGATGGCTGACGCCGAATTGGAACGTACTACTATCTCCGTTGCCATAAACAGTAGTCCTGAAAAATTCATTGCCACAGGAGAAATAATCGTCTTTGATGGTTTTTTGCAAGTCTATATGGAGGGTAACGACGACGAAGGAGAAAAAGAAGAAAACAGTCTGCTTCCTCCTGTGAACCTGAACGACGTCCTGTCCTTGAAAGAGATGGAAGCTGTCGAACGTTTTACACAACGCCCGCCCCGTTATACCGAAGCCAGCCTTGTCCGACGACTGGAAGAGTTGGGTATCGGAAGACCATCCACCTATGCCCCTACCATTCAAACCATTCAAAACAGGACATACGTAATCAAGGGCGATAAAGAAGGTACTAAACGTTCCTATTGTGTCATTACCCTCAAAGAAGGTAACATTAAGGAAAGTCGCAAGGAAGAAAAGACAGGCGCAGACCACAACAAGCTCATGCCCACCGACATCGGAATAGTAGTCAACGATTTCCTGCTGGAGAATTTTTCAAGTGTACTTGACTATAACTTCACTGCCGATATAGAGAAGGATTTCGATGCTATTGCGGCCGGTTCAATCAAATGGGTAGGAGTCATTGACAATTTCTATCGACAGTTTCACCCTCATGTGGAAACTGTTCTCTCCACTCGTGAAACCCATAAGGCCGGAGAACGTGAATTAGGAATTGATCCCAAAACGGGAAAACCTATCCTTGCCAAGATAGGTCGCTTTGGGCCGATAGTACAATTAGGCTTGGCACGAAATGGAGACAATATCAATGAGAAGCCGGTATTTGCCGCCATCCCACAAGGGCAATCCATTGAAACCATTTCGTTAGAGGTAGCTCTCCGTCTTTTTGAGTTACCTCGCACTATAGGACAGTTCAAAGACAAGGACATTGTCGCCGGACTTGGACGTTTTGGTCCTTTCTTGCGTCATGACAGCAAATATGTTTCCATTCCTAAACACCTTGCACCCTCAACCATCACACTTGACGAAGCTATCGCTCTCATCGAAGAAAAAGAACAGAAAGAGCAGCAGAGTCTAATCCGACGGTTCGACGAAGAAGGGTTGGAAATACGTAATGGCCGATACGGACCCTACATTACTTGCAAAGGAAAGAATTACAAGATCCCTAAAACTGTTAGCGATCCTCTGACCCTCACCCTTGCCGATGCCTTGAAACTCGTCGCCGAGCAAGATACTGCACCCAAAAAAACAAGGAAACCTATCCGTAAGAAACATTGATTCGCCAAAACGGCAGGATGCTTTCCGGATTATATCAAATAAAGCTATCTGCAAATACTACGAAAAAAGCGGCGTATTTCCTCTGCACATTCCTCTTCCAGTATCCCTGCCGTAACCTCAGTTTTGATATGAAGCGATTCGGGAGCATATTTACGGTAACCTCTCTTCTCATCCCCAGCCCCGTATACTAACCGGCCGAGTTGTGCCCAACCGATGGCTCCGGCGCACATCACGCAAGGCTCTATCGTCACGTAAAGCGTACAGTCCGTCAGATACTTTCCACCCAATGCATTCGTAGCCGCTGTAATAGCCAACATCTCGGCATGGGCAGTGACATCGTTCAAGCGTTCCGTCTGGTTATGAGAACGTGAAACAATTCTATTGCGACACACCAACACCGCACCGACAGGAATCTCTCTTTCAGAGGCGGCAAAACGTGCTTCTTCTAAAGCGAAGTACATAAAACGTTCGTCATCCGACCGTACAAGATTCATCGGCGCATATCGTGTTTATGAAATTTGGATTGTTCTTTCATCCGTCCTTTAGATATCGTTGGGTAAGTTCGGAGTAAGCATCTGTTCGCCGGTCACGAAAAAAAGGCCACCAGCGGCGTATCTGTTCGGTTCGTGTAAGATCAATGTCGACTACGCAGGAATCTATTTCTTCACCCATGCGGAACAATATTTCTCCCTGTACTCCGGTCGCAAAACTATTTCCCCAAAAACGGATACCGCCGGTATGGGTAGAAAGATCCGGTTCATAACCGCAACGATTTACGGCAACAAGCGGCAATCCGTTGGCAATAGCATGAGCACGTTGAATCGTAAGCCATGCGTCAAGCTGCCGGGCTTGTTCGTCCGTTCCATCGGATATCTCCCATCCGATAGCAGTAGGATAAACAAGCATCTCTGCACCCTTCAAAGCCATCAGGCGTGCCGCTTCAGGAAACCATTGGTCCCAACAAACAAGTATGCCGAGACGACCGACAGATGTTGCAATAGGTTCAAAACCACAATCGCCGGGCGTGAAATAAAACTTCTCGTAGTAACCCGGGTCATCGGGAATATGCATCTTGCGGTAATAGCCGACAATGGAACCGTCTGCCTCCAGCACCACTGCTGTGTTGTGATACAATCCGGCAGTACGTTTCTCGAAGAGGGAAAGGACGAGTATGACGCCAAGTTCTCGTGCCAACTTACCGAAAAGTTCTGTTGAAGGGCCGGGAATTGTCTCGGCGAAGTCAAAACAGGACACGTCCTCCCTCTGACAGAAGTACAACGTATTATGTAGTTCGGGCAAGACGACAAGGACTGCTCCCTCAGCGGCACAATTACGGATAGCCTCCACAAGCTGGGAAATGTTTTCCGCCTGTTTCCCCGAAAAAGCCTGTTGAACGATACCGACCTTCATACGCATCCCTGTGAAGGATGGCAAAGATAGTAAATGCCGTTGGAGCGATGCCTTTGCGTTTTCAAGCGTTCGTTGAAAGCAGTTGGAGAGCGATATCTTTGAGCTTGAACTTCTGGATCTTTCCGCTACCTGTCAAAGGGAAGGAGTCAACAAAGAAAACGTAGGAAGGTATTTTGTGACGGGCTATTTTACCACGACAAAAATCCTGCACATCCTCAGGGGTAAGGTGAAGGCCCTCTTTAAGAATAATAAAAGCTCCGACCTCCTCTCCATATTTCTCGGAAGGGACAGCGGCCACTTGTACATCCTTGATAGCTTCCATATGATAGAGGAACTCTTCGATTTCACGAGGATAGATATTTTCACCGCCACGAATGATCATATCTTTAATACGTCCGGTAATACGATAGTTACCTTGTTCATCTTTCACACCGAGGTCTCCGCTGTGGAGCCAGCCGTTGACGTCAATGACTTCGGCAGTAGCTTCCGGATTCTTATAGTAACCCTTCATGACAAGGTAACCGCGGCAACACATTTCCCCTTGTACGCCAACAGGACATTCTTTTCCTGTTTCAGGATCAAGGACTTTCACTTCTGTAAACGGATACTCTTTTCCTACTGTAGTACAACGTTCCTCAAAACTATCAGCCAATGTACTATGCGTCATACCCGGAGACGATTCAGTAAGACCATAGACACTCGTGATGTGAGTGATATGCATCTTTTCCGTCACGTTCCGCATGAGTTCTATCGGACAAAGAGAACCTGCCATGATACCTGTACGAAGGGAAGTGAGGTCGAAAAGGTCAAACATCGGATGACTAAGTTCGGCAATGAACATCGTGGGAACACCATAAAGAGCTGTACAACGTTCTTTATGTACGGAAGCGAGGACGACAAGAGGATCGAAGCGTTCGACCATTACCTGCGTACATCCGTGAGTGAGAACGTTCATAGTGGCTAATACAACGCCAAAACAATGAAAAAGCGGTACACAGCAACAAAGTTTATCATTGGCAGTAAATCCCATCCCTGCACCGGTGAAATAACCATTATTAGCAATATTATGGTGGGTAAGCATAACACCCTTAGGAAAACCGGTAGTACCGGAAGTATACTGCATATTAACCACATCATGGCAATTGATGAGACGGCCCTCTCGACGAAGAACTTCATCGTCCACATTTTTCCCCAGTAAGAGGACTTCCTGTGTATTATACATGCCACGTAACTTCTCTTGTCCGATGTAAACGACATTTTTGACCGTCGGGAAACGTTCGCTTTTGAGAAAACCTCGCTCCGAAGTACGTAATTCGGGAAGCATAGCGTAAGTCATATCTGCAAAATTACCGTCAAACACTCCCTCGGAGATACAAAGCGTGTGTAAGTCGGCATCTTTGACGAGATATTCAAGTTCGGTTTGTTTGTAATTAGTATTCACCGTGACAAGGACAGCGCCTATTTTAGCCGACGCAAAAAGAAAGGTAAGCCAGTCAGGTACATTAGTCGCCCAGATACCTACGTGCGTACCACGGTGTATACCGATGGCCATCATCCCTTTGGCCATATCGTTGACACGACTGTTGAACTCACTCCACGTGAAGCGCAGGTCGCGATCCGAGTAAACAAGATATTCCTTATCGGGAGTGACGGTAGCCCAATGTTCGAGCCATTGTCCGAGTGTTTTTTCCTGAAGTTCCATCATATATTAAAAAGGAGTATAAATAACACCAAGTATACGTGCAATTCTGTCATCGGCAGCATGGACATGGTGGGTGACGATGGAATCATAATAGATACTGTCACCGGCTTTGAGGAGGTAGGTTGTCGTACCGTAATTAATTTCCACAGAACCTTCAATCACATAGATAAATTCTTCCCCTTCGTGAGAGGAGAGGCGGAACAAATCATCCTCGGAAGAGGGTGATACTTCAATGAGAAAAGGCTCCATATGACGTCCCGACTTATCGTTTGCCAAGGAATGGTAGGTCATGTGGTGACGCCCTTGTACCTCGTCATTAGAGAACTCAAAACCTGTGACGGCATCCGTACAACGGCGGACAATAGGTCCTATATTTTCCTGATCATCAAGAAAAGTACCAAGTCGAACTCCGAGCGTACGTGCAATCTTGATTAACGGAGCCATGGAAGGAAACTCAATCCCTGTCTCAATACGTTCAATCTGCTCAACGCAAAGTCCCGTACGTTCGGACACATCACGGATACTCATCCGTTTCGTCTCGCGTATCGCTGTGATCTTTTTGCCGAGCTTTTTGTCGTTTTTCATGATGATAATTTATTAAAATATCCGCCTACTAACTTATGAATTGAAAGAAACCGCCGTAAAAGTAATCTAATTTCTCAAATCTTTGCCGGTAATCTATTATTTCACACCCTCTATATCCTGTTCCCTTATTATACCTTTGTTTTAATACGATACCGAATCACATGCTATTTTAAAAACGTTTACCTTCGTACCCGTTATGATAGCACTTGACAATCATCCCTGTTTCAATGTTTCCGCACGGCATGCCTCTGCACGTATCCACCTCGCTGTAGCTCCCCACTGTAACGTACAATGTAATTTCTGTGACCGGCAATTCGACTGTACCAATGAAAGCCGTCCCGGCGTAACTACTTCTCTTCTCCGTCCTGAGGAAGCCTTACATCATCTTGAAGTAGCCGACAACCATATTCCTAACCTTTCCGTAGTCGGTATCGCAGGGCCTGGCGACCCTTTCGCTAATCCCAATGAAACGATGGAAACCCTTACCCTTGTCCGGAAACATTTCCCCGACAAACTGCTCTGCGTTTCCACCAACGGCCTGAATATACAAGATTACGTTCCTCAATTGGCCGAACTTAAAGTATCCCACGTGACAGTCACTGTCAATGCCGTGGATCCCTCTATCGGCGCCAAGATCTATGAATGGGTACATTTCAACCACAAGACCTATTTCGGTGAAGACGGTGCACGATTGCTTTTTCAACGACAAACCGAAGCCTTACGTACACTTAAGCGACATGGTATTACGGTGAAAATAAACACCGTCGTCGTTCCCCGCGTCAATGAACATCACGTGGCTGACATCGCCCGCTATACTGCCGAACTCGGCGCCGACCTGCAAAACTGTATTCCTCTCATCCCTGTCAACGGCACTCCCTTTGGGCTTCTCTATGAACCTTCTGCCGAAAACATGCGTTCCGTAAGGGCCAAGACCTCGCTTTTTCTCCCCCAGATGGCACATTGCGCACGTTGTCGTGCAGATGCCGCCGGTCTCCTCTCTGTTCCTGCCCACGATAAAGTGCCGACCAATACTACCACGCTCCTCCGTTCTGGTGAAACGGCCTATATTCCTGACGGAAAATACGTCGCCATAGCTACCCGTGACGGGAAATACGTGGATGTCCATCTCGGACAGGCACAATACCTTTGGATTTACAAACTTGAAGACGGGAAAGTTACTTTGGTAGAGCAACGTTCCGTCATCCATTGCCGTGAAAACGATGATCGGTGGAATGCCCTTGCCGACACTCTTGCCGATTGTAGTGCGCTTCTCGTTGCAGCTCTCGGGCAAGCTCCCCATAAAGTACTTCATCGGCGAGGACTTTACATTGAAGCCGTTGAAGGTCCGGTCGATGAACTTGTCGCCTCTCTCTTTACACGCCGTTCTCTCCCTCCCGATTCACTTCGTTTTACCGGCTTTTGTGCCGACCGTTGTCCTTAACCTTGCATCAAAGTAACATTCATAGTCAAAAGCCGTATGGAAAAGAAAACCTATGCAGATTATCTAAAAACAACAGCAAACACAACGAACTATGCGAAAATGACGTATAGTTCGGGTAATGTATTGAGACGTTTCTCTCATCATGTCAGGTTTCAGAAATCAATCAGTATGATATCCCTTGTAAAAGGCATTCGGTTATTAGACTTCGGATGTGGTGATGGAAGGTTTCTTAATATGTTAAATCTTATTAATCACGGGGGGGGGTATTTTAATTGGATTTGAGCCTTATATGGGTCCTATTCCCTGTAATCCTGCCGATATATTGAGAAATTGGGAAGAGATTGAATGTAGAGGGCCTTTTGATTACATTACTTGTTTTGAAGTATTAGAGCATCTTGGCGTTGCCAGCCTCTCCGAAGCGTTTCAACGCATGCGGAGTGTACTCACAGATGAAGGTTTAGTGATAGTTTCTGTTCCTATAGAGAAAGGGTTTCCGTCTGTGGTAAAAAATATCAGTCGTCGATTTAGCCGTAGGGGAAACAGGAAGATTTATAACATAAAGAATATTTTATCCTCTTTGTTCGGAAAGCCACTTCCTCTGTTCCGTCAAGGCGAGCATCTCGGCCATTTGGGTTTTTATTATACGGAGTTGGAATCTGTCCTTATAAAACACTTCGACATTGTAGAGAAAAGTTTTTCCCCGTTCTCGTACTTTGGTTCCAGCCTCAATTCCCAAGTCTTTTATAAGTTAAAAAAGAAGTCTATCCGAAAATAATTTCTTGGTGTGAAGAAAAAAGAGGATAAAAACAGCAGCAGTTCAAAAAAATGGCTTCCTTTGCAGTGCGGGCGGTCCCACATGACGTGGAGGTCTCCCGTAGAACTAACTTTTTCACTTCTTTAATTCCTATTTTTTTATGAACATTTACGTTGGAAACCTGAACTACCGAGTTCGGGAGAGTGACTTGCAACAAGTCTTCGAAGAGTATGGTCGTGTTAACTCCGCGAAGGTCATTAAAGACCGCGATACGGGGCGCTCGAAAGGTTTCGGCTTCGTCGAAATGCCAAACAGCGAGGAGGCTCAGAAAGCAATCAGCGACCTGCATGACGCAGAGTTTGAAGGTCGTCAGATGGTCGTGAAAGAAGCTTTGCCTCGCCCTTGATAAGGGGCAGGCTGTCGCTTGATACGAATGAGGACTTCCGCCCCCTTTATTGTGGGGTGGAAGTTTTTTTTTGAACATATATGTGTGGAAAGGGTATCTGGTGTAACCGTTCGGTGGGATTTCAACTAACGGCATTATTGGTGTTTATCACTATAGGGTGCATAGCCGGGGGAATAGTTGGAGTAGGAGTAATGAAGGCGTTCGGTATAGATAGTGAAAGCTTGTTTTTGCATCCGGAAGCTATCCGGATAATACAAGGGACTTCTTCGGTAGTGATGTTCATGTTTCCTACCCTCATATGGTGTTGGCTCTGCGATGAAAAGGGTATTTGGACTTGTTTAGGGATGAGGAAATTGCCGACAATAAAGATGTGTGGACTGGCCTTAGGTGGGTGGATTCTACTCTCCCCTTTGGTACGCTTGTTGGAAGACGTGAACCGACGATTACATTTACCTGAATTTCTCAGCGAATGGGAGACATGGTTGCAACAACAGGAGGAAACGGCAGAGCAACTCGTCAGTGTTTTGATAACCGGAGGTGGCAGTTGGGAATTGATGGCTAACTTACTCGTGATTGCGGGTGTTGCGGCATTAACGGAAGAATTATTCTTTCGGGGAACCATGCGGAAAATTATCGGACAATCGACAGAAAACGTCAATATCATTGCGTGGACAATGGGAATTATTTTCTGTACCGTACATTTACAATTCTACACCTTTTTACCACGTCTCGTATTGGGTGTTTACTTAGGTTATTTGCTCTGTTATAGCGGTAACCTTTGGCTTCCAATAGCAGTTCATTTGGTGAACAATGCTGTAGCCGTAATTATACTCTCCAACGAGCGCTTACAAAAGTTTGTAGGGGGAGGCGAAGGGGAAACATTGTTAGGTACTAAGTTCTGGACATGCGTAGGAGCGGCTGTTGCCGGATACATGTTATTTCATCCATTGATGCGTAAGGTACGCAAATCGGCGACGGTGTGCAGGTCAACAGCCATTGCATTACTGTTTCTCCCATTGCTGATGTCTTGCGGAGAACACTACCCGAAAGATGAATTATTTGGGAAGTGGCAGCTTGCAGAAGTGCAGAAAGGTGACGGCAATGTGCAGCAGGTGGATACAATTTGGTACAATTTTCAATATGCATTGTTTATGTATCAGGTTTTTATTCCACAGACAAATAGTTATGTAGCCTGTTACGGTTTTCGGACAGAGGCAAAGGACGGTTATTTCAGGCTGACACTTGGTACTAAACAGCCAGATGAGGCATTCCGTAATCGATACACTGACTGGGCATTAACAGAACAACTGTTCCGCATCGAAAAACATAGCAGGTCTGAGCTTATCTTGATAAACGAGAACGGCGTTGAATACCGTTTCCGCCGCTTCGGGTAAAAAAGAGAGGGAACGAACTCTGCCATTCCGTTTCTTTCACTAAGTTTGCAAGGAAATCTGGGGTTTAATCAGACAGATGTGAAGGTATGGAGGTAGTAAGAAAAGTACGCATAGGTCTCTGGTATATCGCGTGTGCTTTGGTAGCGTGGACAGGACAAGCCGCTACATTCGACTTTGATGTGATGGTTGCCGGTTCATTAAGGAATATATTGCCGGAGAATACGTCGAACCTCAACGAGGTAACATTGCGGGGATTCCTCAATGCTACAGATTTTGCTACATTGTCGGAACTAGCGAACTTGACAAGATTAGACATTTCTGGAGTATATATTGAGGAAGGAGAAATCCCCGACAATACTTTTGCAGGTAAAACTCTACTGGTAGAGGTACTCTTTCCCGAAGAGGGATTGACCGTCATCGGCGCAGGTGCCTTTGCAGGAACAGGATTATCGGGAACATTGGTATTGCCCCAGTCTCTTACCACACTACGGGGTGTAGACAATAGTGCAACATCCGCCACGAAAGGAATATTTGAAAATTGTTCACACCTGTCGGACATTAGTTTCGGTGCGAAGTTGGAAAATATCGGCTCACGTGCATTCAGTGGTTGTACGGGATTGACAGGTCCGCTGGTGTTGCCACCCGCTTTGAAAATCATTGAGGCAATGGCTTTCTATCATTGTACTGGGCTGACAGGCCCGTTGGTATTACCGGCTGGTGTACATACATTAGGTTATCCGACCGAAAAGTCTGAAGGAGGGGTTTTCGAAGGATGTACCAACCTTAAAGGATTATTGTTAAGTGAACAATTACAAACATTAGGTAACGGAGCTTTCAAGGATTGCGGGAAGATAGAAGGAGAAATACTGCTAACGCCAAAAATCAGTAGCATCGGAGATGCAACGGCAACAAAAGGAGTATTTGAAAACTGCCGGAGGGTGTCGCGGGTGATGTTCACAGACAATGTAAAAGAGATAGGACGATTTGCGTTCAGTGGGTGTGAAAGTCTTTCGGACGTAGGTGCATTTCAGCTGCCTGCTAATCTTGAGTATATCGGGGAAGGTGCATTTTTCCGTTGCCGGAACTTACAAGGCTTGTTGTCAATTCCTAATAAAGTATATGCCATTGGGACACAAGACTATGCAGAACGAGGGGCTTTCGAAGATTGTAGCTTTACAGGTATTGCGTTCGATAATAATAGTGAATTGCGGACAATAGGGGGACGAACGTTCTCCAGTACAAACTTGGGGGGAACTTTAGGCTTACCGGACAAAGTAGAGTACATTGGTGAAATGGCCTTCTACAACTGTTCGCTGACAGGAACATTGGTTATCCCCGACAAAGTGACTCATATCGGTGATTTATCGGAAGCGCCGAACGGTGTTTTCGAAAACTGTGCATTTACAGGTTTGCAATTAGGTAAGCGTGTACAGGTGATTGGACGTAAGGCATTCGCCGGTACAAAGTTGGAGGGGACTTTGCAATTGCCGACGTCATTGCAAATCGTCGGAGGAGGAGCTTTCTATGGTTGTGCCGGATTAACAGGAAAGTTGACGATACCCAGCGGTGTCCACACCATAGAAGGGATTTCTAAACATGTGGAAGTCGGTGCATTTGAAGGGGCAAGTTTCGAGAAGCTGGAATTAAGAGATGGAAATCTGTCTTCCATCGGAGAACGGGCTTTTTTCGGAAACGAGAAGTTGGAAGGGAATTTAACGTTACCTTCTTCATTGATACGTATTGGAGATGGAGCATTCTTCGGTTGTTTGCACTTGAAAGGTCTGCTGGTCATCCCGAACAAAGTACGTGCAATAGGAAATATTGCTAACTATACACAAGACGATAAGAAGGGGGTTTTTGAGGGATGTATTGGTTTCGTGGCGCTGAAAATGGGGACACGTGTCGACACAATAGGTGACAGGGCATTTTTCGGTTGTATTCGTCTCAGGGACAAGGTTTATATACCCCGTACAACAGAGATAGGTCGCGACTTAGGAATTACCATCATACGCACTGACTTCCATTCTTCCTATGTCAGCCCGGACGGTAATGATACTAACGATGGCTCTTCATGGGCAAAAGCTTTCAAGACCGTCGGGAAGGCATTGAGCGTTTCTCAAGAAGGAGATGGTATCCTTTACCTGCGTGAGGGTGTATACGAAGAAGATATGTCGACACCCATTTATGACCATTATCTCGAAATTATCGGCGGGTTTACCGGTACTGAATCGCTTGGTGACAACCCCAAAGGAGGAGTCTCTGTATTACAGAACAGTAACGGTGCGGCTCTGCGTTTCTCCGATGCGAACAAAGCCATTGTTTTCCTCCGCAAACTCTCTATCAAAGGTATTGACGCCCATTGTCCATTGGAAATATATACGGAGGATGTTGAGGTATTCGGAAGATTGATGTTACGACAAGAGACTTTTTTTACGGGAGATGTGACGGTGGGCGGAGAGATATACGCACAGCGACAGTTGAGTTTTCAAGGTATATTGACCTTGAATGAAGCAACTTTGAACCCGCAAGAAAGTCTCCCCTTCCGGACAGATTCATTGATATTAAAGGAACCAAGCCGGATCAATGTTTCCTCCGATCAGGAAACAGATCGTTTCTTCATAATGGAAGTAACTTCTGGCATTTCCAATCTTTCTAAGGGATTTCAAGTTTTCTTCGATGAACGACATGTAGACGAAGATTTAATAGTGTGGGAAAAAGATATAACGAATTCGTACCACCTACAGATCTCTCCTGTCATGATCTCTTTCCTTCCTCCTTCCTCCTATTCCGGAATGGACTTTTTCCTGATAGGTGGACAATCATATCCTGACGGTAGGGATACATCTGTCCCTTGTTTTCAAACTGTTGAGTTTGCCGTGCAGATGGATAATATTTATCGTTCGGTGAAACCAATAGTAATGGTTGACAACGAACAGGTGGAAACTTTTGATTGGGATGAATTGACAGGAGTTTATCATTACGAAATCGAAGCCATAAACAATTGTCAAGTTTCTGTTGAACTCAATGACGAAAAGAATTTGGTTATGTCACTAGAGTATGGAGACGGTGTGATAGTAACAGGTTTTGACTTCAACCAGGCTTATGTCTCCCCACATAATAAGTTCTATTTTACGGTTTCTCTCGACAATCCATCCAAGTATGCCCTCATCTACGTAGACGGAGCATTTTTGTCCATCCCCAAGGAGGCAAATGGGCTTTATAAGGTGGAATTACAGAACATTACTTCGAATAAAATTATTTCTGTGCAAGTCTCCAATACCCCTCCTTTAAGTATTACTTCATTATCACCTGCCTCTATACAAATTTCGGCCATCGAAGGGGGTATTCATATCCATGCTCCCTCTCCCCTACCCTTCTCTATTTATACCCTGACCGGTAAGGAAAAGATTCGCCAAACCATCTCCGGATCACATTTGTTTCCTTTTCCGCAAGGTACATACATAGTCAAGGCCGGTTTCGATATTCAAAAAGTCTTCGTTCGGTAGCTCATCCACTATGTCTGTAAAGATCAGATAGGTATTATACCTTGGAGAGGGACATATGCAGACATTCTTCATAGAGGCGGATATATTGCCGTGTAGTCCGTCGCCATGAGTAACGTGTAGCGTATTGCTTTAATTTCTCAGGGAATAATGGATTTTTTTGATAAGTCTCCATACCTTTTTGAAACACCGACAACATATTTTCCGGAACAAAGTCTGTCCAATAAAAAGCCATCTCTCCACATATTTCTGGAATACTTGTCAGGTCGGAAACGAATACCGGTTTTCCATAGGACATAGCTTCTATGGGAGGAACACCGAATCCTTCGGCAAAGGAGGGAAATACAAAGGCCATGCAATGAATGTACAAGTACTTCTTTTCTTCTTCCGTAACGTTTTCTAAGCAAACTACTCTACCTTCCAATCCTAACTTCCGAACAGTAGCCATTGTTTCTTCAAAGTATTCCTTACGCGCTATCTTTCCGGCAAAAACTAATTGTATATCTGAAAGTTTCGCTAACAAAGGAAGCAATACATGCAAGTTCTTTTTCCTCATGAAGGTACCTACTGAAAGTAAGAATGGACCCGTAATAGCTTCCATACGAGCAGTTCGCAAGGGAACAATATGTTCCGTAGAAGCTATTCCGTTATACACAATTTCGATAGGATGAACGTAAGCCGACGTCCGCCTCACATCGTTCTCTACGTATTTAGATATACATACAAGTTCCGTGATACGTCCTAAATGCCGCTTGTATCGTTTCAAATATTTTCTTTGTTTAGTTCCTTGTTTCTCGTAAAGAAAATTTAAGTCTTGTATCGTAGCAAGCCATTTTCCTTTGAAAAACGACATGTAAGGTTGGAACCGCGAAGGATAGGCAATCGTATGAAGGAGGTCGTAATGGGACATCCATAGCCGCACGTACCGAGTGAAGAAAGAGGACACTGTTTTATACTTCACAGGGGCATCCTTCGGAAAAGGATGGTCGGCGGAGACTAAGAATGTAACGTCCGCTTTAGAAAAATCCAACTCTTCCAACAGATGAGTGCCCAATTGGGCGGAATATTCCCACAGCCCACAATATTTGTGGCGGAGGGGAGACAGGTCAATCAATATCTTGGGAATATTTGTACATTCCATCTTTGCATCAAATGAGATGTTGATAAAGGGAAAAAAGTTTGCCAATAAGGCGTTGAGAGGAGAAACGAGTTACATGTGCCCTCCCCATCTCCCGCATAGTACGGGCAAGTGCCGGTTGTGTAAGGACAGCACGTATGAGGGAAGCCAATTCTTCCGGATTGGCAGGGTCAGTATAAAGACTACCTCCACCTCCGGCTTCTTCGAGACAAGATCCTGTAGCGGCGATAACGGGAGTATTGGAAGCAAGCGCTTCAAGAACAGGGATACCAAAACCTTCAAAAAAGGAAGGATAAAGGAACAATTCGGCGGATTGATAGAAAGCGGGAAGGTCTGTATTGGGAACATGATGCAGTAATCTGACACGAGAGGCCAGTTTACTCCGCGGGCGCAGGTAAGCTTGGATACGTTTTAGATATGAAGTCTGTCGTCCAATGGCAACCAATTGAATATCTTCACGTATATTTTCAAGGGCTTGGATAACAAGAAGGAGGTTTTTCCTTTCTTCGATGCTCCCTACAAACAGAATATAAGGAGCAGAGAGATTGTATTTATTACGCAGAGATTGCCGCTCTTCTTGAGTAACGGTACGAAAGAAAATAGAATCACAACCCTGATGGACAACTTCAATCTTATTCTCAGGAATACGAAACAATGTACATATATCTCGACGTGTCATTTCGGAGACAGCAATAATACGGTCGGATTGCAGACAGGCTTGACGGAACTTGTATTCATACACTTTCCGATCTATAAAGGAATAAAACTGAGGATAGTGCAGAAATATAAGATCGTGGATTGTAACTACCGCAGGAATATCAACCTCTCTTATATTCAAAGGCAACTCATTACTCAACCCATGAAACAACTCTATTTTTTCCCGCTGTAGCGAAAGAGGAATACCGTACGAACGCCAAAGAGACGGAACTGTATACCACGGAAAATTCTCAGGATAGCAAAAAGAGATTGCAGGAGAAGGAACAATACGGAGCGACAATTCCCTTTTTTGTCGCGGAGTATAAAGAACATATTCGTTATCCGGATATACATCAACCAGGTTATTGATCACATATCGACTATAATTCCCCAACCCTGTTGTGTTGCACAAGGCGCGTTTGGCATCAAAAGCAACCTTCATATTTCGTTTCGGTAACGGCAGTATTCGTCAAGGAGGACAAGGTGATGAGTCTTGTTGGGATCCATGTATTTTAGATCTTCACATCCCATTTTTACGCTCACATAACCGAAAGACATACGATTCAAGTCAACAAATTCGACAGGTATTTCTTCTGGGACGTCATCGAAAAGGATATTACGACCTGTATAGTCTCGGTGTCGAAAACCAGCCTTGTGCATAGCGGCAGTATTTCGGGCAACGGCACGGAGGATATCCTCCAAACGGGAAAAGGCTCGTCTTTGCAAGTCATGAAAAGTATACGGAAGAAAGGATTTGAGACAAACAAAATAGCTGTCAGTAAGACAAAAACAGCCTTGTGTGAGGAAAGCGATGGGCGTCGGGGTAGCTATACCTGACTGCTGAAAACGCATTGCATAGCGATAAGCCCGTTCAGCCTTCGAACGACGTAGACGTCCGTAGACAAAACGGTTGAAGATATTTGGCCGTTGGTAAGACTTCACGACAAGATCATAACCTGCATATTGGAAAACTCGCAATTCATTGCGTCCTTTATGAATACATTTCCCTCCACGACTGAAACGATCCGGAAGTTCGGCTACAAACGAGTTCAATACCTTAAAATCGGGATGAATAAAAGAAATATTGATCATTTATTTTTATCAAGTTTGCGAAAAATTTTATACCAATAATATTTAAAACGATTTGTTTCCTTTAGCAAACGCCAAGGACGGCTACCATGTGGGAAATGTAAGACCGGAGTATCAACACAAAGGTAATTGCTAAATCCAAGCTCCAAAGATCGGCGACAAATGACCGGATCATACCATGTTCTGGATGGATTCAATTGGGAGAAATTACAACCTCGCAACAGTTCGGGGGTCAAAAGAGCGCAACAGAAACTGACATTTTCCTTAGTAGAAAAAACCTGACCTTCATGCCCTGCAGCAAAAGCATGTGGATAATTGATACTACCTTTTGAATCCATCGTGACCGCAGAGACGAGACCTGCGTCGGGGTGCGTCAATAACACATTATGAAGCCGTTGAATAGTATCCGGACGAATAATGACGTCCGATTCAACAACACAGAGGGCGGCATCGGCTTCGAGAGCAACTTGCTGTTCCCGTTGCAGGACAAAAAGATAGTTCGGTGAGGGATGGATAGTAAAGTCTGCAAGGTTCACGAGGGTAAAATCAAAATGAGCGGCGGCGCTTTCCAGTTTGCGGGTATTTTCTGACGTACTGAAGTCGTTATATACGGTATAGGTATGTGGAAGGGAAAGTTCGGATCTACTGACAGCTTCAATAGACTTAATAGTCAATTCAATAGAGTTCTTGACTGGGGTAACGATACGTATTTCTTTCATTACGGGTATATCTGGGCAATACGGTTCAGTATCATTTCAGGGGTGATGTTAGTCATACAAGCCCAATCTTTACGATAACAGTTTCTTTTTCCGTATACCGAACAGGGACGGCAAGGCAGATCAATCTGGATGGCGTCCTCCACCCGCTGTCGAAAGCCATAAAATCCGGCCGCAGGGTGTGTCGCTCCCCAGATGGATAAAACCCTAACGCCAACCAGGGAAGCAAAATGCATATTGGCAGAATCCATACAGAGCATACAATCCATTCTGCTAATCCACATCAACTCACGGTCTAACGGATAACGCCCCGCAAGATTTCGTACATGCGGATAACGACATGTCCATTCTTCAAAGAGATCGGCTTCTTGCCCTTGTCTGCCAAAAAGAAAGACCGTTGTGTCGGGACAATCAGCAAGACTTTTCACCACCTTTTCCATATTTTCCGGCGGATAAGTTTTCCCTCTATACCGTGCAAAAGGGGCGACAGCTATCCATCGTCCCTGTTTCACACCGATAATATTATTGTCCTCCTGAACAGGAAGCGTATCAAAGAGGGACGTGAAAGAAAGAGGAAAGGACAATCCGGCTTTCCGAAAGACGTCTGTATACCTGTTCATCACAGGAACAAGGGGGGTAGTATCTTTTTTCCTGCGAGTCGTAAGGCGACGGCGATGATACCTGTCTTTATTGACTACAAAGACAGGTATAGCCCGCAGGCGAAAACAGGTACAGATAATACGACTGCGGATAACGGTATGCAAGTCCAATACTGCATCATAGTCTTCTCTACGTAAGACAGTGAACATGTAACGCAACAAGCCTCTGAATGTCTTTTCCGAAGAACGGGTATCCATACCCATCACACGGAGGTTGTGCGGCGAATTGACAAACAAAGAGAGAAGTGTTGTTTGTGTCAACACCGTAAAGGTATGTGCGGGATAAGCTCTGGCCGCAGAATAAACCACGGGAATAACCATTGCTACGTCACCGATGGCCGATAGCCGTATGAGTAACAGATTGGCCATAACAATAGAGAACGGGGTTTAGTGATGGATCGTTGTACATCTTCATCTGCTTGTACACCTTCATACGGCAATGTCCAGTAGTGATATCGGTAAACAGTTGGTTGATCGCCTCACACAAATCTGCTTTCTGTTCTAACAGAACCTCTAACTTGGCGGCACAACGTTCGCGATGTTCAACTGGTACATCCGAACGATTTACTTCCTGCCGCATGTGATAAACTTTCAAAATAAGGATAGAAAGACGGTCCATTGCCCAGGCAGGACTTTCAGTATTAAGGGTTGCTTCTGGCAACACTTTGACATCTTTGTACAAATCCCTCAGATAGTCATCAATTTGTTCAACAATATCTGTCCGTTCTTGATTGGAACGGTCAATCCGTCGTTTGATAATCAAAGCTTCTTCAGGAATTATTCGCGGGTTACGGATAATATCTTCCAGATGCCACTGCACAGCGTCAATGTAATTTTTTCGGAAAAGCATCAACTCTAGGCTTCCTTTCCCATAAGGATTTTTTACCTCCACATCCACACTATTCATCCGATGGTATTCTTCTGTCGCTTCCTCAAATATGCGTACCCACTTTTCGATTCTATTGTCGTTTATCATGCATTTTTGTTCTACTCATCCCTGCTCCACCCGTAACCTCGCCCGTAAACCGCAAAGGTAATAGCTTTCTTCTTACCTTTACAATCCCACAACAATCACAACAAAACGATTATGGAACCTTTCGTGCACCTACATGTACATACACAATACTCTTTACTCGATGGACAAGCTTCTATTGATGCTCTTGTTGATAAAGCTATTCGAGAAGGGATGAAAGCCCTTGCCGTGACAGACCACGGCAACATGTTTGGCATAAAGGAGTTTGTCAATAAAGTACATAAAAGGAACACCAAACTCGCCGAAGGAAAAGAGCCATTCAAGGCCATTATCGGTTGCGAATGTTATTGTGCCCGTAACGGTCGTCTCAAGCGGGACGGTAAGGAAGACCTGAGTGGTTGGCACTTGATCGTACTGGCCAAGAACCTGCAAGGATACCGAAACCTCATCAAGATGGTCTCACTCTCGTGGACGGAAGGTTTCTATGGACGGCCGCGCATTGATAAAGAACTGTTGGAGAAACACCACGAAGGACTTATCATTTGCTCGGCTTGCCTCGGCGGAGAGCTTCCCCGTCTCATCGCCAACGGGCGGATAGACAAGGCGGAAGAATCGCTCCTTTGGTTCAAAAACATCTTTGGCGAAGATTATTACCTGGAGATACAACGCCATCCAACTTCCGATCCAACCGCAGATATAACAGTCTACCCCAAGGAAATGGAAGTCGGTAAAGTACTGGTATCATTATCCGCCAAACATGGTGTCAAGTTGATTGCCTCCAACGATGTCCACTTCGTAGACGAAGATGACGCCGAAGCCCATGACCGTCTCATCTGTCTTAGCACCGGAAAAGACCTTGACGACACTAATCGTATGCGTTATACCAAACAGGAGTGGCTGAAGACGGCTACCGAAATGAATGACTTGTTCGCCGATCTCCCTGAAGCCTTGCGTAATACCATAGAAATAGCTGATAAGGTGGAAAATTACTCCATTGATAATGCTCCTCTCATGCCTGACTTTCCTATTCCCATAGAGTTCAAAGATGCCGACGATTATCTCCGCGCCCTCGCTTATACCGGTGCTGAAAAACGTTACGCCGATCTGAACGAAGAATTACGTCAACGTATTGATTACGAACTTAATGTGATTCAAGGAATGGGTTTTCCCGGTTATTTCCTCATCGTACAAGATTTCATCAACGCTGCCAGAAAAATGGGCGTATCCGTAGGGCCGGGACGAGGTTCGGTAGCCGGTTCGGTGGTTTCCTATTGCTTGGGAATCACCAATATTGATCCACTCAAATACGATCTCCTTTTTGAACGGTTCCTCAATCCAGACCGTATTTCCATGCCCGATATTGACGTAGATTTCGATGACGATGGGCGTGGCAAAGTCCTTAGTTGGGTCACCGAAAAATATGGCAAAGAAAAAGTCGCTCACATCATCACCTATGGTACCATGGCCGCCAAGTCAGCGATCAAAGATGTGGCTCGTGTTCAGCGGCTTCCCCTCCCTGAATCCAATCGTCTCGCCAAACTTATCCCTGACAAGATTCCCGACAAGGAAGTCAACCTCCGTAACGCCATTGAGTATGTCCCCGAACTCCGTGAAGCAGCCAACTCGTCCAACGAACTTGTCCGCAGTACACTAAAATACGCCCTCAAACTCGAAGGCAATGTTCGTAACACGGGTGTCCATGCCTGTGGTGTGATCATCGGAAAGACTGATATTTCCGACATTGTCCCCGTCAGCACTGCCGACGACAAAGAAACAGGACAACGTATCCTTGTCACTCAATACGAAGGCTCCATCATCGAAGACACCGGACTCATCAAAATGGACTTCCTTGGGCTTAAAACCCTCTCAATCATCCATGAGGCTATCGAAAATATTCGACAAATACACGGTAAAGACATACATATTGATTCCATTCCTATTGACGATCCTAAAACTTATGCCTTGTTCTGTTCCGGCAAGACCACCGGTACGTTCCAATTTGAATCTTCCGGAATGCAGAAATATCTCCGCGAACTTCAACCCAACAAGTTCGAAGACCTAATCGCCATGAATGCGCTCTATCGTCCCGGTCCTATGGAATATATTCCTCAATTCATCGCCCGTAAACAAGGGCGTGAACCCATTACCTACGATATCCCCATCATGGAGCGTTACCTGAAAGACACTTACGGTATCACCGTCTATCAGGAGCAAGTCATGCTTCTTGCCCGTCTCCTTGCCGGATTCACTGGCGGACAGTCCGACGAACTTCGCAAGGCCATCGGAAAAAAACTTCATGACAAGATGGTCGCCATGAAAAGTAAATTTCTCGAAGGAGGTAAACATAACGGACACGACGAGAACACCCTCAACAAAATCTGGAACGACTGGGAAAAGTTTGCCTCCTACGCGTTCAACAAGAGCCACGCCACATGTTACTCGTGGATCGCCTACCAGACGGCATGGCTCAAAGCGAACTATCCCTCCGAATACATGGCCGCCCTTCTTTCTCGAAATATCTCCAACATCACCGAAATCACAAAATTCATGGATGAATGTCGTGCCATGAATATCCAAGTACTTGGTCCTGACGTCAATGAATCTCAACATAAGTTCTCCGTCAACCCCAAGGGAGATATTCGCTTCGGGCTTGGTGCTATCAAAAGCGTTGGCGAAAGTGCTGTCATCCACCTCATAGAGGAACGGAAAAAAGGTCCTTTTACCGATATATTCGACCTTGTCGAACGCGTCAACTTTGCTGCCTGTAATCGCAAAGCAATTGAATCTCTTGCACTCGCCGGAGCACTTGACACTCTTGGCCTCCAACGCGAACAGTACTTCGCACCCGGCAATAAAGAAGGTGAAAATTACCTTGACATTCTCGTCCGATATGGCAATAAATACCAGGCCGACAAAGTTTCTACCGCCAATTCCCTCTTCGGCGCCGACAGTACTATAGCTATCATTCGACCTCCCATCTCCAAAGCTACTCCGTGGAGTGATCTCGAACGGTTGAACAAGGAAAAAGAGTATGTCGGCATCTATCTCTCCGCCCATCCTCTGGACGAGTATTACATTATCCTCAATCACGTCTGTAATACTAATGTAGCCGCTCTAAACGACAAGGATACACTTCAAGGTAGAGACCTTCTTCTCGGCGGTATCGTCATTGCCTACCGCGAAGGAACCACCAAGATAGGAAAACCTTTCGGTGTCCTTAAACTCGAAGACTTCACAGGAAACGCCGAAATAAGTCTCTTCGGACAAGATTATTACGATTACAGCAAGTACGGTAAGCCCGGCACTTATCTTCTTTTGCGGGGACGTGTCGAATCCCGCCAATGGCGCGAGAATGAATTTGATTTCCGTATCCGCCAGGCCACCCTCCTTCAAGACGAAAAAGATCGGCTTATCGAACATATCCTCATCACTCTCCCTATACAAGCCCTTGATAAACCTACCCTTGACGACCTCACCAATTACATTAAAGCTCACCCCGGCCCCATCCGCCTCACCGTTCAACTCACCGATGCCGAAAATACCTCTCTTCGTCTCACTTCCGGAATCAATATCCTTCTTACTCGCCCCTTTGTCGACTATCTCGAAAACCACCCATCTCTCTCCTTCCGTTTACAAACCCGTTCCTAAAAAGAACTGTATCATGACACTGCGGAGAGAAGATATTTCTATGTCCGACTATGATTACTCTCTACCCGATAAATGCATTGCCAAACATCCTCTACCTAAACGCGACGCATCACGGCTTCTCATCGAACGCAACGGTGAGATCGCTGATGCCCGCTTTCGAGATATTGCCTGCTTCTTGCCCAAAGATACCCTTCTTGTCTTCAATAATAGTCGCGTCCTGCCTGCACGCATCCATTTCTCACGAGAAACCGGATCAATCATTGAGATCTTCTGCCTATCCCCTGTCGGAGGAAATTACGAGGTTGCTCTTAATAATCGTGACCGTTCCGCCTGGTATTGTCTTGTAGGCAACGGAAAACGATGGAAAAACAGTCCTCTTGAACGACGTTTCCACATTGGACGGAAAGAAGTTCTCCTCTCCGCTTTTCGGGAGGATGCTGATAACGGATCATCATGCATCATTTTTTCGTGGGATAACCCTACCCTGACTTTCGGTGAAGTCCTTGACGCCATCGGTCAACTACCTCTTCCCCCTTACCTGAACCGTAATGCTGTACCCCAAGATAACCGTACTTACCAGACCATATATTCTCGCATCAAAGGATCTGTTGCCGCTCCCACTGCCGGATTACATTTCACCGCCGGTATCTTCAAGAATCTCGAGATCGCCCACATTGACTGCGAAGAAATCACCCTCCATGTCGGTGCCGGAACTTTTCGCCCCGTCAAGGGTGACTATATCACTACTCATCACATGCACGCCGAATACTTCACAGTCACACTCACTGCCCTCAAACACCTTCTTGCCTCTATCGGAAACATCGTTGCCGTCGGTACCACTACTGTCCGTACCCTTGAAAGCCTCTATTATCTCGGTGTATATGCTTCCGCAGGTGACTTTTGCTCATCTCCTTTTAACCCGAATCTTCCTCACGTACCTCAATGGGTACCCTATGAACCTACAAGCAATCGCCTCACCGCTACTGAATCTATTCAAGTCCTTATCAATTACATGACCGCTCACCGACTTACCAGTCTCTCCGCCACTACACAAATAATCATTTTGCCTACTTACCATCCCCACATTACCCGCGGGCTCATCACCAATTTCCACCAGCCACGCAGTACACTTCTTCTCCTTATTGCCGCCTACACTCGCCATTGGCGAAGTCTTTACAACCATGCCCTCGCCAACGGCTATCGCTTCCTTAGTTATGGCGACGCTTGCCTCCTCCTTCCGGAGAACAATGATTGTGATACCCGTCCTGACTTCAACCTACTTTCCAAACTTCCCCTTTCATAAGGAATTCCTGCAAAGTACGCACGGGATTGACGGTTCGTATTTGTTCGATTTGCTCGGTGACGGCTTCGTCATAACAAGGAGTATCAACGTCACGGATGACGCCAAGTGCAAGGGGCAAGTCGCCTTTCATCAAGCCAAGCATCAAGTGCAGAGTGAGATCAGCCTCGTGGGCATCGTGCACAAGGATATCGTTGAGGGTATAACCGTCTTTGCCAACAGTAACAGCTCTGAGTTTAAGGCCTTCAAGAACAAGCCCTTTCTCGTTATCCTTACCGAAAAGCATCTTTTCTCCATGACGGAGGAAAATAGTACGTTCGGCGCGGAACTCGCGATCAATGATCGCACGGTGCGTACCGTCATTGAAAATGACACAGTTCACAAGGACTTCCACCACAGCAGCACCTTTGTGCCGTGCGGCGGCAACGAAAAGAGAGGTCGTATTGGCAAGATCGGTATCAATCGCACGGGCAAAGAAATTTCCCCGTGCACCAAAAACCAATTCAGCAGGGATGAAGGGATCTTCAACTGTTCCAAAGGGGGAACTTTTGGAAACGAACCCTCTTTCGGATGTCGGCGAATATTGACCTTTAGTAAGGCCGTAGATCTTGTTATTGAAAAGAGCAATATTGAGATTGACGTTACGCCGGATAGCATGGATAAAGTGATTACCTCCAATAGCAAGGCAATCGCCGTCCCCAGTGACGACCCAGACGCTCAAATCGGGACGAGCAGTCTTGACGCCGGTAGCAATGGCAGCGGCTCTTCCATGGATAGTATGGAAGCCATACGTATTCATATAGTAAGGGAGACGGGAAGAGCAACCGATACCGGAGATAACGGCAATCTCGTGCGGAGGCACTCCCAACTCAGCCATCGCCTTGTGGAGGCAATTGAGGGCAGCATGATCTCCACAACCGGGACACCAACGTACGTATTGGTCGCTCTTATAGTCTTGTGCGTTCATTGTATCTTGTTTGAAAAAATAAATATTCAAAGTTTCGAAAGTTCTTCGATTAAGCGGGAAACCATGAAAGGCTGGCCTTTGACTCGATTGAAGCGATGCGGATTGAAACCGGCAATCTTACTGCGGAGGTAGTTAGCAAACTGCCCGTTATTCTGCTCCACGACGACGGTTTTGTCAAAACGTTTAAGGATATCTTCCGTATTGGAAGGGAGAGGATTGATGAAGCGGAAATGAGCGAAGGCAACCTTTCGTCCCAATTCCTGCAAACCTTCCATAGTTTCGTAAAGATGTCCGTAAGTACCTCCCCATCCAATGATAAGCAACTCGGCATCCATGTCTCCAATGACTTCAAGGGGGGGGATATGGTCGGCGATCCGGTCTATCTTCTCCTGTCGGGTAGTAACCATACGCTGATGATTGACCGGATCGGTGGAGATGGCGCTTGTTGTATAGTCTTTTTCGAGGCCTCCGATGCGATGGGCGAAACCTTCAACACTGGGAACGGCCCAATAACGAACAAGGGTCTCAGGGTCGCGGCGATAGGCTTTCCAGACCTGGTCTCCGATATAGGCATCCACGTAATGTGGCTTAATGGCGGGATAATCGTCAAGGTTAGGTATTTTCCACGCCGAAGATCCGTTAGCGATAAAAGAATCGCTGAGCAAAATGACAGGAGTCATATACTCCATAGCAAGTTTACCCGCCCAAAAAGCAGCCTCAAAGCAATCGGTCGGCGTAGAGGAGGCAATGACAACAGCGGGACTTTCACCGTTACGTCCATATAAGGCCTGCATAAGGTCTGTCTGTTCGCTCTTAGTGGGTAATCCGGTGGAGGGACCTCCGCGCTGTACATCGACCACCACGAGGGGCAATTCTGCCATGACAGCCAATCCGATCGCCTCACTTTTCAAAGCAAGTCCCGGTCCAGAAGTAGAGGTGACGCCCAAAGCACCGGCAAAAGATGCTCCAATGGCAGTACAGACGCCGGCTATCTCATCTTCAAACTGCAACCCTTTGACACCAAGCTCTTTTCGGGCAGCAAGTTCGTGAAGGATGTCTGTTGCAGGAGTAATAGGATAACTACCGAGGAAAAGCTTGACGCTCGCTTTCTCTGCAGCGGCAATCAGGCCATAGGCAAGGGCTTTATTACCGTTGACATCGGTATAATAGCCCGGTTCAACTTGCTTACCCTCAATACGATAGGTAGAAACAGAAGCTTGGATATTATTGCCGTAATTATACCCGTCAGTGAGTGCTTTGATATTGGCGCGGACAAGGAGGGGTTTCTTGGCAAACTTATTTTCCAAAAGATGGACAGCTTCTTCCAAAGGTCGTTCGAAAAGCCAACAGACCAACCCAAGTGCAAACATATTCTTGCAACGTATAGCTGTCTTGTTATCTAATCCGAATTCGGCAAGCCCATCCTTAACAAGGGAAGTAATCGGAGCGGCAACTATCTGCTGGGTTGTAAGGCCTAACTCTTTGAAGGGATCTTCAGTCAGGAACTGCGCTTTTTCCAAATCATTCTTTCGGAAAGAATCGGTATCAATAAGAATAATAGTGGTAGGTCTGAGAAACTTGACATTTACTTTAAGGGCAGCGGGATTCATGGCAACAAGTACATCGGCCTTGTCCCCGGGAGTAAAGATTTTACGTGAACCTATATGTACCTGAAAACCTGATACACCACTGAGTGAACCTTGAGGGGCACGTATTTCGGCAGGAAAATCGGGGAAAGTTGAAATTTCGTTGCCAAATATTGCCGAGAGATTAGAAAAGATACTCCCACTTAGTTGCATACCATCACCTGAATCGCCCGAAAAGCGTACGACGACTTTCTCCAAAATAGTTACTTTTGTTCGTTCTGCCATCTTTATCCTACCTAACGTTGTATTATATTCCGATTTACCGGACACAAAGTTATGCTAAATATTCGAGTCGCAAAACTTATCAAATGAAAGAAACACCTCTAATGAAACAATATTTTGCTGTGAAGGCAAAGTATTCGGAGGCGATCCTTTTGTTCCGTGTGGGAGACTTCTATGAAATGTATGGCAAGGATGCAGTAGTAGGTGCTGCCATCACAGGCATTGTATTGACACACAAAGCCAATGCTTCGGGGACATTTTCCGAAATGGCCGGTTTTCCGCACCATGCCTTGGACACCTATCTACCGAAACTCGTCCGTGCCGGTAAGAAAGTCGCTATCTGTGACCAGCTCGAAGATCCTAAGAAGACCCGGACTCTTGTACGCCGCGGTGTTACCGAACTGGTGACGCCTGGCGTCTCCCTGAACGATACCGTTCTTGAAAGTAAAGAAAATAATTTCCTTGCCTCCATCCACTTCGGAAAAAAAAACTGCTGCGGATTATCTTTCCTTGACATTTCCACCGGAGAATTCCTTGTCACCGAAGGTAAAACCGATATGGTTGACAAGCTCCTTAATAACTTTTCCCCAAAAGAGATTCTTATTGAGAAAAGCCAAAGCCGCCGATTTGAAGAACTGTTCGGCAACCATTTTCTACTCACTCCTCTCGGCGAATGGATCTTTGTTTTTGAGACAGCTTATTCCACGCTTTGCAAGCATTTTGAGACTGAAAGCCTTAAAGGATTTGGCATTGACGAACTACAGGTAGGTATATCGGCTGCAAGCGCTATCCTTTACTACCTCGAAAGTACCTATCACAAGGTTTCTCATATTGCCGGAATATCGAAATTGGAAGAAGGCCGTTACATGCGCCTTGACCGTTTTACCCTCCGCAGTCTTGAGCTTATCACTCCGATGAATGACGAAGGTAAGAGTCTCTTGGACATTATAGACCATACCGTTTCTCCGCCAGGTAGCCGCTTGCTTCGCCGCTGGTTGCAGTTCCCGCTTAAAGACGTGGACGATATACGCAAGAGGCAAGATATCACGGATTACTTTTTCCGTCACCCTGAAATAGCCGGTATCTCCGAAGATTGTCTCCGCCAAATAGGTGATCTTGAGCGGCTTTCTGCCAAAATCGCTACTGCACGTCTCTCCCCCCGCGAAGCCATTCAGCTTAAACACGCCCTCCATGCCCTTATTCCTCTCCGGCAAACCTGTCTTGACAGTGGAGAGGAGAGCCTCCGGTTTTTCGGCGAAAGAATCAATCCTTGCCCTGACGCCGCCGAATGCCTTGCCCGCAATATCAGCGCAGATCCTCCTGCTTTTCTTAACAAAGGAGGCATTATCGCAGAGGGTGTAGACAAAGAACTGGATGAGTTACGACGATTAGCCTTCTCCGGTAAAGACTATCTCGCAGAGATCCGGCAACGGGAGAGTGAACGTACAGGTATCCCCCTCAAGATCGCCTTCAATAACATCTTCGGCTATTACATCGAAGTCCGTAATACTCATAAAGATAAAGTCCCTTCCGAATGGATTCGCAAGCAGACGCTTGTCGGCGCAGAACGGTACGTCACGGAAGAACTCAAAGCTTATGAAGAGAAAATTCTTGGCGCCGAAGAGAAAATTCTTGCTCTTGAAACCCAGCTCTTCAATGAGTTAATCGCCTCCCTTCTCCCTCACATTCAGACCTTACAGAATAACGCACGCCTCACCGCACGCCTTGACTGCCTCCTTTCTTTTGCGCGCACGGCAAAAGAAAATGCTTACGTCCGCCCCGAAATAGATGAATCCGATGTGATTGACATCTGCGCCGGACGACACCCTGTTATCGAAAAACAGCTTTCTGCCGAACAGCACTACGTCGCTAATGACATTCGTTTAGATGCGCAGCGACAGATCCTCATCATCACAGGGCCGAATATGGCAGGAAAATCCGCCTTACTCCGGCAAACAGCACTCATCACTCTTCTGGCGCAGACCGGCAGTTTCGTTCCTGCACAATCCGCCCGCATCGGTATTGTCGACAAAATCTTCACCCGTGTAGGTGCTTCCGACAACCTTTCCCTCGGAGAATCCACTTTCATGATGGAAATGAACGAAGCTGCCGATATTCTCAACAACCTCTCCCCCCGTAGCCTCGTCCTCTTTGACGAGCTTGGTAGGGGCACAAGCACTTATGACGGCCTCTCCATCGCTCAAGCCATTGTTGAATATATTCATGAAACTCCGCGTGCTCGCGCCAAAACCCTCTTCGCCACTCACTACCATGAATTAAATGAGATGGCGCAATCTTTCCCCCGTATCTTTAATTGCAACGTCTCCGTGCGTGAAATTGACAACAAAGTCATTTTCTTACGCAAACTCGTCCCCGGTGGATGCGAGCACAGCTTTGGCATTCACGTCGCTCGCATGGCAGGGATCCCTAAATCTATCCTGCAACGCGCCGAAAAAATTCTCTCCCTCCTCGAATCCCGGCAGACTGTCCCCTCCTCGCTCTCCCAAGACGCTTATCAACTAAGTTTTTTCCAACTTGATGACCCCCTCCTCGCCCTTTTACGCGACGAAATCGAAAAACTTGACATCAACTCCCTTACACCCCTTGAAGCGCTCAACACCCTTCACCGACTTCGTAAGTCACTTCTCGGTAAGTGAATCCAACGGCCGCACATCCCACCCCGAAAGTATTCCCCCGTGGAAAAAGAACCTCACATCAAAGAGTGTCCCTGTCTTTTCATCCGCCACTCTGTAATGTTTCACGCTCCCATATTCTTCTATAAAGCAATACTGCCCAAGCTGCAATTCCCCTACTTCCTTCTTCATGTAACTCGCTATCTTGCCTTCCACACGCTCCATTATTCCCACCTTCTTGAACGGATCCATCTCTATTTCCCCTGTCTCTTTCACGGGTATCTCTCCTTTTGAACGCCTCTTGCGCATTTCATCCGCATAGCTCCGGAACTTCTCCCGCATCTCCTTTGTTTTCAGCGCCTCCACAGTAAATATCGCTATCCCTTCCGCCCCATTATTCAACGCCTCATCCATCAACGACACCAGCTCCGTCGTATCTTCCGACGTCAGCAGCAATCCGCAGTAGAGCTTCATCTCTTCTCCATTCCCCTCCTTATTCTTTTTCATACAATCGGAGATAAAACTTTTCTCCCCTGTATAAAAACTATGGTATGCCATCGGAAATACGATATCCAACTCCCATTTTCCCCAGTCCTGACGCACTAATTCACGCCCCATACCTGGCGTTGGAAACGGCGACGCCGCCATTACCTTCTTACTTGCCCGCACTACCTGTGACACCTCATTCGCTATCTCCGTCACCTTGTCACACCGGAACTGGCGCCACACATTATCATTTGTCGGGTCCTCTCGCTTACGCGGATCATACCCGTTTATCGCCATAAACGCCTCCACCATCGCCGGATGATACCCATAATCCCATTCCGGATAATCTTTATCCTGAAGAATCCCATATTTTTCCCACAACTGCGTCGGCAGCACTACGTCCACCATCCGGTTATAATCTATCGACACCCCCTTTAATCCCTCCACCTTACAAAAATCCCGCACCTTCTCCCGCACATAATACCTCACCTCCGGCAATATCGGACACATAAACTTATAATGTTTCACGTACGCCACACTATCCGCCAGACTCCACCCCATCCTGTTCATACTCATCCATTCCTTATGCGCCTCCGGCATCCATTCCGCGTCCTCATGGTCAAAATTCAACGTCCATATCCATGCATACACCTCTATCCCGTGTTTCTCCGCTACCGCTACCGCTTCACTCATCTCCGCCGACGTCGCCGCGTTTAGCATCACCGCCTCTATCCCCGCCTCTTCCATTATTACGCACATATTCTCAAACGTCGACGACTTATAGTCCAGCCACGTCCAAAACATCGGGTATTCTGTCTGGCCCTGCTCTTCCTTCTCTACGCACCCTATCACTACTGCGCACATTAATAACAACCACACCCTTATTTTCATTTCCTTTCTCTTTTTTTCTTTTTAGAACATCTTCATCGCTCCTATCAACTCACTTACCGATTCAATCCTTTTCTGAGTAAAATACATTTCCAGATCGCTTGCGATATCTGTCGTAACCGTCGGCATCGCAAAATTATACATCCCCACCTGTACCGCGCTCGCCCCTGCCAGCATGAACTCTACTACATCTTGCCAATCCTTTATCCCTCCTACACCTATCACCGGTATCTTCACCGCATTATACACCTCCCATACGCACCGCAACGCTATTGGTTTTATGCACGGCCCCGATAATCCCCCCGTCACTGTCGACAACTTCGGCTTTTGGCTTCTTATATCCACCGCCATCCCTAACACCGTATTTATCGCCGTCAACGCATCCGCCCCTCCTCCTTCCGCTGCCCGCGCTATCTCCGTGATATCCGTCACATTGGGCGATAGCTTCACTATCATCGTCTTCTTATATACCTCACGTATTGCCTTTACTACCCCCTCTGTCATCTTTACATCACGCCCAAATTGCATACCTCCCTCCTTTACATTCGGACACGATATATTCACCTCTATCCCCTTTATCCCTTTTACCTCCCCTATTTGCCTCGCACACTCCGTATACTCCTCTACACTACTCCCTGCTATACTTACTATTATCTCCGTCTCACAATCTTTTATCTTCGTCCATATCTCCTTTATAAAATGCTCTACCCCTTCATTCTGCAGCCCTACCGCATTTAACATCCCTCCTTCCGTCTCTACTCCACGCGGATATCCATTCCCCTCTCTACCCTTTAATGTAATACTCTTCGTCACAAATCCCCCCAGTCCCTCTATATCTACTAGCTCTTTATACTCTAATCCGTATCCGAATGTCCCTGATGCGGCTATCACTGGATTCTTGAATTCAATCCCCCCTATCTTTACCCTCATCATATCCAACCTAATTCTTTTACATTAAACACCGGCCCCTCCTTGCATACCCGTACATTCCGCCCATCTGTTAACTTCTCCGCGCAACACAAGCATACCCCTACTCCACATAACATTATATTATCCAACGACACCTCCATCAACGGCGCCCGCCTCCCTATCTTCTCCGTCAGCGCTCGCAACATCCCTCGCGGACCGCATGCATACACCCTGTCAAACTTTCCCTCTAACATCGGATGGTCCGTCACTCTCCCTTTAAATCCTAAACTTCCGTCCTCCGTAGTTATATATATCCTATCCTCCTCCTTGATTTTCTTTCCCTCCTTTGTTATTCCCTTCATCCCCATCAGTATATATGTCTCTATTCCCTTCTTTTCCAATTCTTCTCTTAAATATCCTACCGACGCTCGTCCTGCTCCTCCGCTTACTATCAATATTCGCTCGCCTTTCTCTATATCCTTTATTGTCCACCCTCGACCCAGCGGTAATATCCCTCTTATCGTGTTGGGTAGATCTCTAACATACCTCTGACTTTCCTTTAAGCACATTATTCGTTGACACTCCTCCACCAATCGCCTACTTCCTGCTCCCCTTATTTCTACCAATATCGTTACTGTGGATTGCTTATAATCCACCTCCGCTATCGTATACGGCCTCAATAATAACTTTACGTTATTCTCCCGCATCCCTACCATCATGAATTGACCTGCTGCTATCTTCGGCAAATTCCCATCTACATCTTTTAATATTATCGTATTCAGACCTATCTTGTCTACATAGTCTATGTCTAAGACCGTAAATACTTTCTCTTCCATCTTTATTCCTTCATACTACCGAATAGCGTCTCTTGTGACATCAATAACGACACTCCCTAAATCCAAATCCACCGACTTATACAACGGATATTTACCGGCACGGCACCCCCCCCCAATAAACCGGTACCATTCATCTAACCCTCTCTCCACAATTTCCACCCTCTCTCCACAATTTCCAAAGATAATATCTTTTTCTCTTCCTCTACTCTTCTCCACTTTTTTCCACCTCTCTAACTCACTCTTTCCCTTCTCTTTCATTCCCTTCATTTCATTTTCTTTCCTAACCCCAATCTCAATACCTTTACCATCTTCCACCCATATCCCGGTAGCTTTACCTCATACCCCCATTCCGATGTCAGTGCTACTAACTCTTTTTCTCCACTAAATAAGTCCTCTATCTCCATTGCTACATTCTCCTCCATCCCAGACGCCTTAAATGCCGCCGCCGTCAGCACCACCCTTCCCTTTACCTCCTCCTTACTGAAATTTAACGCCACTATTATCACTTTCTCCTCTACATACCGCATATATCCATACAACTCCCCCGCCCCTCTCATCTCCAGCCTGTAATACGCCCCCGCCCTTATTGGCTCCTCCCTCATCGCTATTTGGCATAACCTCCTATAAAATCCCTTTACCTCTCGCTCCTCTTTCCCTATCTCCTCCTTCTTGAACACCGGCACGCTCCAATAATCAAATATCGTCGTCTTTCCATCCAATCCGCTGTATCCTTCCTCCTCTTCCCCCTTCTCTCCCAATTCTTGCCCGAAATATATCATAAATGCCGATTCCGATATAGTCGCCACTACTATCATCCCCGGATATCCCTTCCGCGCTTCCTCTCCAAAATACCTCGACGCTATCCGTACCTCGTCATGATTCTCTAAAAAATGCAGCATTTTCTCCCTTATATCGCTCAACTTCTCTAACTCCCAGCTTATTTCCTCCGCTCGACGATCCCCTCTTATTACACCCCGCAGTACTTCGTATAGCCCCACCTTATCATACAAATAATCAAACCCTCCCTTTTCTATATATTCCCTATACTTCTCCTCCCTATACACCTCACCTATATATATCACCTCCTTCTCCGACTTTATCCGTCTTATCGCCTCACCCCAAAACTCCACCCCTATCAGCTCCGCCATATCGCACCGAAATCCGTCCACTCCTTTTGATACCCAATACTGCATAATCCCTATCATCTTCTCCTTCGTATCCTCTGTGTATCGCAACTTTGCCGTATCGCTCCACCCTTCTCCTCCTGTCTCCTTCTCTCCGTTTTCCCTTATGTAGTAATTCTCTTCCCTGAAATCCTCCACTCCCTCCGGCTTCTTATCTGATCTATACCCCCTTGATACATGATTTGGTATAAAGTCTATTATCACCTTTAACCCCGCCTCATGTGTCCTTCCTACCAGTTCCTCAAACTCCTCTACCCTCTTCTCTATGACTTCCGACAAATCCGCGTCTACATCATAGTAATCTCTCACTGCATACGGCGAACCTGCCTTCCCTTTTACTTCCTCCTCCGGATCCCCTTCTTTACCTATCGCTTCATACCTGGTCGTTGTCGCATGTTCTAATATCCCCGTATACCATACATGCGTCACTCCCATCTCTACCAATCCCTTCAACACTTCCTCCGTGAACGAACTGAATTTTCCCACTCCATTCTCCTCCACACTCCCATTCCACACCGGCGTCATGCATCTGTTCCCGTATAACCGCGGTAATACTTGGTATATCAATATCTTCCCTGATTTATTCATACTCTTCCTTCTCCATATTCACCTCTTCAAGCACTTTCTTCGCTTCTATATACCCCGTCTTCACTATCCTATCCCCCTTCTTTAAATCAAACATGTTGTAATGATCAAACTCCTCCGTCTCTATCAAGTAATCGCACAGCTCCCTGTCCCACATTGTATTCGACCTGTACAAAAAATGATACGCCCGCTCCGCTATATGCAAAAGATTTTGCTCATACCGCATCCGTACCAGTGGCGTTACGTTCACCCCTATTACTTTCCTACATTCTTTCCTTATATTCGTCACCGGAAAATTCCGGAACAATCCTCCATCTACATAATGTATACCTCCTATCTCCACAGGACTGAAAATTATCGGTATACTGCATGACGCTATTACCGCCTCTACCACGTGACCCTCCCGAAACTCCCGCGACCTCCCATTATCGAAATCCGTCGCCACTATTACCATCGGTATCTCTAACTCCTCTATCCGTTTGCTCCTCATATTTCTCTCTAAGAATCCCTTTAATCCCCTCATGTTAAACAATCCCGATGTCGGCAAATTCATCCTTATCATCCCCATCAAGTCCCTTCCCATAAACAACTTTTGTATTTCCTCCGACTTATATCCATCCGCGTAAAGCGCCCCCGCTAATGCCCCCGCCGACGTTCCCGATATTATGTCCGGTCTTATCCCCCGTTCCTCCATATATTTAAACACCCCTAAATGCGCAAATCCCCGCGCCCCTCCCCCGCTCAATGCCAGCCCCAACCTATATCTCCGCCCCCTCTCCTCTACCTTCCCTTCCATCTTAATCTATATTTATCCCTTTCTTCTCTGCCTTAGCTTTCACGCCCGTAAAGTTAATCCTTACCTTTGCCAAACATCTCTTAAACGTGTTTTATTTATCCTCATCAACATGAAAAATAAAACCATCGTAGTAAAAGGTAAAATCCTCCACTTCAACCAGCCCTTAGTCATGGGTATCCTCAATATAACCCCTGACTCCTTCTTCCCTGAAAGCCGCAAACTCACTGAATCCTCTATCAGAGCCAGAACCGAGGAAATCCTATCACAAGGTGCCCTTATTCTTGACATAGGTGCCTACTCCTCAAGACCTGATGCCAAAGATGTCTCCCCCCAGGATGAAATCAACCGCTTGACCTTCGCCTTATCCATTATTCGTAAGCACTTCCCACAAGCTATCGTCTCCATTGATACCTTCCGTGCCTCTGTTGCCCGGCACTGTGTCGAAAACTTTCATGCCGATATCATCAACGATATCTCCGGCGGCGAAATTGACCCCCTCATGTTCGAAACCGTAGCCTCCTTACACATCCCTTATGTTTTAATGCACATGCGCGGCACTCCTAAAACCATGCAACAGCTCACATCTTACCATAACGTCACCGATGAAGTCATCCGCTATCTCGCTACACGCATGCACCAACTACATCTCTTAGGCCTGTCCGACATTATCATTGATCCCGGTTTCGGTTTTGCCAAGACATTGCAGCAAAACTACGAGCTTTTGTCAAAGCTCTCCGAGTTCAGCATCTTCCAAAGACCATTACTTGTAGGTATCTCCCGAAAAAGTATGTTATCCAAACTCCTGAACATTGATACTTCCCAGTGCTTGAACGGTACGACCGTCCTTAACACCTTTGCACTCCTTCACGGCGCCGATATTCTCCGCGTACACGATGTGCGCCAAGCCGTGGAAGCTATTCGTATCTTGGAAATGCTTCGATCCACTTCTACTTATATTCCTGCCAGGTCTTGATGGGGATATCGTCGACGGTGAGATTACAGAAAGCATGTATGAAGGCATCGGCAAGGCGTGCGTTGGTGATGAGGGGGATATTGAGATCAATGGAGGCGCGGCGTATTGCATAGCCGTTGTTGAGTTCGAGAGGGGTGAGGTTACGGGGGATGTTGATGACAAGGTGTATTTCTTTGCGGTGGAGGAGGTGGAGGGCTTGTGGCGTGTGGGGTTCACTAGGCCAGTGGACGAGAAGGGAAGGAATATGGTTTTCTGTCAGGAAGCGGTGTGTACCGGGTGTGGCAAAAAGGTTGTATCCCTTATGGGCAAGAAGCTGTGCGGCATCAAGGAGCGAAGCTTTTTGTCTGGGTGAACCGGCGGAGAGGAGGATATTTTTGAGGGGTATTTGGTAACCGACAGCGAGCATGGAGGTAAGGATGGCTTGTGGGAGATCTTCGCCGAGACAAGCAACTTCTCCGGTAGAGGCCATGTCGACGCCCAATACGGGATCAGCTTGCTGGAGACGACTGAAGGAAAATTGGGAGGCTTTGATACCGACGTAGTCAAAATCAAATTCGGTTTTTGCAGGTTTTTCGACGGGGAGCCCCAGCATGATACGGGTAGCGAGTTCAATGAAATTTATCTTTAAGACTTTGCTAACGAAAGGGAAGCTACGGGAGGCTCGGAGGTTACATTCGATGACTTTTATTTCGTTGCCTTTGGCGAGGTACTGGATGTTGAAAGGACCGGAGATGTGGAGTTCGCGGGCAATCTGCTTAGAGATACGTTTGATGCGGCGATGGGTTTCAAGGTAGATTTTTTGGGCAGGGTATTGTATAGTGGCATCACCGGAGTGTACTCCGGCAAATTCAATGTGTTCGCTGATGGCGTAGAGTATGATTTCGCCTTGTTGGGCGACGGCATCAAGTTCGATTTCTTTGGCTTCCTCAATAAATTGGGAGACAACAACAGGGTGTTGCTTGCTGACATCGGCGGCCAGACGGAGGAAGCGTTGAAGCTCTTCGGGGTTGGAACAGACGTTCATGGCGGCACCGCTGAGGACATAGGAAGGGCGGACGAGGACAGGGAAACCCACTTGGCCGACAAAGGTGTTGATGTCTTCCAAGGAGGAAAGTTCTTTCCAGCGGGGTTGATCAACGTGGATACGGTCAAGGAGACGTGAGAACTTCTCGCGGTCTTCGGCGTTGTCAATGCTTTGCGCGGAGGTTCCGAGTACACGTATGTGTTGCCGGTCAAGGCGGACAGCGAGGTTGTTGGGAATCTGCCCGCCCGTGGAAACGATGACGCCGTGTGGATGTTCGAGGTCCAGGATGTCCATAACACGTTCGAAGGTGAGTTCGTCAAAGTAAAGGCGATCACACATGTCGTAGTCGGTGGAGACGGTTTCAGGGTTGTAATTAATCATGACGGAACGGAAACCTTCTTTGCGAATGGTGTGGAGGGCTTGGACACCGCACCAGTCGAATTCTACGGAGCTACCGATACGGTAGGCTCCGGAACCAAGGACGACGATAGAGCGGCGGTCACCTGTATACCGGACATCATTTTCGGTACCATTATAAGTGAGGTAGAGGTAATTAGTTTGTGCGGGATATTCGGCGGCGAGAGTATCTATTTGCTTGACGACGGGGACGATATTTTGCTCCTTACGATGGCAACGGATTTGAAGGACAGCCATGTCCATATCTTTATGGATATGCTTGAAGACGGCACGGGCGATCTGAAAATCGGAAAATCCCTGTCGTTTGGCACGGAGGAGGAGTTCTTTGGTCAACATTTCGAGACCATCACATTGTTCCAATTCTGCGGCAGTGTGGATGATGCCGTATAGCTTTTGGAGGAACCATTTGTCTATCTTGGTTAACTCATGTATCTTATCTACGGTATATCCTGCTCTGAAAGCTCGACTGATGGCGAAGATACGTGTGTCGGTGGGTTCGCAGAGAGCTTTATTGAGAACAGGGAAGTCTTCGGGTTGACGAGGTTCTCCGGAAGGAGCTTGTACAAAACCGTGCATGCCAAGCCCCGTCATGCGGAGACCCTTCTGTATAGCTTCTTCAAAGGTGCGCCCTATGGCCATGACTTCACCGACAGATTTCATCGCGGATCCGATTTCTCTAGCAACGCCATGGAATTTACCTAAGTCCCAACGGGGAATCTTGCATACGACGTAATCAAGGGCGGGTTCAAAGAAGGCGGTAGTGGTTTTGGTGACGGAGTTTTTGAGTTCAAAGAGGCCGTATCCCAAACCTAATTTGGCGGCGACAAAGGCTAAGGGATAGCCTGTGGCTTTGGAAGCCAAGGCGGATGAACGGCTGAGGCGTGCGTTGACTTCTATGACTCGGTAGTCTTCGCTTTGAGGATCGTAGGCGTATTGTACGTTACATTCACCTACAATACCAATATGACGGATGATATGTATGGAGAGTTCGCGGAGTTTGTGGTAGTCTGTGTTGCTTAAAGTCTGTGAAGGTGCGATAACTATACTTTCACCCGTATGGATGCCGAGAGGATCGAAGTTTTCCATGTTACACACCGTAATGCAATTGTCAAAACGGTCGCGCACGACTTCATATTCTACTTCCTTCCAACCTTTGAGACTCTTTTCTACGAGGACTTGTGGAGAGAAGGCGAAGGCTTTTTCGGCTAATTCGTTCAACTCGTCTTCGTTGTCACAAAAACCGGATCCTAATCCTCCCAAGGCATAGGCGGCACGGATGATCACGGGATAACCTAAGGAAGCGGCGGCACGACGGGCTTCTTCTATTGTGGCCGCTGCTTCGCTATTGATAGTCTTGACTTGTATTTCTTCTAACCTACGAACAAACAATTCACGGTCTTCGGTATCCACAATGGCTTGTACAGGGGTACCCAATACGCGGACATTGTACTTTTCCAGCACACCGTTCTTATATAGGGCAACGCCACAGTTCAAAGCAGTTTGTCCTCCAAAGGCTAAAAGAATACCATCGGGGCGCTCACGCTCTATCACTTTCTCTACAAAGAAAGGTGTCACAGGAAGAAAATAAACTTTGTCGGCAACTCCTTCGGAAGTCTGTACGGTTGCAATATTTGGATTGATAAGTATGGTTTCTATCCCTTCTTCCTTGATGGCTTTAAGCGCCTGACTACCGGAATAGTCAAACTCGCCGGCCTCGCCGATCTTTAGTGCACCCGATCCCAAAACCAATACTTTTGCGGGCAAATTTTTGGGTATCGTACCTGTAGAGTCTTTTTCTATTTTTAATACGCCGGTCTTCACTGTGTCGGCAAAGATATCGAAGATAAATTCCGTATCTGTAGGACCACTACATGCTTCGGGATGGAACTGCGCGGTGAAGAATGGCTTTGTCTTATGACGTATTCCTTCGTTCGTTCCATCGTTCATGTTAATGAAAAGAGGTTCCCAATCGGCGCCTAATGTGGCTCCGTCGACGGCGTAACCGTGGTTCTGCGAAGTGACGAAGCATTTGTCTGTGCCGACAAGCCGCACAGGTTGGTTGTGACTACGGTGCCCATACTTGAGCTTGAAGATAGAGGCTCCTCCGGCTTTTGCCAATAGTTGGTTACCCATGCAGATCCCGCATATCGGTTTGTTGTCGGATAATGCCTTACGAATATTTAGTACTGCCTCCATGCAGTTGTCGGGGTCGCCAGGTCCATTACTGATGAATATTCCGTCGTATTCTAACCGTGTGAAATCATAATTCCAAGGCACGCGAACAACTGTCAACCCTCTATTCAACAGACACCGAATGATATTATGTTTTACACCACAGTCTATCAGTACTACGCGCTTCTTTCCCTCATCGCCGTAGGTGATAACTTGTTTACAAGAGACTATATCTACGTAATTCGTCGCTTCGTAATCAAATATCTCCTGTTTGTTTTCGGATATCCCTTCGAAAACGATTTTTCCCGTCATCACTCCGCTTTCACGCAACTTTTTAGTCAAGGAGCGCGTGTCAATTCCGTAAATGCCAGGCACTTGTTCCTCTTTTAACCAATTTCCAAGACTATCTACTGCATTCCAATGGCTGAACTCGTAGCTATAATCGCTCACAATAATAGCTGCCGCATGTATCTTTTCGCTCTCCATGAAGAGAGACAGGCCATCCTCTCGCAGTCCACGCAATGGTACCCCGTAGTTCCCTTCCAACGGATAAGTCAATACCATTAGTTGTCCGGCATACGAGGGATCTGTCAGGCTTTCAGGATAACCCGTCATCGCTGTGTTAAACACCACCTCTCCCGTCACCTCTCTCTCATAACCGAAAGAGATTCCTTCAAACATACTTCCATCTCCCAGAATCAACCTTACCTTCTTTGTATCCCGCATAGTTACCGTTATCTCTGTTTTATTATCCGATGTTTTTTCCAGCTTGATGCAGTATATATCATTCTGTTGTGGAGATGGTCACTGATAAGATTCCCAGCTACGTGATAGCAAAACAATTTTTATTGACGGATGGAAAAAATATCCTATCCGCCTACACAACTTTACCTCTTCCTTTAACATTAAAAAGTAAGGTACCAAGTCTTTTATCCGACTAAAATTTGAAACCGTCAATCGTGCTCCTTCTCTTGCCTGCCTCATTTATAGCTGCTCGAAGAAGTCGTTACCTTTATTATCAACAAGAATAAAGGCTGGGAAATTTTCTACTTCAATCTTCCATATTGCTTCCATGCCCAATTCAGGGTATTCCAAACATTCTACCTTTTTAATACTCTCCTGAGCAAGGATAGCTGCCGGACCGCCTATGCTACCAAGGTAGAAACCTCCATGTTTACAGCAGGCATCCGTCACCTGTCGACTACGGTTACCTTTGGCTATCATCACTAAACTACCACCTTGCGATTGGAAAAGATCAACATAGGAATCCATACGTCCCGCTGTTGTCGGGCCGAACGAACCGGAAGGCATCCCCGGAGGCGTCTTGGCCGGACCGGCATAATAGATAGGGTGGTCCTTAATGTACTGCGGCAAACCCTGTCCGGTATCCAACCGCTCTTTAAGCTTTGCATGAGCAATGTCGCGGCCTACGACAATTGTGCCACTCAATGAAAGTCGCGTGGATACCGGATATTTATCCAATTCCTTCAAAACTTCTTTCATCGGCCGATTTAAATTTATCTTCACAGCCTCACCTTCACCGACATGGCGCAACTCTTCGGGAATGAACCGACCCGGATTCGTTTCCAACTGCTCAATCCATATCCCCTCTTTATTGATCTTTGCCTTAATATTACGGTCGGCAGAACAGGATACACCCATCCCCACAGGACATGAAGCTCCATGACGAGGTAACCGAATAATCCTGAGGTCATGTGCGAAATACTTTCCTCCAAACTGTGCTCCAAGCCCTATCTTGTATGCTGCTTCCAACACTTGCCGCTCCAATTCGAGGTCACGAAAAGCTTGTCCACATTCGTTTCCCTCAGCAGGTAGATGATCGTAGTAGTGCGCTGATGCTAACTTCACTGTTTTCAAATTCGTCTCCGCTGACGTTCCTCCGATAACAAAAGCGATGTGATAGGGTGGACAAGCGGCCGTCCCTAAAGTCTTCATTTTCTCTACGAGGAAGGGCAACAATGTATCCGGATTGAGCAAGGCTTTCGTTTCTTGAAACAAGTAAGTTTTATTCGCCGAGCCACCTCCCTTGGCAATACAGAGGAATTTATATTCTGCTCCCTCGGTCGCGTAAATATCTATCTGTGCCGGAAGATTGCATGCCGTATTCTTCTCACGGTACATATCCAACGGTACGTTTTGTGAGTAGCGTAAGCTATGTTGCGTATAGGTTTCATACATTCCTTCTGAAAGAGCTTGCGCATCGTTTACTTCCGTCCAGATTTGTTGCCCTTTCTTGGCCACAATCACTGCCGTTCCTGTATCTTGACAGAAGGGTAACTTTCCTTTGGCCGATACTTCCGCATTTCTCAGAAAAGTCAGCGCTACGTATTTGTCATTCTTACTTGCTTCAGAATCATTAAGCACCGCCGCCACTTGTTGCTGATGATCCGTGCGTAGAAAGAAAGCTACATCGTGAAAACAAGTTTGGGCCAAAACTGTCAGGCCTTTTGCTTCTACTTTGAGTATTTCCTTTCCCTCAAACGTTACTGTCGATACATATTCTTTTGTCAGCAGATAGTACTTTGTCGTATCTTCGCCCAGAGGAAAAGGCTCTTGATACCTAAATGAAGGCGTTGCCATACCGTTAATCAAATTAGCCCATGATCATTGCTACCCAATGCGATGCAAAAGTAGGGATAATTTCGTTTTGTATAACTAATTCTTTCCTATCTTTGCCCCGCTAAAAACGAAGAAGCATATTAAGAGTACATGCATGGCAACAAGAATCAGATTGCAGCGACACGGGCGTAAGGATTATGCCTTCTATCACATCGTTGTCGCAGACAACAGGGCTCCACGAGATGGAAAATTTATTGAGAGGATAGGTTCTTACAATCCGAACACTAATCCTGCTACAGTGGATTTGAAATTTGATCGTGCCTTGTATTGGTTACAAGTCGGCGCTCAACCCACCGACACGATGCGTAATATTCTCTCTAGAGAGGGTGTATGCCTCAAGAAACACCTCCTCGAAGGTGTAAAAAAGGGGGCTTTCGACGAAGTTGTCGCCGAAGAAAAATTTCAGAGTTGGCTTGAAAGCAAAAAAAACGGCTTGCAAGCTGTTAAAGAAAAAGAACGTGAAGTCACTCGCGAAGCCAACAAGGCTCGTTTTGAAACTGAGAAAGAAGTAAATAAGGCTAGAAGTGAGGCCATCGCCAAGAAAATAGCCGAGCAACATGCCGCTGAACAAGCTGAAACAGCACCTGCAGAGAAAGAAATGACAACGGTAACACCTGCCTCCACCACAGCAGAATAAAATTCAGTTCAGTCAGACTTTAATGAGAGAGGCCGACACAACTTTACTGCGTCGGCCTCTCTCATTTTCTCGGTTCCTTATTTTACTCTTTACATATCTCCACCTTACTGACACCTTGCGCATTACGTATAAGGTAAACTCCTTTAGAAAAAGTAACAGGGAGGCCATCGGGGTAATGCCCTATAAAACGGCCACTAAGTGTATACACATCTACGGAATTGTTGTCGGAATCTATGGTAGGAGAGAGTACAGCATTGCCACGTGCCGCAACAATATGTGTAAAACTGCTCCATACCGGAGCGGAAGCATACAATTCCGTACTACCTGTCGGCACAACTAACTCACAGTTGTTTCTGTCTATTCCGTCAAAGGCTATCGCTAATACATTTTCAGGAGGTAATGCACGCAAACAAACAATACGTCTCATGTTTGTACAACCTGCAAAAGCCTCTCCTTTTATCTCCGTTACAGATTCAGCTAAGGTCACTTCCGACAACATCTTACAATCTTGGAAAGCCCCGACTTCTATTGTCTTCACACCCCCGGGAATTGTCAAGCGGTATAACCTCGTACTGTTCATGAACATTCTTTCGGCTATGGATGTTACATCCGTCCCGAACTCAATATTCGTCAACATTGTCTTGTCTCTGAATGGAGAACCTCCATCGAACAATAAATTCCTCCCCACATACACCTTTTCCAACGGACAAGAGGCTAAGGCTAATGGCAAACCAAACCGCAATGTATCTGTTGCCGCCTCTATTTCAATCTCCTTCAAACGCGTACAACCTACAAAAGCCTTCGCTCCTATCATTGTCACATCCTTCCCGATGATCAGTTTTTCCAATTGCGAGGCTTCATAGAAAGGAGATGAATTTATTTCTACGTCGCGTTGCATCCATAATACCTTCAACCCTGTCCCGGCAAATGCTTTACTGCGTCCCGAAAGTGGCCTCTCTCCTTTCAGTAATACAACTTCCTCCAAGCCTACACAACCTCCGAAAGCCGTATCTATATATTCCACCTCCCCTTCGATGATCAACTTTTTCAATTCCGTGCAACCCCGGAATACCCCACGACCTATCCCCTTCACCTGATAAATAACCGTACCATCCGGAGTACCCTCCCGCTCTACACGCGAGGGCACAAGTACCTCTCCATCGTATATCGAATGACCCAACAAAGGATCGTTGAACGCAACTAATTCAACCTCTCCATCGGCGACGACCTTAAAACCCATTAATGTCCCGACACCGTTGTCTGTCTCAAAGTAGACCGACAGATACTCCTCCTCAGATACGACCTGCAAACTCGTGACCAACGAGATACACAACGCGAGGAAAGCTACCTTTTTCATGATGCTCGTATGATAAATGTGACAAGTATGACCAACAGGTGAAATGAGAAACGAGTAAGTCAAAGAGGAAAATATCTACTTACGTATGCCTAAATCTTTAATAATAGAACGGTAGCGTTCTATATCCGTCTTTATCAGGTAATCCAACAGACGCCGACGTTTACCGACCAGCATCTTGAGTGAGCGCTCGGTGGCGTAATCTTTGTGGTTTTCCTTGAGGTGTTCCGTAAGGTGAGAGATACGGTAGGTAAAGAGTGCTATCTGACTCTCTGCCGAGCCGGTATCCGTAACCGACTTTCCATGCTTCTCAAACAACTCCTTTTTTTTCTCTGTGTCCAAATACATGATTCCTCTCTACTTTAATAAATTGTACTATATTATTCAAGCACCAGCAAAGGTAGAAGTTTTCGATCACCCGTACAACAAAGAAGAACAGAAAAAGTATTACGAAAGCATCCTCGCTCTTGTCAAGGAGTGATGAACTTGATAAGTCTATTTCTCCACATTCCGACTGTCGGCATGAAAAATGAATGAATTAAACCTGCCGAGGGGACAGCAATTGCCGGGGGTAAGGCATGATAAACGGTGACCATTATTTTGAACCACCATGGGCGGTCATCAGTCCATAAGGGGTGATCTACCCATGGCGAAATAGATAGACAAGTTTTCCATTTTCCGTAAAAACCTTCCGAAGGGCTTGATTCTATCCACGGGCGCGGAGTATGAAAGAAGGTGGCGAAATGGATAACCACCGGACAAGCCACCGATTCCTGTACTTCCTGCCCGGAGTAAAAAAAACTCGGACGCCGCCATTGCATCAGTTGCCGATAGGAAAAGATACACCTCGAAATCAGACAGTTATATTTCGGGTGTGCAAGTCTCGTCCAGTCGGACAATATTATGCTTAACAAACATTGGTCACCATAAGGCCCCACCCCGCACAGCCGACGAATGGTTCCTTTCACCTTTTCTTCTACACCGAAGTTTCGCCAGCCTTCCATATCAATCAGCATCATCCCCGTCTGTAAATAAGGCTGGTCTTTTCTCAGATAAACCCACCGCCTGTGCATCTCCGAACAGCAGTCATTCACCGCTACAAGAATATTTCCTTCGAAATCCGTGTTCCACAATTCTTCTAAATCATTAACTATCAACGTGTCACAGTCCAAGTAAAGTATCTTCTTCAGGCTTTTTGGAAGCAATTGCCCGATAAACAAGCGGGAAAACATACTGAGTGAACCTCTTGGCGCTTTACATCCTTTCATCACCTGCTCAACCGTTTCCTTCGCCGGATAAAACGAACAATCCCGCCCGTATTTTTCTGTCATTGAAACGATTTTCGCTCTATTTTCATTCTCAATCCCTCCATCCAGTATGTGAAAATGTATTCTTTCGGTTCTCTTATTGCTTTCCATTAAAGAAAGCATGGACACCCCCATAATCCAGGCGAACTTATCATCCCCTGCATAAACAATATCCATCAGCCTTCTTTTGTCAACGGTAATTTCTCCACTGCCGCAGGTATGTTTGCAGTTTCATACCCCACAACAAAACGTTTCCTAAGACGCAAACTATCTCGTACCATCCCCGTTGTACACAATAAACTAACTCCCGCTTTCCCCTCGGTAAATAATGTAAATCCATTTCTTCCCGAAAAACACTCCATGCCGCTCCCTGTAAAATTTCCCGTAGTATTTCACTACGTTTTTTCCCCGATATGACGTGACGTAATTGTTCATGCAACACATAACACTTCAACATTTCGAAAAAACGATCTGCACACACTCCTGTAAAAGCAAAGCGGAAATCCTTGTCTCCCCTACCCCACTGCGTTATTCGTTTACAATAACTCTCCATTGTCAACTCGTCTATCCGTTTCATATCGGGCTGGAAACACCTTATCTTCGACAAGGTATGTATCCTGTAATGTATCAGGTAGCGATTGTACATCACTACCTTGTCCGCATACATAAACGTATCAAAACAAAAAACCGTATCTTCAACGATAGAAACCTTCTCGTCAAACCGTAATCCATGCGCATCCAGAAACGAACGGCGAAACACTTTTCCCCAAGCTTCCCGTACCGGTCCAAACCGTAATCCGGTCTGTGTCTCTACATAATGAGGCGACATTGTCCCCAACGCCAGCCATTTCAGTTCATTCCGCCCTTCGCGTACCAACACCTCGGGATATATCGCCGTGTGTTTCCATTCCACCATTCGTTCACTTGTTCCTCTTCGATACGGCACATCAAAAAAATGATTAAATCCAACTATATCCGCATCTGTTTCCTGCAATATTTTCGATAATTCCTCCAATGCACACAATTCTAACCAATCATCTGCATCTACAAACCATACCCATTCTCCCGTACAGACCGATAACCCTTTGTTGCGCGCCGAACTTGTTCCCCCGTTCTCTTTCAGTATCACATGTACTCGACTATCTTCCCTCGCCAGTCTTATGAAAATCTTTCCGGTATTATCCTCTGATCCATCATCCACCAACACAGCTTCCCAATCGCCATAACTCTGTCCGGAAATACTTTCTAAACATTTTTTTACAAATTTATCCGCATTATATCCCGCAACTATAATACTAACCAATGCCATAACCTCAGGCTATCTTTATCTCTTTCCAGCGTTTGTGCTTTGCTTTCGATTTGCTTACAAAAATACGACTTTCCACGACTGTACAAGGTGAGGCAAGGATGAGTACAGGCTCATTTCTTTTTAAAGAAAAGGAGTAAGAGAAGTCCAACGGATTTGAAAATAATTGCCAAATAGAAAAAGAGCTTGCGAAACAACAAATCAGGAAAGAATACTTTAAAGACGTATGAAAGAAGAATGAGAGCAACACCTGTCAAAATAAATTTCAGAGGAAGAGAGAATTCGAATTTTCTTTTGGTAGAAAGATTTACAACAAGGAAAAGTACCTTACAAAAGATGGCTAAGCCGAATAATAGCCGGATAAAACAGGGTGGTCCATCCAACCATTTAATCATACCGGTGAGTAGCAACAATCCTAACCCTCCAAATAGGAATTCCCTCGCATGTATTTTTAACCACTTTGTAACAGAATTAATCTGTATCCCTTTGAGAGAAGTCGAATAGTTCCAGGTAGTCTTGAAGGAAAGGATATGGAATGTGACAACAAGGGCGATAGCGACAAGTAATAATTGTAACCAAGTCTTTTCGACGCCAAAAAAGATACTACCAAGAATTGTAGTCCAAAGGAAAGAGATGGACAATATTTTGATACGCAACGGTATAGATTTTTCTACAAGAAAGCCGCGTATGTAAGTACCCAGTACTTTATGGTTAAGGAGCAAATTGTAAAAACGTGGAGAACTTCGCGCGAAAAGGGCGGCGGAAAGTAGTAGAAAAGGAGTTGTCGGAAGCAAGGGAAGAAATATACCCAAGACACCAAGCGCCAGGCTGATAAAACCAAAAAACATGAACAGGTATTTCATCCTATTATTTTCAGAAATTACTTTCGGAAAGGCGAAAGGGTACACAGGAAAAAGTATCTGTAGGAGAAAGCCAGGTGATAGTAGGATCTCGGCGAAACCATGTAAGTTGTTGACGGGCGTAGCGGCGGGTGTTACTCTTAATACGGTCAATAGCCTGCGAGAGGCTAAGTAGACCGTCGAAGTAAAGAAAGAGTTCTTTATAACCAACGGTATTGAGAGAATTAAAGTGGCGGAAAGGATAAAACTGACGCGCTTCGTCAAGCAATCCGTCATCCATCATACGATCAACCCTGCAATTAATACGTTCATAGAGCACCTCGCGTGGGAGGGTCAACCCGAATTTACGGATATGAAAGGGGCGAGATTTCGGTCTATGCGTGTGGAAAGAAGAGAAAGGACGACCGGTAGTAAGGCATATTTCGAGAGCATGAAGTATGCGTTTGTAGTTATGATGATCTACAGTATTATAGTAAATGGGGTCAAGTTCACGTAGTTCGTCAAGAAGGGGAGGGATCCCTTTGTGTGTATATCTTTCATAAAGGGAAGAACGCACGGCAGGAGCAGGAGGCGGTATCTCATCAATACCACTGCAAACGGCGTCAATGTAGAGCATTGATCCTCCGCAAAGGACTGCAAGAGGATCGGTATTACGAGTAGCGAGAATACGCAAAACATCCGTTTCAAAAAGACCGGCACTATATGTAGTGTCTATCGGGAGGAAACCGACGAAATAATGTGGAACACGAGCGAAATCCGCAAGTGTTGGTACGGCGGTACCAATGGAAAGCCCTGCATAGAATTGACGAGAATCAGCGGAGATAACAGGGCAACCATAATGCTCGGCCACGGAAAGGCTGAATTCGGTTTTGCCAACGGCAGTAGGACCAAGCAGGACAAGGAGGGTATTCACAGTATCAGGGACGGTCGTCTTCGAAGTCTTCGGCAAAACCTTCGGTAAGATCGAAGCCTTCGGCGTTAAGCTCGTCGGCATCAAATTCGGTATCACCGTAAAAATCCTCACCCATACCGGTCGCAAATGTAGATATAGTAGAGAGCTTGCTTTCGAACTCTTTGAAATCAATCTGTTGGAGCGGCGCCTCACCGGCAGAAAAGGAAACAAGAGAATGGGGAATATTTTTACGGGTAATGATTTCGCATAACTCTATAAAGAAGGCACGCTCGGTCATGTAGTCAAAAACGAAGAGGAGTTTTTGTTTCTCTTCGGTAATAAAGTCATCAAGATAAGTATTTTCCATCACGAAAGTATCCTCTTCCGAAGAAGTGTCCATCTCAATAAGAGTAATCTCTATCCCTTTACTCCAATCGTCGGCACAGATGAAGAAAGAAGTGATTTGACCTTTTGTGTAACCCACAGAATCAAGGATACAATCGTGCAGTTCAAGAAAAGTGGCGTGGGAAGATATTTGTATTTCTCGCCGAAATTGATCGCTTTCATCCGAGAGTACGAGGAACCTGTATACCATGATATTACGTGCGTCGTCCTGATGTCAATTTATCTAACTACAAACTTATCAATGAATTGCTGATTACCCTTAACCGAATGCAAAAGGTAAACACCTTGAGAAAGATCGAAAGGATACATCTCGTCATCGGAGGAAGGATTAAAAACAGCTTTCGTTTGCCCGGAAAGGGAAACGACGAAGATATGATGACCGGCGAACCCCTTTACAAAGAACGATCCCTCGCGATAGTAGATCTGCTCATTACCTATCGGTATTTCGACGGAAGATAACCTATTCCGTACCGACACCACACAGGCAGCACGGAAAGAACCGGAGGAAACAACATGTATTGCAGTAGAACCTACACTATGAGCCGTTACGACACCGTCGTTAGTTACGGAAACAACAGAGGCGTTATCTGAGAACCACGTAGCTGTCTCTCCAGTGGTATTAATGAGAGTAATAGTAAAGACTTCATCTTGTTTCATCTCTTTATAAGACTCCATAAGATAAAAAGAAGAATTCGCCGAAGATGTCATGCAATTAACCACGCAGGTATCAATCCGTGCACCGGTAGACGCAGTAATTTCAGCTTTCCCAACTCCAACAGCCGTTACCAACCCTTTTGTATCAACAACGGCAACCAAAGAATCGGATGTAGTCCATACTATATCATTGTAGGCCAATTCAGGAACAAAAGAGACAGAAAGAGGATAGGAAGTTCCTTCCTGCAAGTTGATTTCCCTTACGTTGAGTCGAATGATAGAAGCACCGACTTTTACTACACAAGTGTCGGACAACCCATTGTCTGTAGAGACGACGAGTTGTGCCGTACCTAACATCAGTGCCTCAAAACCTCCCTCTTTCCGAACATTAACAATAGTAGGATCATCACTGCTCCAATTTAATTCACTTTTAAGTGCATCGCCGGGAAAAATTGTGATGGGAATATCAAAGATATCTCCTAATCCGACAGGCCAAGAAGATGGAATTTCAATATGAGTGATGGGATTGACAACCGTTACAGAGAAAGAGGCAAACAACGTGTCATAAGGGCTTTGCAGTACACAGGCCGTGACCACAGCCGTCCCTTGTCCAACGGCACGTATACTGTCCCCGACAAGCACAACAACTGTGGTATCAGAAACCGAGTATTCTACAGCGATCTCGTCTTCGATATCGGGCTCAACAAGCAGCTTAAATTCGTAACTATTACCTTGTTTGAGTGGTTCAGTGTCAGGAAAAAGCGGAAGAAGAGTAGCGGAAGAAGGAGCTATATATATATCGTAGGTCGCATAAATCTTATCATTAGCACGGAGCCGTGCTGTGACTATAACAGTCCCTATGTGCGCTCCGGCCGTCAGGATACCGGAAATACTGTCAATAGTGGCCAACGAAGTATCGGAGACCGACCAGATAAGACGGGGATCGGGAAGATTGTCAGGGAGAACATCCGTACGAAGACGAACACTATCAAAGGGAGAGATGATACGGGGATTAACAGCCTTGAAACAGATCTGTGCTACATAAACGCGACAAGCGGAAACGAGAGCTTGCTCCCCCTGCACCACAGGTGCTATGGTCACAGAGACGGTAGCGTCACTGGGCACTTTTTTTGCTGTGATATATCCTGTTGTTTGCCCAATTCCAACAATATCGGGACGTGAACTTGTCCATGAAGCCTTCCTCTGATCTTTTTCATTGGAGAACTTGACGCCTAATTGTAAACTCTCACCGAAAGCCAAGACGGGTACTTCATTATTCACGAGAGAAATGGTCAGCGGGGCATCGGTCTCCATTTGAAGTTTGTTAACCTCACCCTCTTGTATCCACTTGAAACGAGCTTGCTCAGTAGGGAAAAGAGCACGTCCACTTACCTTATGGTGAAAAAAATCAACAGGAGGGCGATTATCGCCTTTGGTCGTCAATATTGTACGTTCTCCGTTGGTAAAGAGAGGATATTCAACGATAAGAGAATCAGTGATGGCTAATTCTGAAAATAACAACCCATTGAATTCTCCTGTTTCTTCATCATAACCGCTTCCCGAAACAGGGGTAAGAGTGACGTTATCCATAGTCACCCTTCCGGAAGAAGAAAAAGCATCATACACCATTTTTCCGCGAAACGTCACATCGCCCTCTAATGACACAGGACTATAAAACGATGCATCCGCCACTTTTGCGCCCTGCCAGTTTCCTTCGGCACTCTTAACGACAGTGATACCATTAAGTGTTATATTCTGTACATCAATATGTAGCGGAACATCCCAATTGTAGTCAAAAACAAGGACATCCCCACTGTCAGCGGATAAAGACAATTTACTCTCGCCACCTTGCGGACTTTCACCCCATCCTTCCTTTCCATTATAACCACCCAACAAGGCAATATAATTACTCTCTATATACTGACTTTCGGAGACATTATGATTACCCTCTGAGAAAAAATAACGGTCGTCGTAATCATCGCGTAAACTAACAGCATGCGCGAAATTGGAATAAGTCGTACACCAGGGGAACCCTTCTGTTCCATTGTCGGGACGTATGAAAACAGATTTAAGAATATGCACATCCATTTGGGTACCTTCAAAAGCCTCAATACTTTCAGCCAGCACAGACGCATGGATGTAAGCGGATCCCTTCAAGGCTAAACAATTCTTGAATGCCCTACTTCCTATTCGTAGGAGAACGTTAGGGTCTATCCGCACACCCTCTAATTTTTTACACTCCTCGAAAGCACCTCGCGTTCCGGGTAATATTGAGTTATAACCTTCAATGTATTTCACGGAAGACAGATCTATCAGTTCCGTCAACCCTGTACATCCAGAAAAAGCTCCGCCTCCAATAGAAACGATATTTTTAGAAAGACGCACAGACCTCAATCCCGAGCAATCGTTGAACGAACCGCTACCAATACGTGTCATCTTGCTACCAGCCGGTATAACTAAGGCGTCAAAGCCCGCACAACCATAAAAAGCCCCCTTATGATTATAAGTATCATCCTCAAGAATGAGTACGGAAGCAGGGATATCCAGCGTACCGGTAAGCTTCGAACAACCGGCAAAAGCGCCTACCCCGATACGCTTCAGCCCGGAAGGGAGCGAGAGGGCACCAGCCATACTTGTACCTACAAAGGCACTGTCTCCAATCTCCTCCATCACAAAAGGTAAAGTGACAGTAGTCAACTTGTACATCTTATAGAGAGCCAAGTCCGGCAAAATACCTCCTGTAAAAGCAGCCTCTTGTAGATCCAAAACGATTAATTCTTTTGCCGCCTTACGAAGGAAAACAAAGTCCTTCTCATTCATTTCCCCGACGATCTTCAACTCAGTAATGGTAGACATCTTGGCAGAATCTACCTTCTGGGACAATGTACCCGGAGCACTTAGATTATACTGTTCGGCCTTGATCTCTCGAACGGTCAAAAAGGATAATCCAACGAGCGCAAGCAAAAACACTTCTTTCATAAACCTGCCTCTTTTCATGGATTTTACAAGGGCAAACTTAGGCATATTTCTTCTCTCTAACACAAGGAGGGCGCCCCATTTTCTCGGGACACCCTCCTTAATGTTTAGTTTTCATGGTCAGTCTATTCAGATACCACCGTGAATGGTATCTCTACGGAAACCTCACGATGCAATTGAGCCACTGCCTTATAAGTACCCACCCGCTTGACCGCATCTCCAATATGAATAAGCTTACGGTCTATCTCTATTCCTCGTTTGGCAAGGGCAGAAGATATCTGTATGCTCCCTACGGAACCAAAGATAGTCCCCGCCTCACTTGTTTTAGCGGCAATAGTGAGAGAAATACCTTCCAACTTGGTAGCTATCGCTTGGGCTGCCGCTTTAATACCGGCCAATTTATGAGCGCGCTGTCTCTGATTTTCAGCCAATACCTTACGGGCGGCCTCCGAGGCAATCACTGCTTTACGTTGGGGGATAAGGTAGTTGCGCCCGTAGCCGTCTTTCACTGTCACAATATCATCCTTATAACCCAAGTTGACGATATCTTCTTTCAATATGATCTGCATGGTTATCTCCTTTCCTTTGTTACTTCATCAAATCGGTCACGTAAGGAAGCAACGCCAAGTGACGGGCACGCTTCACTGCTTGTGCTACGCGACGCTGAAACTTCAATGAAGTACCCGTCAGACGGCGGGGCAAAATCTTACCCTGCTCGTTGAGGAACTTCTTAAGAAATTCAGGATCCTTATAGTCAATGTACTTTATACCGTTTTTCTTAAAACGGCAGTACTTTTTCTTCTTTATTTCTACCGTAGGCGGAACAAGGTACCTGACTTCTTGTTGCTGTGATTGCTGCTGTTGCATGGCCATAACTCAACCCTCCTTTGCTACTTCGTTATTTTCTTTTGACGATGCTTTGTACTGACGCCTCTTGATAGCGTATTCCAATGCAAACTTATCTTGACGGAAAGTCAAGAAACGCATCACACGCTCATCTCGACGAAAATTGACCTCCAGTTTAGCGATAACCGAAGGGTCAGACTTGAACTCTATCAAGTGATAGAACCCTGTCGTCTTTTTGTTAATGGGATAGGCCAATTTGCGTAGCCCCCATTGTTCCTGATTCACTATCTCCGCTCCTTCTGATTTGAGCAGGTCCGCGAACTTCTCTACCGCTTCCTTCATCTGAACATCAGACAAAACGGGAGTTAAAATGAAAACGGTCTCATAGCTGTTCATAAACCTTTATACCCTATACTTGTTCATTTTTAGCGCGGCAAAGGTAACAATACTTCCGACTTAAGAATAACCACTCACAACTTTTTTCCGTTTCTCTGTATTTACCACCCTTCCGTGAAAAATCTCATCTATCTTTGCAGGACGAACTTATGTCAGGTACTGCACGAAAGTTGTGGACACGTATTCATTAGCACTTAACTTGCCGGTCAGTTTATCCGATATATGGAGGCTGCTCACCGACAAAGAACATGATGTTCTCCGCACAGTGTCGAAAGTACATCTATACAAGCGTAACCAACTTATCTACGCTGAGGGGGAATTACCTCAAGATATGATGTGTTTGCTTCGCGGAAAAGTAAAGATCTTCAAAAATGGCGTCGGAGGACGTAGCCAAATCATGCGCATGGTCAAGCCTGTACAATATTTCGGGTATCGTGCTTTTTTTGCTCAAGAAAAATATCTCACCAATGCCGCTGCCTTCGAGCCGTCTGAGGTTTGCCTTATCCCTATGACGACTGTCTGTGACTTTATCAAAGAGAATTCCAGGCTTGCCATGTTTTTCATTCGACAGTTATCCACCGATCTCGGCGTGGCTGATGAGCGTACCGTAAGCCTCACTCAAAAACATGTACGCGGACGTCTCGCCGAAGCTATTATTTTCCTGCTTGACAGCTATGGCCTTGAAGAAGATGGTTCCACGCTAAGCATCTATCTCGCCCGTGAGGATCTCGCCAGTCTTTCCAACATGACCACCTCTAACGCTATTCGTACCCTTTCAACATTTGTCAATGAACGTATCATTGCCATTGACGGCCGTAAGATACGTGTTCTTGACCCAGATCGCCTCGAAAGAATTTCCCGTCTCGGGTAATCCTTCTAAGCGTCAAAACCAAATAATAAAATCTACTTACTCCAATCTTCGTTCGCGTCGCCGTAAAAACCGTCGGATGAACTTCTGCTCGGCCTCCCTGTACCGGAACAATTTAGCAGGCGGCAAAATTTTCTTGAACCGCTCATAATATACTTTAGATAATTGCGCGACCTTGAGATCCGCCTCCACACAACAATCAATAACTTGCGAGTAGCGACTATCCTCCGAACTATCTTCCTTTCGCAATTCACGGAGAGAACGACGGCAATCACGTCCCGCCTCAAACTTCTTTTGTCGGTATTCGTCACACAAGGGAAGAAAAGCGGCCTCCTCCTCAGGGGAAAGGCCTAACTCGGCGACAATGAAAGTGTCGAACTTTGCGTCAAACTCTTCTTTGCCGAAATGTTTCCTGTCTTTTGGTTTTCCCTCCGGTTGCACCCAAGCTTCAACGGAGAACGACAGCAATACAATTGATACAAATGGAACGATTCTTCTAATCATTGGTATTTTTCTGATATATTCTTCAAATATTTTTCTCTCTATTTCTGTATTATTCAAGAAAACCGAATTCTTCCACCGACACATATTTAGTATATTCCTCTTGCAAATACTCCGCATAATCATCTTCTTCACTATATAAATCAGATGTTTGCATAGGCATAAAGACGCGAAAAAAGAGGAGGAGACCCGTGAAGACAGCGGCAAGGTAAAACCACGGGACTATTCGTTGCCATAAAGTGACGGTAGAGACAGTCATCCGCTGACGCTCCGGCAGACTATCCATAATCTGATCGGTCAACTCCTCAAAATAACCATCGGGAACACGGAAAGGATTATCTATTTGATTTTTCATACCTCCAACTTTCACCATTCACATAACTTCCCCTAACATTTATTTTAGTTTTCGACCTTCAAGGAAGAAAAAGGTTTAAGCGGTAAATACTGTTTCTTTACTTTTTACGTTATGTAGTCACTGGACGACGATTAAATACTGAATGAAAAGGATCGTGTTTGGGATAGCCTACCTGTTGGTATGGGCGTTAGGGTTGTGTGCGCAGGAAAGGGCAGACAGCTTGTCGCGTTATCCCATTGCGCGTACCTCGTTGCAAGAATATACAGATCTTGTCCGACAGTCACCTGTTGATTTGCGTAATCCGGAAAACATCAAACGAACCGTTGAGTACGATTTGCGTACGGGGATGTACGTTGTACATAGTCGCGTCGGTGAGATGGAAATTACCACGCCGGTAGTGCTGACACCGGAAGAATACAGCGCTTACACCATGCAACAATCCCTCCGTTCCTATTTCCGGCAGAAAAACGACGAGGCTTTTTCCGGCGAGAAAGAAAAAGGGTTTGACCTTTCAGATATGCAGTTTGATATTGGGGCGGCGGAAAAAGTGTTTGGTCCGGGGGGCGTCAAAGTAAAGACACAAGGCTCGGCAGAAATTTCTCTTGGATTAAAAAGTAATTCAACGCGCGATCCTTCGTTGCCGGAACGTGCACGCAGCCATACTTTTTTCAGTTTCGACGAAAACATTCAGCTCACCATGCAAGCCTCCGTAGGCGATAAGCTGAACTTCGATATGAATTATAACACCCAGACATCGTTCGATTTCGATTCTAAAAAACTTAAGCTTGCCTATCAGGGAAAAGAAGACGAAATCATCAAAAACATTGAGGCCGGTAACGTAAACATGACCACTTCCAATTCCCTTATCAACGGCGGAGCGGCTCTATTCGGTCTCAAAACAGACATGCAATTCGGTAAGTTACGTGTCAATACCCTCTTCGCACAGCAGGAATCGGAATCAATGACCGTTTCTTCCCGGGGGGGTGTACAGACTAAACCTTTTGAAATAAAAGCCGACCAATACGACGAGAATCGTCATTTCTTCCTTGCCCACTACTTCTATGATACATACGATCAGTCCATGTCCTATCTCCCCTCCATTGCCTCGAAAGTGAACATCACCCGCATAGAAGTATGGATCACCAACAAGCGAAGTAATTACGATCAGGCACGTAACATTCTTGCTTTTGCCGATCTCGGTGAAAATTCCCATATCAGTAACACCTCTTTCACACAGCCTTCCGGTTCACAACCCATCCCTTCCAATGAAGCAAATAACCTGTATAGTTCCTTACTTGCCAATTATTCGGGGGCGCGAAGTATCAGTCAAGTGACCCAAGTGTTGTCCGGCGTTATGGATGGAGGCCGTGACTTTGAAAAGATTGAAAGCGCCCGCCGTCTGAACGAAAACGAATACACCTTAAACCGACAACTCGGTTATATTTCCTTACGTACCCAATTGCAAGCTGACGAAGTACTCGCCGTCGCCTTTGAGTACCAATACGGTGGAACGGTTTATCAAGTAGGTGAATTCTCCACCGATAATTCTGACAACGCCTCTGCCTGCCTCTATGTCAAACTCATCAAGGGTACAACTAATTCTCCCAACATGCCGTTCTGGAAGTTGATGATGAAGAATGTATATGCTCTTACTAACTCTGCTTATTCTTACATCCAGACAGGTATCCAGCGAGAAAAGTTTCGTTTGGATATCCTTTATCAAAGCGACACCACCGGTACCTACCTTAGTTACCTGCCTGAGGGACGTATACAGAACGAGATCCTCCTGCGCGTCATGAACCTTGATCGATTGGATACACGTAATGAACCGCACGCTGACGGTTTCTTCGACTTCGTCACCGGTTTCACCGTTATTCCCGAATCCGGACGCATCATTTTCCCCGTCGCCGAACCTTTTGGTACACATCTGCGTGCACGGATTGGGGACGATGCTATCGCCGACAAATACGTCTATCAAGAATTGTACGATTCCACCCTTACCATTGCCCGCCAGATTGCCGAGAAAAACAAATTCATCCTCAGGGGAGAATACAAGTCTTCTTCGGGCGCAGAGATACAGCTTGACGCTATGAACGTAGCCAGAGGTTCGGTAAGGGTAACGGCCGACGGTACCGTATTGACCGAAAACACTGACTATACTGTGGACTATACCATGGGAACCGTCACCATTCTCAATGAAGGAGTCATTTCCAGTAACACGCCTGTCAGTGTCACGCTCGAAAATCAGTCCATGTTCAACATGCAACGTAAGACGATGCTTGGCCTTGACATGAACTACGATTTCAGCAAAGATTTCGTCCTTGGCGCCACTGTAATGCATATGTCCGAGATGCCTATCGACGTCAAGACGGAAATGGGTAGCGAATCTATCAAGAATACCCTTTGGGGACTGAACGCCTCTTACAAAGGCGAAAGCCAATGGCTCACCAACCTTGCAGACAAATTGCCTTTGCTGACACTCACCCGGCCCAGCCAAATAGCCTTTAAGGCGGAATTCGCACATCTTATCGCCGGACACTACCAGAACAAATACACCGGTGAATACTCCTACCTTGATGATTTTGAGACTTCTCAAAGTGGATACAATTTGCAAGAGCCCTATGCATGGCAACTCGCAAGTACTCCTTTTGACGATCGTATTCCACCGCGTTTCCCTGAGGCCTCCCTCGTCAACGATCTTGATTACGGGAAGAATCGCGCCCTTACTGCCTGGTATATCATCGACGGCATTTTCACCCGCAAAAACTCCAGTACCATTCCCCGTCACATCACCAAAAACGACCAATCCAACCATTACGCCCGTGCCGTTGAAGTACAGGAACTTTTCCCAAACCGCGAACAGGCAATGAGTGATGCTTCCTTGCAACGCGTTCTCAACGTCGCGTATTATCCCAACGAGAGAGGACCCTATAACCTTGATGCCGATAACATCAATCTCGACGGTTCTCTTACCTTTCCCGAACAACGTTGGGGAGGCCTCATGCGCCGTATCGAACAAAGCGATTTCGAGACTGCCAACATTGAGTTCATTGAATTCTGGTTACTTGATCCTTTCATCTACAACCCTACCGGAACGGGTGGTGATCTTTACTTAAATCTTGGCGAGATCTCCGAAGACATCCTCAAAGACGAAAAGAAATTCTTCGAAAACGGCCTACCTGTCAATAGTGATCCTTCTGCCGTTGACACTACCGTCTGGGGGGTCGTACCCCGCCGCCAAAGTACGGTCTACGCCTTCGATAACACCGCCGGTGCACGTACCCTGCAAGACGTCGGCCTTAACGGTCTCTCCTCCGACAGCGAAAAAAACTTTCCCGCCTACCGTAACTATATCAACCGCCTCTCCACACAACTCTCTGCCGAAACCCTTTCCCGAATGCTTGATGACCCTTTCTCCCCCATCAACGACCCTGCGGGAGACAACTTCCATTTCTACCGCGGTAACGACTACGACCGCCTTGAGCTCAGTATTCTTGACCGCTATAAGCGTTATAACGGCACCGAAGGCAACTCGCAAGAATCTACTACCAACATTGAGACTTCCTCCAAAAACGTTCCCGACGTCGAAGACATCAACCAAGACAATACCCTCAACGAAACCGAACGATACTACGAATATCGCGTCTCCCTGCGCCCCAATGACCTCCGAATCGGTACCAACCACATTACCGACATCCGCGAAACCCAGCCCCTCCTGGCCAACGGTAGCAGGGAGACCGTCAAGTGGTACCTTTTCAAGATCCCCATCGGGCAGTATGAGCATACCGTCGGCGCTATCAACGATTTCAAGACTATCCGCTTCCTCCGCATGTACCTCACCGACTTCCATGAACCTGTTGTCCTGCGTTTCGGTACGTTGGAATTAGTACGCGGCGAGTGGCGCACATACAAACAAGACCTCTCCAACGCCCTCTCACAGGGACAGCTTGAAGTCTCTTCCATCAATATCGAAGAGAACGGTGACCGCCAACCTGTCAATTATGTCCTTCCCCCCGGCGTCACCCGAATGCTGGACCCCAGCCAGCCTCAGTTGCGACAGGAAAACGAACAAGCCCTTTCCATGAAAATCACCAACTTGGCGCCCCTCGAAGCCAAAGCCATTTACAAAAACGCTAATTATGATCTCCGCCAATACCGGAGGCTCCAACTTTTTGCTCACGCCGAACGTTTTATCGAAGAGCCTACTGCTGCCCTTGAGAACGGCGAACTCTCCGTTTTCTTACGTCTCGGCTCCGACTACCGTAACAACTACTATGAGTACGAAGTTCCCCTGTCCCTCACCCCCCATGGCGAGTACAGTAGCCGCAGTAATGCCGACCAGCTCGTTGTCTGGCCTGCCGAGAATTTCTTTAATATATCTCTTGACGTCCTGACCAACCTCAAGCTCAACCGTAACCGCGCCCGAAGAGAAGGACGCCAGGACGTTTCTTTCCAAAACATCTACTCCGAATACGATCCTTCCAATCCCAGAAATAAGATCTCCATCGTCGGTAACCCTTCCTTAGCCGAAGTCAAAACTATCATGATCGGTGTCCGCAACAATACCCGCGAGGCCAAAAGCGGCGAAGTCTGGATCAATGAACTCCGCCTCACCGACTTTAACGAATCCGGAGGATGGGCTGCCAATGCCATGCTTAACCTCTCCCTTTCCGATCTCGGTTCCCTCAATATGGCCGGAAGGGTTGAAACCGCCGGTTTCGGAGGCCTTGATCAGTCCCTCATGGAACGACGCCTTGACGACTATTCCCAATACAACATCTCCACCAACGTCCAATTAGGCAAACTTTTCCCCGAAAAAGCCAAAGTCTCTATTCCTTTTTATTACACCCATTCTAAGGAAACCATCTCCCCAAAATACGATCCCTTCGACACGGATATCCTCCTCACCGAAGCCATCCGTAACGTTGCCACTCGTACTGAAAAGGATTCCATTCGGAAACAGGCACAAGAGATGACTTCCTCCCGTAGCTTTTCTTTCAACGGCGTCAGCTTAGATATCCGTAGCGAGAATCCCATGCCTTATGACCCCGCTAACCTCTCTTTCTCCTATTCTTTCAGTCAAAGCGACAAACGTAACCCTGAAACCGAGTACGAAACTACCAAAGACTACCGCGCCAACCTCTCCTATAATTATACTCCTTACGCCAAACCTTTTCAACCTTTCGCCACCTTCATCAAAGCCGACAACGCCTATACCAAATATCTTCGTCAGTTTTCGATTAATTATCTCCCCGCCAACATCAGTTATCAGACTTCTATCCTCCGCAACTACTTTGAGACCCAACTCAGAGACCTCACCTCCACCTCCGGAGGCGTCAATAACATACCTGTCTCCTTCAGCCAAAACTTCCTTTGGGATCGCGCTTTCAGCATCCGCTGGAACCTAACCAACAACATCAACGCCTCTTTCACTTCCGGTACCAACGCCCGTATTGACGAACCGTATATGCAAGTCAACCGGCTACTCAACCCCGATAACTATGCCCTCTGGCGCGATTCGATACTACAAAGCATTCGTTCCTTCGGCTCGCCCATGAGCTACGACCAGAGCTTCCAGCTCACCTTCAACGTTCCCCTCCAGCTTTTCCCTCTCCTTGACTGGACAACGGCCAACGCCTCCTACAACGCCTCCTACAATTGGGACCGTGGCGCTGTAACAGAAGACCCTTCCCTCGAAATCGGAAACGTTATCAAAAACCAGCGGCAAGTCTCTTTCGACGCCTCACTCAATTTCACGAACCTCTACAACAAGGTTCCTTTCTTGAAAAATATCAACCGGAAGTTTTCTACCAAGCCTCCCGTCGCACGTAGTACAATAAAGACCGCAACGGCAAAGAAGCCCAAGCGTTTCGAAACAGAGATTACCCTTTCCCCCGACAGCGCCATTGAGGTAGAACACAAACTCAACGTTCCGCGTGTCCGTATCACCGCACGGCGTATGGACAACCAGAAGGCTTATTTCCTCAAATACCGTTCCCTCACCCCTACCCGCACCCGTATTGTGACAAAGGATAGTGTGAAATTAAAGATTATCATCGTTCAGGATCCGCGTCCCTCGTTTTCCGACATTCTCACTTCCGTAGGGCAGTACACGGCACGGTTACTCATGGCTACTCAACGGCTCTCTATCCAATATTCGTTGACGGACGGAATGATGATTCCCGGCTTTCGCCCTGAAATAGGGGATTTTTTCGGGCAACAGAGGCAGGGTGTACTGATTCCCGGACTTGATTTCGCTTTCGGGGCTACAGGAAGAGGATACATTGACCGTGCGGTGGAAAACGGCTGGCTGGTTATGAACGAGACCAACGTCAACCCCGCCGCCATTAACGCGGCCTCGACACTTAACATCCGTGCTAACCTCGAACCCATACCCGGCCTCAAGATTGACCTCACAGCCAACCGTACCGACACCCGCAATACCTCTGTGCAGTACATGTATGCAGGGATGCCTGAACTTATTGGAGGAAATTATTCGATCACTATCCTTGCCTGGAAGACTTTTTTCCAAAAGACGGGCGATGCGAAGACGAACTATGCTTCCCCTTCCTTCTCTCGCTTCATGGACAATCGGAAGACCATTGCCCAACGGCTTGAAGGGCGCTACGCAAGAACGACCTACCCTGATTACGGCTTTACGGGCGAGGCCGGTTTTGGGGGACAACCTTACGAGGGAAGTAATGGCTCCGTAAGTATGAATTCTTCCGACGTGTTGATTCCCGCCTTCCTGTCTGCTTACACGGGGAAGGATGCCGACGGCATTTCACTCTCTCCTTTTCCTGTACTCTCCAGTCTTTTTCCGAACTGGAACATCAGTTACGACGGGTTGCTGCGTATCCCTTTGTTTAAAAGGGTGTTCAAGACGTTTTCTCTGAACCATCAATACCGGAGCACGTACACGGTAGGTTCCTACGCTTCGTTTTCTAATTGGGTAAGCGCAGGGGACGGACTTGGTTTTGTACGAAACATCCAGACAGGAGGGCCTGTCCCTTCTTCAGCCTATGATATCGCCTCGGTGAATCTCACTCAAAGTTTCTCGCCTTTGCTGGGTGCGAATGCTACGTTACTAAACGGAATGACGGCAAAGCTGCAATATAATACTTCGCGGGTATTGAATTTGAATATTTCTTCCTATCAGGTGGTGGAGAACAGCAATACGGAGATTGTGGCGGGGACAGGATACAAGATCACGCAGTTCAATAAGGTGCTACGCAGGAAAGCGTCACAGAATTTCAGCAATGACCTGAACTTGTCGCTGGACTTTTCGTACCGGAAGTCGCAGGCGTTAATCCGTCGGATAGATGACTTGTCGGCGCAACCTACGAGTGGAAATGTAGCCAAGACGTTGATGATTTCAGCGGATTACGGGTTGTCTAAGGCGTTGACTGTACGCGCTTTCCTGGATCTACAAATCAATGAACCGCTGGTCTCAAATAACTCTTTCCCTACTTCGAACGCTAATTACGGTCTTTCGTTGCGGTTTTCACTGGCGCAATAGCCCTGCGGGGAGGGAGGGGGTATTAAAGGAACTCTCGCCAGCGGCGGCAGATAGAGATGAGCTGAAGAACAAATCTGTCTCCCCGTAGATATAAAAAGCCGAAGTAAATCACTACCGACGAAGGGACGGCAGTAAGGATGAGGAAAAGATCGTCGTGGATAAGTCGGTTCAGCAAGAAGAGCCAGAGGATGAGAAAGGCTGTACCGATAAAGTAGTTGATGTTGCGTTGCGCCCTGAAAGAAAAGCAGAAATAGCGGCGTCCCAGTATGATACACATCAGGGCGACTGAGCCTTCCGCCACAGAGGTGGAAAAGGCAGCGCCCCATTGGGCGTAATGAGGCAGGAGGCAAAGGTTGAGTGTAAAATTGGCGATAGCGCCGACGGCAGTGGCGCGGATCACGATTTTTTCTTTGCCCTGGGAATAGAGTATTTGCATGCCGATGATCCCTGAGAGGGTAATGGCGGGGATAATAGGCGCCAGAAGCTGGAGGGTGAGGATAGAGGGTTCATAATTCGACCCGCTATAAAGGTGTATGGCGGCGGGGGCCAATGCGATAAGGCCTACCATCATAGGCAAGGAAAGGGAAATGACGAAACCGATAGCTTTTTCGGCAAGGGCGTTGAATTCGTCCATTCGTTTATTGATCGCCATATTGGCGAATCGGGGGAAAAGGACGGTTCCTAAGGCTCCTACGATGCCGATAGAAGCTCGTGCCAACCTCAGGGGAGGCGTATAGTATCCTACGGCGGTATCATTGTTAATAAAACCGAGCATCACGGAATCAAGGCTGATGTAGATGCTTACTATAATATTGAGTACAAAAAGTTGCAAAGAAGGTTTAAGGTGTTTGAGAGGATGGAGTTCGTGAAGGGAGATGTGTGTGCCGCGGAGGTATTTGCGGAGGCGGAAAAAATTGAAGAGGTTACCGCCCGTTTCTCCCAGCATATGGATGATGGCATAAATAACCAGGTCTTCTTTTTTATGGACAAAGAGGAAAAGCGCAACCAGCAACAGGAAGCGAATGATAGTGGTCCGGATTGTGACGTACTTGAAATCTTCCACTGCGTGGTAGAACCATCCTGCGCCGATGACGGAAAGGGCCATGGAAGAGGATAGGAGGAGAAAGAGGACAGAACCTTGGGCTATTCGGGGCACGAAGATGACCAGTATCCCCACGACGAGGTATCCCAGGAGGGTGAACGAGCCATGCAGGAGAAGCACTTCGACGGCCGTGACAGCACACCGGCGACGGTCGTCACGGACGCGGGCGATTTCTCGAACGGCGTAAGAAGGTATACCCAGGGCGGCTATCAGGGTGATGTAGAATATGATAGACTGGTAAAAGTTGACTTTCCCCAGTCCGTCGGCCATGAGTACGCGGGAAGTGTAAGGAAAAGTGATCAAGGGGAAGATGAGACCTCCCAATACATTCACTAAGTGGAAAATATAATTGCGTTTGATGGATGCCATGGACGGCAAAGATACATCAAAGTAATACTTTTGGGACAAGAACGAAGAAGCTGATGAGCATTTTATTCCGGACAGATGCCTCCCTATCGTATTCCATGGGAAAAGAGATTGCCCTCAATGGTTTTCCCAAGCAAAAGCTTGCCTGTTGGATAAAGGCTATAGCCTTGGGTTACGGCAAAAAGACAGGGGAGATATGCTATGTATTTTGCGCTGACGAAAAGATTCTTGAACTCAACCGTACTTACTTACAGCATGATTATTTTACCGACGTCATTACTTTCGATTATACCGAAGGGGACAGGATTGCAGGAGATATTGTGATCAGTCTCCCTACCGTATTGAGGAATGCGCAGGAGGAGAACGAACCTTTTCTTAGGGAGCTTCTCAGGGTGATTATTCACGGCGTGCTGCATCTCTGCGGTTTGAATGACAAGACAGGGCAGGAACAGGAGCAGATGCGGAAGGAGGAAGACAGGGCGTTGGCGATTTTTCTTCCTACAATTTCCAATTCTTCAAAAATAATAGCGAACTTTACTCCGTCTTTAAGTAATGACACGTAGTTCTTAGATTCAGAAGGATGAGATGAGACTTGATCCCTAAACCGTCTTTTCCAGCCACCCGAAGAAGCGTCGCATATACCGGTTAGAAAAGGTATAGAGCCAGAGCAGGGGAATAAAACAGAAGAGGAAGCGTTTGACGGAGTAGGACAGCACGTTCTCTATCGCATCCCATTTATATTCGATCTGGTAGATCAGGAGTATATAAAGGAGTAACGACAGGAAGGTGATCCCCAGTAAAGGGACGTCTTCATGGCGAACCTGCCTCCGGAGAGCAGGCAAGAGATTAATCAAGTTGATAAGCAAGGCAAGGGTGAACGCTATGAACGTAAGTCCGTAATAATTTTGACTTGTAAAGAGCACAAAGAAATATTGAGCGATCACACCCGCCTTGTCCATATCCCACAAGGGTATGATTCGCAGGATACCTTCGGCATGGATGCCGTTTACCTGCATAAAGGTTGTCCAAAGAATGAACGGTAGGAGCGTCAAGACAGCATAGAGCCAATTCTCTTTTTTTCGGGAAGAAAGCAGGAAGATAAAGACGATGGAGGCTACCACAAAGACGATACTCTCGTTCCTCACCCACAACCCGCCGGCAGTAAAGAGGATGGACGGCCAAAAGAACTTCTTTTCCCCTTCCCGTAGCCACAGGACAGTATACGCCACGCCCAGGGAAGCGTATACGGCATGTATCACATTGGTGATGGACAGGGAACTGAAGGCAAGCATCTCAGGAGTGATCAAAGTAAAGAAGACCGTCATCGCCGCAGCCGTTTTTCCCACAAAGCGACGCGTTACACCGTAGAAAGCTATCAGGAAACTGAGATACATCAGCGCCGGAATGATCTTGGAAGTCTCCGCTCCCAGTCCATAGACATAAGCGTAACTGAGTTGTACCATCGGCATATAAGTGATGTAACTGCCCGGTCCGTTTACATAGGGCATATAATTACTGCGGAAGATAGACAATCCCTTTAAGGTCTGTTCCTGGGAAGCAATCCAACCAATGGTATCGAACCCTGATACACTGTCTCTGTCGAAGGTTGGGAAGAACATGCTCTTGCTCCAGTTCAGGTATTCCAGATAGGCCGTCAAGACGATGAAAAGTAACCACACCGCATTCACTTTCAGCTCTCGCAAGCCGGTATACCTCTCCTTCCATATCCCGGCAACTTCCTGCCGCCGACTCCATAACATTGCGTTCAGCGCCACAATCAGTACCAGGCTGATCCACACAACCTTCATCGAACCCAAGCCTACCCACACGGCATCCATACCCAACATCAGCAGTGTCTGAAACATCATCCCTGCGGGAAAGGCCAATCCCGCCTTTTCCAAAAACGATAATCGCAATGCCGCCACACTCATTATCGAATAACCCAGCAACACGCTTACCGCCACTCCTGCTATCCACATAACCCTGTCCCTCTTATTTACCGTTTTACCGGCAGAACGGTATATTTTAACCTTTCGGCCACTTCATAACCCAAGTGATCATATCCCCAGCCATTTACCACCGCCACATGTGTGATGCTGTCGGAATAAATATTTACTCCCAGTTCAGGCTCGTCTACAAGGCGACGGGGATAGAGTACCCGCAGGCGCCATAGCTTATTGGACACATCGGCATCCCCAAAATCGCTCTTCTCTCCTTGGGGAAAGTAAACTTCTCTTGCAGGCATGAGAATCACGGCCGTATCGGGTGTCTGGTCTCGCACAAATTTCATATACCGGAACGGGAAACCCATCTTCATCTCCCGCCTCTCGTCTACTGAAAGTCCTTTATACTCCCTGATCAGTTTATAATTCCCCAGCAACAGCGAATCGTGTACCCATACATAGCTTGATACACCCTTGTAACAAAACCATACCAGCGTCCACGCTCCCAAAAGGGCTACTATATTCCTCCAAATCATGTTCTATACTTGTTTAGGCTTCCAAAATCGGTAACGCAACAATGTCCATATCGCCTCCACGCCATCCAGCCACTTTATCTTTTTACCTCCTTCTACCGAACGAGGGGTGTAACAGATAGGTGCCTCCTTTATCCTATAGCCCAGACGGGAGAGTTTAGCCGTCACCTCAGGCTCGAACTCGAAGCTCTCACACTGCAAAGGAATAGACTTCAGCAAAGCGGCGTCGAACATCTTGTAACAGGTCTCCATGTCCGTCAGCTTCTGGAAGTACAAAATGTTGGTAGCAAGGGTAGCTAAACGGTTCCCCCAATAGAAGCTGAAATACAGGCGGTTATTCCCTTTTCGGAGGAAGCGGGAACCATAAATTACTCTCTCCCCCGAAAGTAGGAAAGGAAATAAGGCATTATAGTCTTCGGGATCGTATTCCGCATCGGCATCTTGAATGATGATGAAATCTCCTGTGGAAAGGCTTATTGCTGTACGCACAGCCGCCCCTTTCCCGCGATTGACGTCGTGCCTTCCATAGACCAACTTCAAGTCGGGATGCGACTGCCCAAAGGCTTTTGCCTGTTTAGCCGTCCCGTCCGTCGAGCAATCGTCAATCACAATAATTTCCCGCTCCATCCCTTCGGGCAGGTGTACCGCAATCACCTTGTCCAGCACCGTTCCAATAGTCCTTTCTTCGTTATAAGCAGGTATGAGTATTGACAATCTCTTGTATTCCTTCCAATGCTCCTTAACATTCTCCGCCACCATAGTTCAATTAGAACTACGGTTACCGAAAGGAAGGAGTTGTTCGGCTGGTACTCTTTTCTTACGATAGTGAGGTAGATAACAGCAGGAATAGTATTTTTGTGGCTGTCAATTCATTTAGTAGGGAAAAAAGGATGATTCAGGGCATGAAGGTTTCGGAGAATCACCGCAGTTCTAATTGAACTATGGTGGCAAAACACTATAAATCGGAAGTAAGCAGCCCGCGCAAGATAGCGGAGGTATAGCCTACGGAAGAAGTAGCAAGCGCCTCCGGCGTGCCGTAAAAGAGAACCTGCCCGCCGCCCCGGCCACCCTCCGGACCCATATCTATAATATAGTCGGCGCAACGGATAATATCGGGGTTATGCTCAATGATAATCACCGTATTGCCGCGATCCACAAGACGGTTCAGGACGTCAAGCAACACACGGATATCCTCGAAATGAAGCCCCGTAGTCGGTTCATCAAGAAGGTAAACCGTCCGTCCCGTAGCAGGACGCGATAGCTCCGCCCCCAGTTTTACTCGCTGGCTCTCTCCTCCCGAAAGGCTCGGTGATGGCTGACCGAGCTTGACATAGCCTAATCCCACATCCTGAAGCGTCTTGATCTTAGACAGTATCTTCGGTTGATGTGCAAAAAACTCTACCGCCTGATTGACCGTCATATCCAATACGTCCGCAATAGACTTCCCCCGAAAACGTATCTCAAGTGTCTCTCGATTATATCGCCGTCCGCCGCAATCTTCACACGCCACAAACACGTCAGGCAGAAAATTCATCTCAATCACCTTGTAACCGTGCCCCTTACAAGTCTCGCAACGACCCCCCGACACATTAAAAGAGAAACGCCCCGCCTTATATCCCCTTATACAGGCATCCGGAAGGGAAGCAAACAAGTTGCGGATATCCGTCAGCACCTCTGTATATGTAGCCGGACTGCTCCTGGTTGTATTCCCGATAGGAGACTGGTCGACGGCGATAACTTTGTTTATATACTCCAGCCCTTCTATAGAGGAGAACGGCATAGGCGTTGACGATGAACGGTACAGATGTTTGCTCAACGCAGGGTAAAGAGTATCGTTGATAAGCGTCGATTTACCGCTCCCCGATACCCCAGTCACGCAAATCAGGGTGCCGAGCGGAAAGGACGCCGTCACTTCCCGAAGGTTATTCCCCTTTGCTCCTTTCAGGGTAAGATACTCCTTACCTTCCCGTCGTACGGCAGGCGTGGGGATAGTACGCTTCCCGTTAAGGTAATCTGCCGTGAGGCTAGTAGCAGTGACAAGCTGAGCGGGCGTCCCCGAAAAAACAACCTCGCCCCCGGTCTTCCCTGCGCAAGGACCCAGATCGACGATATAGTCGGCATTGAGCATCATCTCCCTGTCATGTTCAACCACAATGACCGTATTACCCTGATCCCGGAGTTGTTTCAGTGAATGGATCAGCCTGATGTTATCCCGCTCATGCAAACCGATACTCGGCTCATCCAGGATATAAAGCACATTGACCAGCTTACTCCCCACCTGGGTAGCCAACCGGATACGTTGACTCTCCCCTCCCGAAAGACTGCCCGCCGACATGTTGAGGGATAGATAGTCCAGCCCTACGTCAAGGAGAAATTGCAATCGGGACCGTATCTCTTTAAGAATAGGGGACGCTATCTTTTGTCGCCTCTCCTCAAAACAGGGTTCTATACCTTGCATATGCTCGAAAAGCTGAGCGATATCCATCTCTGTGAGCTGAACGATGTTGTAATCCCCTATTCGATAATGCAAAGCTTCCTTGTTTAGACGGGCGCCCTTACATTCCTCGCAAACCTCAAAACTGAAGTATTCCAGGCCTCCGATAAGCCGGATGTATCCGGCTATGCCTTCTTGATAACCGTAAAGGTTCCTCGCTCCCGTAGCCGAATTACAGACAGTCACAGGATATTCTATCCCGTTGATAATATTATCAACCACCTCCTTCGGAAGATCTTTAAACGGTGTACGCAAGCTGACGCCATGCCCCTCGCAAATAGATTCTATAATCTGGAAAGTGATACTCCCATCATACTTACCCAAAGCCAGGATAGCTCCCCCGTGTATGCTCCGCGAACGATCGGGAATAAGTTTGTCCATATCTACAATGTCCACGTATCCCCACCCTTTACAACGCGGACAGGCTCCCTGTGGTGAATTGAAAGAAAAAGTATGGGGCGCAGGATCGTCATAGGCAAGCCCCGAAACAGGATCCATCAGACGCCTGCTGTAATACCGGAGGTGATTGGCTTCCGGTTGCAAAACGGAGATAAGGCCGTCGCCTTGCTTCATAGCTATGTGCAGGCTTTCCGTAAGACGCCGGACGTCGTCAAGGGTGACACGCAGTTTATCAATAACCACCTCTATGGTATGTTTCTTATAGCGGTCAAGCTTCATTCCGTAAGTGATCTCTTGCAACGTGCCGTCTACACGGACGGTAAGGTACCCTTTCTTCCTTATCTGCTCAAAGAGATCCTTGTAGTGCCCCTTACGGGAATGGACAAGAGGGGCAAGAAGGTATATTTTTTGGCCGACGTATTTTTGGAGTATCAATTGCAAAACCTGTTCCTCCGTATAACGCACCATCTTTTCCCCTGTGATATGGGAATAGGCTTCCCCTACGCGTGCATAAAGGAGGCGCAAGAAGTCATATATCTCGGTGATGGTGCCGACCGTAGAACGGGGATTATGGTTCGTGGTCTTCTGTTCAATGGAAATGACGGGGCTAAGGCCTGTGATTTTATCTACATCGGGACGCTCCATGTTTCCGAGAAAACCGCGTGCGTAAGAAGAAAACGTCTCTATGTAACGGCGCTTCCCTTCTGCAAAGATCGTATCGAACGCAAGGGAGGACTTTCCGCTCCCGCTCATCCCCGTGATGACCGTCAATTGGTTGCGAGGGATAGAAACATCTATGTTCTTGAGATTATGTACTCTTGCGCCGAAAACGTCTATACGCTCTTGCTGGTCCATGGGTTACTGTTTGGATGTATCGGAAGAAGGAGCGGAGGACGTAGTAGAGTTCATCAAATGGACAGGTCCCGTATGCTTTTGGGGACGTCCCTGGGAATCGCGATATTCTATCACATAGAAATACGTGCCGGAAGGAGCGAGACGCCCTTTTATTCGTCCGTCCCACCCTACCGCAGGATCTGTCCAATAGAACAGCTTATTTCCCCAACGGTTGAAGATATATCCCTTGAAGTTAGTGATAGATTTATAGACGATACGGAACTCGTCGTTCACGCCCGGCGTAGCGCCCGGCGAAAAAGCGTTCGGAATATCGATATATGTTTCGGAAACCTCAAAAGTAAACTGCTGGGAATCGTCACTGCACGAACCGTCACGATTAGATACCCCCAAAGTAGCCGTATAACGTCCGGCCGTAGTGAACGTATAGTCAATCTCTTTACCAGTGAAACGGACAATAGGTTTATCGGCTTCTCCCTCGCGGTAAATTGTCCAGAGATAGAGAAAAGACACCGGATCATTGGCGCGACCTGTAAAGTGGAGCGACACAGGGGCGGACAGTCCTTGTGAAGCGCTATACTGGTTGGGAGGCGCCGCCGGTGATAGAAGAACCGTGTCAGCGTATGCTACCACAGCTGTAGCCGCATACACCGGCGAAAGAAACTCTTGTGAAAGCCCAAAGTGCTCCGCAAAGGAATCACCGGAAAGACGAAATTCGGTATCACACAGCGGTGCGGGAATAGACAGAGAGAAGGGATCGGCGAAGGAAGCATCCTCATTGACACGGGTAAAGACTTTGTCTTCTTCCGACCATTCGAGTGTCTGGTAAGAAAGGGTGAAACTACGCTTGAGTTCGGATGGTACAAGAGAAGATGGTATATAATAAAGGATCTTGGGTACCGTCCCTTCGACAGAAAAACCAAGCATGCCGCAAGGATCGGAAGCGGAAGCGTATGTAAACGAAGTAAGTGAAGGTTTGACAGTGGCGTAGTCAATCAAATAAATATAATGCGTGGAAGGATGGGAGGGTAATCCCACAAAGTAGCCGTATCCGGGCAACGGGTTAAGTACCGTCGACGTAGCCCCTGTCTGGGTCGAAGACACAGGCTCGGCATTGTGGACGCCTTGACGGTAACGAAACCATTGGTGCGCCGTACCGTCGTCCGAAGGGACGGTATACTCAATCCCAAGCCCCACCGAACCATAGATAAGGTAGACCTCTAACTTATTACGGGTATCCTCCAACGCACGGAAAGGAAGGCCTGCTCCTCCGCGGACTGTATACGTCTGTGCAGAAACAAGGTTTACCGTCAGCAAAACTGCGGAAAAACCGGCGACAAAGGCAGTACGCTTGACGAACATATACTTTTTTTGGAAGTGGAGTATACCGGACTCGAACCGGTCGCCTTTAGACTGCCAGTCTAACGCTCTAGCCAGATGAGCTAATACCCCTCTTTTTAGTGACCTGGGAGGGGCTCGAACCCTCGACCCAATGATTAAGAGTCATTTGCTCTACCAACTGAGCTACCAAGTCGTCACCGAAAGGCGAAAGTTTTTCAAAGAAATGCGGGCGCAAATGTAGAAGTAAAATCCGGCGTTGCAAACTTTCCTCTCCTTTTTTCATACCTTCGCACCGCCCTTGTGAAGGCTGACAATGATGAATAAATTTGGTCTCCTACTATTTATGAGCACTTCCCTGGCTGCCTCGACGGCAGAAAACCCTTTCTTTAAACCATACGGAACGCCCTATGGAACACCTCCCTTTGACGGCATCCGAACAGAACACTATGAACCGGCTTTCGAAGAAGGTATACGCCGACAAGAGGATGAAGTGAGGGCTATTGCCGGAAATCTCGAACCGCCGACCTTCACCAATACCATCGTCGCTTTGGAGCGGAGCGGAGAGTTTCTCCGGAAGGTAAGTTCGGCATTCTACAACGTACTCCATGCCGAAGCCGACGAACCGATGATGATGTTGGCGGAACTGATCTCTCCCAGATTGACGGAGTGCCTGAACAATATCTACCTTGACGATGCCCTCTTTCGACGGGTAGAAACCGTCTATGGGCAAAGGGATACCCTTACTTTGTCTACGGAAGATAGTCAACTCCTGCAAGAGACCTACTACGCTTTTCAACGCAAGGGAGCGACTTTGGCCGACAAAGAAAAGGAAACATACCGGCGACTAAGTGAAGAGTTGAGTCTCCTCACCGTTCGCTTTGCGCAAAATGCCCTCAAAGACAAGAATCGTTACGAATTGCTCCTCACTCGCGAAGACGATCTGGCAGGCCTTCCCGAAAGTATCCGCGAGGAAGCGGCCCTCCTGGCGAAAGGTAAGGGCAAAGAAGGATGGCTTTTCACGCTCTCGGCGCCGAGTTATCAACCGTTTATGCGTTATTCGTCACTCCGTCCCCTTCGGGAAAAGTGCTACCGTGCCTATATGAGTATCGGAAACAAAGGGGATGAATATGATAATACAGGTATCCTCCGGCGTATCGTCAATATCCGCTTGGAGATAGCTCAATTGATGGGGTCTCCTCATTTTGCGGCATACAACTTGCGGCGTACCATGGCAAAAACGCCTGGCACGGTGTACAGCTTGCTCGAAGAGTTACTTGCTGCCTACCGGCCGGTAGCAGGACAGGAATATTTGACAGTCAGCGATTTCGCCATAGGAATGGAACAGCATGATATAACGGTTATGCCGTGGGATTGGAGTTACTACTCGGAAAAGTTGAAAGACGCCCGCTTCGGCGTCAATGACGAAATGACACGTCCTTACTTCGAGCTTGGTCACGTGCGCGAACGTATCTTCGCCCTCGCCGGACGCCTCTATGGTATCTCTTTTCGTGAAAACAAGGACATACCGACCTATCACCACGAAGTAACGCCTTATGAGGTCTTTGACGCCGACGGTTCACTCCTTGCCGTTCTTTACACGGATTTCCATCCCCGCCAAGGGAAGCAGTCGGGCGCCTGGATGAATGAGATCAAGCCGCAATACCGTGAAGTAGACGGTACCGACAGCCGTCCCCAGATTATTATCGTCATGAATTTCACCCGGCCGACGGACAACAGGCCTTCTCTCCTGACTTTCGATGAAGTCAATACCTTCCTGCACGAGTTTGGGCACGCACTGCATGGGATGTTGACACGCTGCACCTATGCAAGTCTTTCGGGGACGAACGTTTTTCACGACTTTGTGGAGCTACCCTCCCAGATCATGGAGAATTGGTTGACCGAAAAAGCCTTCCTCGACGATTTAGCCGTGCATTACCTCACAGGTGAAACAATGCCTCCCGAATTGGCGACACAGCTCCGGGAAGCGGCGCGTTTTAACGTGGGATACGCCTGTTGTCGGCAGCTCTGCTTTGGGTTCCTCGACATGGCTTGGCATACATTGACGGAACCCTTTGAAGGGGATGTAACAGAATTCGAGAAAACGGCATGGGCAAAGGCGCAACCCCTTCCGGAAGTACCGGAAGCGTTGATGAGTAGTAATTTTAGTCATATCTTCTCGGGTGGATATGCCGCCGGTTATTACGGTTACAAGTGGGCAGAGGTACTGGATGCCGATGCCTTTTCCCTTTTCCGGCAACGGGGAATATATGATCGCGCAACGGCCGACACTTTTCGACGCTATATCTTGACGCCTGGCGGCACAGTAGACCCCGCCCTCCTTTACCGTCTCTTCCGAGGGCAAGAGCCTTCGATAGAGGCCCTTCTCTTCAAGGATGGTATCAAGAAGTGAAATTTTTTATCATGCGGTAACGTATCTCGAAAATAATGATACATTTGCGTCCGAAAAAAGGATTTTGGAGTATGAGAAAGTTTCTCTCTTTCTTCAGTATCGTAATTTCAGTGTTCTTATCAAGCTGTGCAGCCCCTTGTGGCTGTTAGTACAGGGAAAGGTATAATGTCCAAGGTTAACGTAAGAAAGTGTTTTAGGTTTCATTTAAATAAAGTATCCACATGATTAAAGTAGGTATTAATGGCTTTGGGCGCATTGGGCGTCTGGTTTTTCGCGCTGCGCAGAAGCGTGATGATGTGCAGGTAGTCGCTATCAATGACTTGATCAGCGTAGACTACATGGCTTACATGCTTCGGTATGATTCCATCCACGGGAAATTTTCCGGTACGGTGGAAGTCAAAGACGGTAACCTGGTGGTGAACGGTAACGTGATCCGAGTAACGGCTGAAAGGAATCCTGCCGACCTGAAGTGGGGTAACGTAGGCGCCGAGTACGTCGTAGAATCTACCGGTCTCTTCCTCGAAGAAGAAAAGGCCAAAGGACACATCGAAGCCGGTGCAAAATACGTAGTGATGTCCGCCCCCTCTAAAGACAAAACGCCGATGTTTGTCACAGGCGTAAACCTCGACAAGTATGTGAAAGGAACTAAGTTCGTTTCTAACGCTTCTTGTACGACCAACTGTCTCGCCCCTATCGCCAAGGTGTTGCACGATAAGTTCGGGATTACGGATGGTTTGATGACCACCGTTCATGCCACCACAGCAACCCAGAAGACGGTAGACGGTCCTTCCGTGAAAGACTGGCGCGGAGGGCGTGCGGCAGCGGGTAACATCATCCCCTCCTCCACCGGTGCAGCCAAAGCTGTGGGTAAGGTGATCCCCGAACTGAACGGTAAATTGACGGGCATGTCTTTCCGGGTGCCGACGCTGGACGTCTCGGTAGTGGACCTCACCGTGAATCTCGCCAAGGAGGCTACTTATGACGAAATCAAGGCGGCGATGAAACACGCTTCCGAAAACGAACTCAAAGGGATTCTCGGTTACACGGAAGACGAAGTGGTTTCTTCCGACTTCATCGGTGATACGCGTACTTCTATTTTCGATGCGAAAGCCGGTATCGCACTGACCAACAAGTTTGTCAAGGTTGTATCATGGTATGACAATGAATGGGGTTATTCCAACAAAGTACTTGACCTGATAGCTCATATGAAGAAAGTAAACGGTTGATCTAACTTCTGTTAACTGTAAGCAAAAGAGGTCTTTTTCTATTGGAGAGACCTCTTTTTTCTTGTATTTTCGTACAAGGAGAACGCATATGAAAAGATGTATTACTTTTGCGGGCGTCGGCGAACAATGGAGATATAATACAGTATGACAAGCGTAATCAGGATTAAGAAAGGGTTGGATATACGCATCAAAGGCAGGGCGCCGCAAGTCCTGTTGGCGGCAAAGAAAAGCGACCGTTATGCCGTTGTACCCGATGCTTACGCAGGGATATACCCCAAAGTAACGGTCAGGGTTGGTGACAAGGTAAAAGCCGGGACACCGGTAATGATTGATAAAAATCGACCCGAGATCCGTTTCGTGGCGCCCGTGAGCGGCACGGTAATCGCCGTTAACAGGGGTGAAAAGCGTAAGTTGCTTAGCATAGAGATCGCTCCCGATAAAGAAATAGAATACGAAATCTTCGGCACAAAAAAAGTATCAGACTTGGGTGGGGAAGAAGTGAAAGAGGCTATCCTGATGGGTGGCCTTTGGCCTTGCCTGCGCCAACGACCTTACGACATTGTCGCCTCCCCGGCAGATAAGCCGCGTGACGTCTTTGTGTCGGCATTTTATTCAGCGCCGCTTGCACCGGATTTTGATTTCATTTTGAGGGGGCAAGCAGAGGATTTCCAGACGGGTATTGATGCGCTGGCAAAGTTGACGGACGGCAAAGTATATGTCGGCCTACGTCCCGATTCGGCGACACATCCGCAAGGTGCTGAAATCATTGAAGTGTACGGGGCACATCCTGCCGGAAACGTTGGTGTACAGATCAACCTTACCAAGCCTGTGAACAAAGGGGAAACGGTATGGGTGGTCGGTGCGGAAGACGTGATTCTGATAGGACGCTTGTTTAACAAAGGAATAGCCGACTTCTCCCGGCTTGTGGCCATCACCGGTTCGGAAGCAAGGGAGCGTGGTTATGTGAAGGCCATTGCAGGGTGCCGCATAAGCAGTTTGACGGACGGACGGATTCCGCCTGACGGTTTTCTCAATGGATTCCAGCGCCTCAATAATATTCGTATCATCAGTGGGAATGTGCTGACGGGCACGAGAGTGAGAGAAGAGGATTATCTCCGTCCGTATGACAATCAGATAACGGTCATCCCGGAAGGCGATGATGTACACGAGTTATTCGGCTGGGCGTTGCCGGGGTTAGATAAGTTCAGTGTGAGCCGCACGTTTATAAATTGGCTGTGGGGCAAAGGTAAGGAATACGTGATTGATGCCAGGCTGCAGGGTGGCAGGCGAGCTATGATTATGTCGAACGAATATGACAAAGTCTTCCCGCTGGACATCTACCCCGAATATCTGCTGAAAGCGATCCTCGCCTTTGATATCAACAAGATGGAGCAGTTGGGCATCTATGAAGTAGCTCCGGAAGACTTTGCGCTCTGTGAGTTTGTGGACACCTCAAAAATAGAGATACAGCATATCGTGCGTCAGGGCCTTGATGCTCTCTACAAAGAGATGAACTGAAAGAGAAACACAAAAAAGAGATAGTGTGAAAGTGTTGAAGGATTTTTATGAAAGCCTGCGGCCTCATTTTGAGGAGGGCGGTCGGTTCTCCATGTTCCGCTCGGTGTACGAAGGCATGGATAGCTTCCTCTTCGTACCGGATACGACCTCACGCACAGGGGTTCATATCCACGACAGTATGGATGCGAAGAGGACGATGACGGCGGTGATCGTCTCCTTGATCTTTCCGCTACTGTTCGGGATCTATAACACAGGATACCAGCACAATCTATCCATAGGTGCGGACCCAGGCTTTGTGATGACATTCCTGTACGGGTTGCTCTCCGTTTTACCGCAGCTGCTTGTTTCCTATGTAGTAGGTTTGGGGATAGAGTTTACGGTAGCGCAGTGGAAAGGAGAGGAGATTCAGGAAGGTTTTCTGGTATCTGGGATGCTCATTCCATTGATAGTACCTGTGGATACCCCGTTGTGGATGATAGCGGTGGCGACGGCCTTTGCGGTGATTTTTGCCAAGGAAGTGTTCGGCGGCACGGGATACAATATCTTCAATGTGGCGCTGGTGACGCGTGCGTTCCTGTTCTTTGCTTATCCTGCATCGATGTCGGGGGACAAAGTCTTTGTACGTACTGCGGCTACCTTCGGGATAGGCGGGGGCGAGGTGGTAGACGGCTTTTCGGGAGCGACGCCCTTAGGTCAGGTGGGGATAGCGACGAAAGAGATGATCGGCACTTTTCAGGCAGTGGACGTTACAGGTCAGCCGTTAAGCACATGGGATATGTTCTGGGGGCTGATACCGGGCTCGATAGGAGAGACCTCGGTAGCGGCTATCCTGCTGGGAGGCATCCTGCTGTTGTACACGGGAGTGGCAAGTTGGAAAACGATGTTATCGGTTTTCGTAGGAGGAGCAGCCGTTTCTGCCCTGTTTAATTTGGTAGGAACGACCGTAGCGATGAGTCTCTCCCCGATAGAACACCTCTGTTTAGGTGGTTTTGCTTTTGGAGCCGTTTTCATGGCAACGGATCCGGTGACTTCCGCACGCACGGAAACAGGAAAATATATCTATGGGTTTCTCGTAGGGGCAATGGCCATCCTCATTAGGGTTCTCAATCCGGGATATCCCGAAGGAATGATGTTAGCCATCCTGTTGATGAACATTTTTGCCCCTCTGATTGATTACTTCGTAGTGGAACGTAACATCACCAGGCGCTTGCAACGAGTAAAAAAATAAGACGATGAAAAGAGACAGTAATGCATATACGGTGATCTACGCCTCAGTGATGGTTGTAGCAGTAGCGGTGATGCTGGCATTCACGTCACAATCGTTGCAATCACTTCAAAAAGCAAATGAAGATAACGACAAACGGCGGCAAATACTCCGTTCTATCCACATAGACGTGCCCGCAAACGAAGCGGAGGACGCCTATAAAAAACTGATTAACGATGCTTTTTTTGTAGATGACGCCGGAGAAAAAACAGAAGGAGACGCTTTTGCCGCCGATGCAATAAAAACTTTCGCCGAAGGGAAATATCCGGTTTTCGTCGCCAATGTGAAAGGACAAACAAAATATATCATGGCCTTGCAAGGGAGCGGCCTGTGGGGACCTATTTGGGGATATATCGCCATAGACGATGACCGCAATACGGTGTTCGGCGCCGACTTCAGTCATACGGGAGAAACACCGGGATTAGGTGCCGAAATTGCGACGACCTATTTCAGTGCACCTTTCGCCGGTAAGCACCTCTTTCGCAACGGCCGGTTTTGTTCCATCGCCGTAGTCAAGCCCGGTAAACAGGACGGGGAGCAGGATTACGTAGACGGTATTTCAGGGGGTACGATCACCAGTTCGGCCGTTAATCGCATGTTGTTTGACTGTCTATCCGCATACGTAGCATTTTTAACCTCAAACGAAATAAAAGAAGATGGGGCTGTTGACAAGTAAGCAGAAAGAAATTTTATTGGGGCCTTTGAGCAAGAATAACCCCGTCGTCGTTCAGATGTTGGGTATCTGTTCGGCATTGGCCGTGACTTCGAAATTAGAGCCTGCTATCGTGATGGGGATCTCCGTAACAGTAGTAGTAGCCTTCGCCAACGTTATCATCTCATTGTTGCGCAATACGATACCTAACAGGATACGTATCATCGTGCAGTTAGTGGTCGCAGCAGCTTTGGTAACTATCGTCAGTGAAGTGTTGAAAGCCTTCGCTTTTGAGGTAAACAAGCAGTTATCCGTATTCGTTGGGTTGATTATTACGAACTGCATCCTCATGGGGCGCCTGGAAGCTTTTGCTTTGGCCAACCGCCCTTGGGATTCTTTCCTTGATGGCATAGGCAACGGGTTAGGATACGGGATCATCCTTGTGTTGATAGGTTTCTTCCGGGAATTATTCGGATCAGGAAGCTTACTGGGAATCAAGGTCGTTCCACAAGTGTTTTACGATTGGGGATACGTTGATAACGGACTGGTCATCCTGCCGCCTATGGCCCTCTTTATCGTTGCCACTATCATCTGGGTACACCGCTCCCGTAACAAGGAATTACAGGAAAACTAAGCCGAAAGAACTCTATGGAACAGATGTTGAACATATTCATCCGGTCGATATTCGTCGACAATATGGTTTTCGCCTACTATTTAGGTATGTGTTCCTTCCTGGCCGTCTCAAAAAACGTGAAGACAGCCCTGGGGTTGGGAACAGCCGTAACCTTTATCCTCGTCTGTACCTTGCCCATCAATTATATACTTGAGAACTACGTCCTCAAAGAGGGTGCACTCGCCTGGTTGGGAGAAGACTATGCAGACATAAACCTGAGTTTTCTCTCTTTCATCATCTTCATTGCTGTGATTGCTTCTTTTACGCAATTAGTGGAAATGATCGTTGAGCGGTTCGCACCTGCGCTATATGCCTCTTTGGGTATCTTTCTGCCGCTTATTGCCGTTAACTGTGCTATTCTGGGAGGTTCGCTTTTCATGCAGCAGAAAGACTTCCCAAACGTAGGGATAGCAACGGCATATGGATTAGGTTCCGGCATCGGTTGGTTGTTGGCCATCGTCGGAATGGCGGCTATACGCGAAAAGTTAGCTTATTCGGACATCCCCAAGCCACTGCGTGGCTTAGGGATCACGTTCATCCTGACAGGGCTGATGGGGATAGGTTTCATGTGTTTCTCTGGCTTGAAGATATAAAAAGGTGTAAGCATGGGTACGATAATAATGATGTCAAGCGGAGGACTTGCCATTTCAACAGGGGCGGTAGTCTTTCTATTGATCACGCTGATATTGGTAGGTGTGTTGTTGATAGCAAAAGCCAAGTTGCTTCCTTCGGGTAACGTCCAACTGGTGGTAAATGATGAAAAGGAGTTTGAAGTACCGATGGGGAATACCTTGTTGGGAACCCTTCAGGCACAGGGTATTTTCCTTTCCTCTGCTTGTGGAGGCAGTGGCAGTTGCGGACAGTGCCGGTGCCGCGTAATGGAAGGTGGAGGAAACATCCTGCCGACGGAAGTAGGTTTTTTCTCCCGCAAGCAAATACAGAGCCATTGGAGATTGGGATGCCAGACGAAAGTGAAAGATAACCTTCGTATCCTTGTACCGGAAGAAATCTTCGGAGTGAAGCAGTGGCAATGTACGGTGGTATCGAACCGGAACGTCGCATCGTTCATCAAAGAATTTACCGTCCGGCTGCCCGAAGGGGAGAAAATGGACTTCAAGCCCGGCAGTTATTCCCAGATCACGATCCCCGAATACGAACTGAAGTTTAGCGACTTCCAGGTAGAAGAGCGATTCAAGGGCGAATGGGACAAGTTCAAGCTGTGGGGTCTTGCCTGCCGGAATGACGAACCTACGGTGCGTGCCTACTCAATGGCCAATTACCCCGCCGAAGGAAATATTATCACCTTAAACGTCCGTATCGCCACTCCTCCCTTCGACCGCGCTACCGGCACCTGGAAAGCCGGTATTAAACCCGGTATCGGTTCTTCATACATCTTCAACCTCAAGCCCGGGGACACTGTGAATATGTCTGGCCCCTACGGTGATTTCCATATTGAAGACACCAAACGCGAGATGTTGTACATCGGGGGAGGAGCCGGTATGGCGCCCCTGCGTGCGCACTTACTCCATTTGTTCAAGACTTTGAAGACGACCGACCGCACGATTTCTTATTGGTACGGCGCACGTTCCGCCGCCGAGATCTTCTACGAAGAAGATTTCCGCGCCATCGAAAAGGAGTTTCCCAATTTCCGTTTCCACATTGCCCTCTCCGAGCCGCGTCCCGAAGACAATTGGACGGGGTATGTCGGCTTCATCCATCAGGTTATCCTCAACAATTACCTCAAAGACCATGAGGCGCCCGAAGATATTGAATTCTACATGTGTGGACCCGGCCCTATGGCAAAAGCCGTAGAAGGAATGTTGGACAGCCTCGGTGTGCCACGTGAGATGCTACATTTCGACGACTTCGGTGGATAACGATTTTATCGCGGCGCAAAGAAGTCAATCATCTCCAATATAGCTCGGGAACAAGCTGGGCAGAAAGGTGCGTAATCCCGCATCATACAGTGATCCATAGGACGATAAATCCCTTTGGAAGAGTATCCTGCCCCCTCAAAAACGCCGGGCAATACGTCATAAGGTGCCATAAGAGGCGTAGGCACAGGCGTACCGGGAAGTAAGAGATCGTTCCATTTATCCACAAAACGGACGAGGGTCGTGATATTCGGTTCCCACGGCTCACAGTCAAGAGGATAAAAATTGTTATAAGCAACTTCGGAAGTAAAGTACTCATCGGCAAGCCCTGCAAAGCTGTGTCCAAGTTCATGGATAAAAATATGGGGAGAGCGGTCGTTGTCCGCAGCTACGGTAGCGTAGAAATTATAAATGCCTGCCCCGCCATAGACAGGTGTATTGACAAGTAGGACTAAGGCGTCGCAGGGAACATCCCAGCGGGCATCGCAGACTGCAGGGATGTCGACAGTGGTGAGATAACGGTCTATAGAAAAGGTATGGAACGAAGTGTGGAGTGGGGTATGAACATAGACGCCTTCATGAGGAATATCTGTTCCTGATTGACAAGAAGGGATAAAGAGGGCGCGGACATTAAAACGGTCTTTGCACACAGTGAATGGAGGGGTGTCGTAAAGAACGTCCGTAAAACGCTGAGCGTCTGCAAGGAATTTGTCATGTTCGGCGGCACTGTATCCTTCGGCGAGAAAAAGGAGGTCTACATGCCGATGGATAGAACCGTTGTCAACAAGCTCCGTCACTGGATAAGAAACGTGTGTACCGCAATCAATATGAGAATCTTCGGGATCAACGGAAAAAGAAAGGAGCGGATAAAAACACATATCTATACGGGAGCGGGCGGAAAGAGTGACGGTAATAAGACGACGAGGGAATGGGACGAGCACCGAATTAAGGAAAGCTTGTGTTCGATGGGCAGCTTCCGGAGTAGTACGCCATTCTTCAAAGAGAGTATTGAAGCCTCGCGAGTAAAGTGTATCGCACGAGACCGGATCGGTCACAAAAACAAAATAATCGCCGTATTTAAAAGGATCAACAAGATGATCAAGTGGCGCACTCCAAAGAGGTTCTTTACGGAGATGCAGGAGGGAGGCTGCACGGGAAGTGTCATTACCGGAAAGAACAAAATCTATACGGAGGGATTGTAGTTCGAAGTATGTATAAAAAGTGCCTTCCTCTGTGGAGTAAGCTTCTTCAGGGAGCCACGTAAACAGCAGGACAAAAAGTACAAGGAAATGTCTTCTTCTCATGGTAATCTATGGTCAAGTGAATCTTTCTTGATTGTAAAAATACAAACATTACGGCGACCGCCTGTTGACATATCTCCGCAAGTATTTTGCCCGACTTCGGTTCTTAACGGAATCTTTGGGAGTTCGTAACAGGAAGCTTCTTCCTTTGCCCAGATTCTTGAAGCAGCTATCTATTATTTAACCTGAATGAGGAACATCCTTTGAAAATATATATGTAATTTTGGCTGCGGATACTAATCATTTATTTTATACATATGAACTGTAGATTTTCTTTCAATGCCCTGACAGCCATCATGATGGCCGTAGCCGTAGTGTTTACCTCATGTGACGAAACAACTCCGGTAGTGAATCCACAACGTACCGGCCTGTTGTCCGGCGCCCCCAATTTCCGTGACCTGGGCGGCTATCCGGGACAAGACGGGAAACAGACTGTGTGGAGAAAAGTATTCCGTTCGGAAGCTTTCTCAGAAAGTAAAATAACCGACGAGGATATAGCCAAACTGTCTGAGTTAGGCATCCGGACAGTGATTGACTTCCGCAGTGAGCAAGAAGTAGCGGCCACCCCTTCGCGTCTGCCGGAAGGAGTTACAGTGATCGCCCTCCCCATAGTGGTAGGGAATTTATCCTCCCCTGAGCAACTATCTACGCTGGACAGTCTTCAGGCGATTGATTTCATGAAAGGTATCAACCGGCAATTTGTCATGGACTTAGCTTCGACCTATCAGCAGTTTTTCGAAATACTGCTCCAGCCGGAGAACTATCCCATCGTCTTCCACTGTACTGCAGGGAAAGACCGGACAGGTTTCGCCGCCGCAATGTTGCTCAGCGCCTTGGGGGTTAATTGGGATACGGTAATGGAAGACTACATGCTTACCAACCAATTCGTCGATCTATCTAAATTGCCGGAAAACATGCCAGGGCTTCGCCAGATCATGTCCGTCCACTCCTCCTACCTGACTACCGCCAAAGAAACAATCGATGAGCATTACGACAACATCGACGACTACCTCCTCAAAGCCCTTGAGGTAGACGAAGACAAAAAAGCCAGCCTCCGGGAGTTGCTGCTACACTAAATCCTACAAAGGGGAGGGAGGGGGATTTATCCTCCTCCCCTTTCATTCATTATTACTTCAAAATTCTCAATGATCTTTTTATTATAGGCCTTCCACCCACCGCGAAAATCGCGACTTGTAGTGGCTACAAACTTTTCCATTCGATCGGAGTTGAGCTGAATGATCAGCTTATCCACATCTCCCTGATATTTGATACAATATCCTGAATAAAATGTATACTCCACATGAGGGTAATAGATAAAGTTAGGTTTATTGTTCATTGGAGAAAAAATAATTTTTTCCCCGAAGCTGGTATCCAGACCTTGACTTCTCCCGAAAGCATACCAGGTCACCGGATTAGGTTTCCCATTATCGCGTTTATCTAACTCGGATTTCACAGAAAGCAAATACTTATACGCCAAGGGAAACGATATTTTTAATTCTTCTTCGGGTATAATTTGATGTTTTCCATTCACATGCTTATATGGGAAAAGAATGTATTCGGTAATATTTTGTTGAGCATGTTTTAATTTTGAACCTTTCACAATCGGGCGCAAGAGTTTTTTTTCCAACTTCACTCGTCCCCT
>JAITRW010000021.1 GCA_031288175.1 Tannerellaceae bacterium
GCGGTTTTTAGTCACTTACTTAAAATTAACAATTTATGTGTAGACGAACAAGCGGGTTATTTCTAATGCTGGCTCTGTTGCTATGTATGCAGGTACAGGGACAGGAAGGTAAGCTGTCCAGAACAGTGACGGACGAATGGGGTCCCGTAGCCGGCGCTTCGGTGGTGGTCAAAGGTACAACTAACGGGACAATCACGGACTTTGACGGCAACTTTACCTTTAGAGCGCATAGAAAAGGGTAAAGTGGTGCAGATCTCTTTCATCGGGTATGTGACGAAAGAGATCACCTATGAAGGACAGGCCTCACTGGCAGTGTTGCTTAGCGAAGATACCCAGAAGCTGGATGAAGTAGTGGTGACGGCGCTGGGGATCAAAAAGGAGGCGAAGGCGCTGGGTTATTCCGTAGCAACGATTGATGCGCAGGCATTGACCAAGACCTGTACACCTAACTTCGCGACCTCTCTCTATGGGAAAGCCTCCGGTGTACGTATCCAGGCAGCACCGGGAGGAAGCACTTCGGCGGTATCGATCAACGTGCGCGGTCTAAGTTCCATCACAGGGAACAACCAACCGCTGGTGATTATCGACGGTGTGTGCCTGTGAGGAACGGTAATGCCAATGAAAAGGGCTACTGGGACGACCAGCGCATCAATGCCAACGGTCTGGTCGACATCAATCCGGAAGACATCGCTTCGCTGTCCATCTTGAAAGGCGCATCGGCGTCAGCGCTATACGGATCGGAAGCGGCGAACGGGGTGATTATGATCACCTCCAAATCAGGCTCGCGGAACCAAGGGCTTGGCGTCGACTTCAACGTTTCCCTCTCTCAGGACTATATCGCCTATATGCCCGAAATGCAAACGATCTTCGGGCCAGGTATATATACAACGGGGCGGACGGATTATCAAAAGGAAACGGGCGGCTTTTTTGAGCGCGAACTCAGTGGAGTGAAATACAAGAGTATCCGGAACTCCACCACACAGTTCGGCCCCAAATATGACGGTAGCGAAGTTTTGTATTGGGACGGCAAAACGCGCCCTTACTCCGCCCTGTCCTCTAACCCTTGGAAAGACATCTTCCGCACGGGCTTTAACCAGACGTATAACATAGGTATTACTCAGGGGACAGATAAATCCAACTCCCGTTTCTCCTACACCTTTACAGACAATCTCCCCACGCAGTACAATAGTACGTACGCCAAACATAATTTCAACCTGACGGGGAGCATGAATCTTAACGATCATTTCCAAGTCGACTATACGGCTAACTACATGCGTCAGGCAGTCAAAAACCGTCCGTACCGTATCAGCCGATTGACCAACAATTTTTCGGGGATGTTCGGCTCTTTTGAAGATGTAAAGTTGATGCGTGAGATGACCCGAACATCATTAGGTTACAAGAATGTGTACAGGGCTACCCAAACATTGACGCCCGATGAGTCGTTCATTTTTCAGCCGGCAGCTTGGGCATTGGTGGATGAATACTATTGGAATATTCTCGGTCGCGAACAGTATGAAGATAACAATCGCCTGATCGCCAGCGTGACACCGACCTGGAAAAATATCATACCAGTGCTTACTCTCCGCGGACGTATCTCTACCGACCTCACTACCGAAAAGGTTGAACGTATGGAGGCCACCGAAAAAACCCTCGCTTTCGGTGAAACTACCGGCAACTATATGCTGGCCAACAAACGCTATGAAATCTACTACGGCGATGTGATGCTGATGTATGACAACAACATCACCGAAACCCTTGCTTTGACAGCCAACATCGGTTATCAGGGGCGTATGGAAAAAGTGTTCAACAACTCCGTCTCAACCGACGGTGGCCTTGCCATAGAAAACTGGTTTCATCTCAATGCCAGCCGGAATAAGGCCAACTCAAGCATGGATAAAATTGAGTTCTTGAAAACGGCTTATTTCGGTACACTGTCGCTGTCTTACGACCGATTCGCCTACTTGGAAGTACGGTTCGCCAAGAACAAACCTCTACTCTCGTCCCAGGGAACAATACTTTCTTCTACCCCTCCGTCAATGCGAGTTACATTCTCTCCGAATCCCTCAAAGAAAGCCGCCCCACTTGGTTTGATTACGGTAAAGTACGCGCTTCTTACGGTATCGTAGGTAACGCCCCGGAAGTCTATCGCGCCAACCTGGCGTACAATCAGGAAAGCGTCTCCGGCTGGCTCATTAACCAAGTGGGTAAAGATCTCGGTAATGACTTCATCCGTCCGGAAAAGAAATTTGAATGGGAGTTCGGTATCGAAGGTAAATTCCTTCACAACCGTTTAGGGTTTGAAGCTTCTTATTACACCAATACCGTCAAAGACCAAATTCTCCAAACGACAATGCCCCAGTCCTCTGGCGCTGTCTCTATCCTCCTGAATATCGGCGAGTTGTCTAACCAATGCTTTGAACTCTCGGTGTATGGTACACCCATAGAAACCAAAGATTTCTCTTGGGAGTTGCGTGCTAATGTGGGCTTTAACAAAAACAAGGTGGTTAAGTTGATGGACGGCGTCACTGAAATCAGCCATTCAAATATTGATGGCGCAGTAGAAATCAAGTCCCTCGTGGGGCAACCTATGGGCGACATCTTCGCCTACACCCCCATCACGGATGAGAATGGGAATAAGATCGTTGGCGAAGACGGCCTTTACATCGTTGACTTTTCCGAAAAGGTTAAGGTCGGTAATGCCATGCCGGATGCCACTGGTGGCTTTGGAACCTCTCTCAATTATAAAAACTGGTTCGTAGACGCAATGTTCGACTTTCGCATAGGCGGGGATATCATCAACGTGCCTTACCAGTACATGATGGGGCGGGGTAATCTCGTAGAGTCACTTCCCTATCGCGATGCCGCACACGGGGGTCTTACCTATTACTTTGAAGGTGATGACTTCGCCGCACAAATCGTTCCTGCCACCGGCATCTCTACCGGTCCCAATGGCGAACGTCTTTACGACAATGGGGTGATACTTCCGGGTGTGAAAGAAGACGGTACTCCTAATGATATCATCGTCCCCTCTGACTGGTACTATGTCAACTCCTACAATTGGGGTACCGGTGGTGCTACGGAGTATGCTCATTCCATCTTCGACAATTCCTATCTCAAGTTCCGCGAACTCTCCATCGGCTATCGACTACCCGTCAAAGTCGCCCAAAAGTTCGCCTGCAAAAATCTCTCCCTATCTATCTACGGCAGGAACCTCTGCTTCCTCTATAAGAACCTTCCAGCATTTGATGCGGAGGCGACAGATGGAACTTCATGGATATCCCAGACACAGATAGGCGGCTCCACAGCTACGACACGCTCCTTCGGATTCTCACTGCGTGTCAGCTTCTAAACCATTAAACAATTAAGAAAATGAAACAGCTATTTTCAATCTTCTTAGCTTTCGTATCCCTCTGCTTACTCATCAACTGTAGCGATGCCAACTTCTCCGATAAGTACGCCGATCCTTCTAAAACTTCCGAAGTGTCTTGCGAAAAGCTGATGACCGGCGTCTTTCTATGCCGGCAAGACGTATACGACCCCTGAATATTGGCGGGTCTTTACCTTCGACGTCCAATTCTTGGGACGTTGCGTGCAGACCGTCGGTTTTATCAACACAAAAGGCCGTTATGCCGGAGGCGGAGAAACCTACTTCAATGATCGGTGGACGCATTTCTACTACACCCTCGCACAATACCGGCTCCTTGAACATACTTTCAATAGCCTCCCCGAAGAGAAAAAGAACGACTACGAAATCTTTGTCATCCTCTCGCAAATCTTCATTTACGAACAGTTGCAGGAAATCATTGACCTCTTTGGAGATGTGCCCTTCCACGAAGCTGGGTATCTTGCCCTCACGGGAGACGTCAAAACCGCCTATCCCTCCTACGAAAAAGCCGAAAACCTCTACGAGATGATGCTGGACGATTTGGCCGTCATCAACGATAAATTGGACGGCTTTGAACCCACTACCTTAGCCGGTATCTACCTCCCTATGCAAGACTATATCAATAAAGGAGACCTCATCAAATGGCGTAAGTTTGCCAACTCCATCCGCCTCCGTATGGCGTTGCGCATCGCTGATAACGGCTCTCTGACGGCTAAAGGCCAGGCCATCCTTGCCGAAATGCTCGCCGACTCCGGCAAGTATCCCCTCGTGGATAACAATGACGAGAACTCGCTAATTGCCGCCGATAGAGACAAGTTCAAGGTTACAGACAATGATAATACCGGTATTCAGGCTATCGAATCTTGGGCTGGACAAGTGAATCGTGCCTCAAAAACGATGATTGATGCACTCCAAGGCGACCCGCGCTTAGAGATTCTTTACGACCCGAATTCAGCGGGAGAGTATGTGGGTATAGATCCGTTGGATAGTGAAACGAACCAAAACAACAACATGCTCTCCACCCGCGAAGGCGGCATCTATTACTCCACCATTGATACCGCTACCTTTAGCCGCAATGCTGAATTCCCTGGTCTACTCATCACCGCTGCCGAAGTTTCGTTCATCAAAGCCGAAGCTTTCCTCAAAGGTTATGCTATCGGCAACACCCAAGAGGCTTTCGAAGCCGCTGTGACGCAGTCCATCGACCTCTACTTCCGCATCAATGCCACCGCCCCCTACCGACAACCTACCCCCAAACCCTCTGAAGCCGACATTGTTGCCTTCGCCACTCAGAAATGGGATGCCTACGAAAGCAAAGAAGAGGCTATCGGTATTCAGAAATGGCTACATTTCAGTCTTTTTGACATGATCGAAGCCTGGGATCATATCCGCCGTACGGGAATCCCCGAACTTACCTTCACTGAAGACAGGGAATCCATCGAATACTCCCACGTCTTCCAGCGCCTCAGGTATCCCACCGACGAACGTAACAACAACCTCGGCAAATACGCCGCCTATCAGGACGAAGATTCTTACTACCGCAAAGTTTTCTGGGCAAAGTAAAGTCAGGTCCAACACTGCGCTGTGCGCAAAAAGATGTAAGGGTGGACAGTAAATGTCCGCCCTTACTTGTGTTTATACTTTACATTTGCGGCAAACAAAAAGGTGATGAAGACGATAATTATACTGGGGGATGGGATGGCGGATGAACCGATTGGGGCACTGGGAGGACGTACCCCGCTGCAATATGCGAGGACGCCGTGGATGGACAGGCTGGCCAAGGAAGGTGCGAC
>JAITRW010000009.1 GCA_031288175.1 Tannerellaceae bacterium
GTAGACGGCAACTATGGCGCCAACCTCCGTTTTATGATCAATACCCCCTTAAAGAACCGTAAGTTCAGCATCCATCATGCGTCGTGGATCTCCTACTCGCGGGCAAGCAGCTTAGTAGGAAATGTAAACGGAAGCGATACTCTCACCTCGGAGAACGTCAGCCGTAACCTCCAGCTCATGAAACGGCTGGGAATTGACTACCGTTCCAATTACCTTGACCTGGGTATATACGGCAGTGTACGTTATAACGGAGCCTCCTACTCCCTGCAAAAAGAAAATAACCAGCAAGTATTCAACTACAGCCTCGGCGGACGTACCACAATTTACCTCCCCGGAGACTTTAAACTGGAGAGCGACCTCAACTGGTCGACCAATTCCGGCTATACCGACCAATACAAGCTGAATGAAATGCTGTGGAACGCTTCTGCCTCCAAATCATTCTTGAAAGGAAAGACGGCGACGCTCCGGCTGAAGATTTATGACATCCTGCAACAACGGAGTAATATCTCACGCAGCGTCACAGCGACTTATATCCAAGATGCGGAATACAACGCACTAGGCTCGTACTTTATGTGCCATTTCATCTACCGGTTCAGCGTATTCAAGGGTGGCGCGGGGATGGAGGATGTGTTTGGCGGTCGCCGTCGGTTTGATGGAGGTCCTCCCCCACCCCGCTCCTGAAAGGCTGGGAAAACTTACTACCTTTGTCGGCACAAGGTTTATCAACTAAAAAAAGAAAGATGAAAGCAGTGATCATGCAAGCAGCAGGAGGTAACAATTGGTCGGGGATAGTAATGATGGTGGCCATCATTGCCATCTTTTATTTCTTTATGATCCGCCCCCAACAAAAACGGCAAAAAGATATCCAGAAAGCACGCGAAGCGCTCAAGCCCGGCGACAACGTAGTAACGGCAGGAGGCATCCATGGACGTATCCGCGAGATAGGTGACACGTTTATGCTAGTAGAGATTGCTGATGGGGTGAAGGTCAGGATTGACAAACTTTCAGTCTTTGCTTCTTCTGGTGACGCACGTCAGGAAAAATGAGAAACGCGCTGACGTTTACTTTCTTTGTAGTGTTGGCGTTAGGGTTTTGGTATGCCCAGAGCCTTAGTGATACATCATTGTCTGCAAAGGAGACGGAAGCGCCGGTTGAGATTACGGAAAAATCCATCCAAGTAGAGATCCAAGTACAAGGGATGCCGACCGGTTACAAGGTACGATGGTTTCCCCCTTCAGTGAAGGTTGTCTGTCGTCTTCCGATCGAACGGTATAAAGACCTGAAAGCAGCGGACATAGAAGTGGTGACGCGTTTTGAAGAATTGCAAAGTAATTTATCGGGGATAATGCAAGTCAAGGCGAAAGTTCCTCAATGGATAGAAGATTTAGAGGTATTCCCTGAACAGGTAGAGTTTCTGATAGAAGAGCCTTGAAAGTCATGCATATGATAGGAGTGACGGGGTGTATGGGAGCAGGTAAGACAACGGTGTGCGAAATACTAAAGTCAAAAGGTATTCCTATATATAATACGGATGATGTAGCCAAGCGGTTAACGGTAGAATTACAACTGCTTCAAAACACTGACCAAGAAACACTGACCAAGATTATCTTTGGAGGAGAAAGCCGATTGAAACAGCAAACGGAGGCTATTATTCATGCGGCGGTTTTTGAAAATCTCCGACAATGGGAAAAGGCAAGGCAAGCGGAAAATTGCCGGTTGTGTATGGTTGAATCTGCTTTGTTACCATCAGACTCCCTATCATACGATGGAATATGGGGTTATATTTTAGTGTCCGCACCGGAAGTGTTGCGTATCAAACGCGTAGTACAACGGACAAAGCTTCCGGAAAAAGAAGTACGTCGCCGTATAGCTTGCCAAACCAGCGAGGAAGAGAAACGGAAATGGACTAAGTTCGAAATTATCAATGACGGGAAACAGGAGTTGTTGCCGCAAGTGGAGGCGTTTCTAGAATGGATAAATAAGGCTACATCATCGTAAAAATAGTTTATTATGGAAAGACGGACGTTTTTGAAAGGTACGGCAGCTACAGCGGCATTAGGTGCGACGGGAACCGTTACCGGTGGATTGTTGTTAAGTGCTTGTACAGGGAAAAAAGTGACGGAAGTATTTCCGCCGCTGAAAGCAGAAGGTACATACTATGTGCCGAACCTTATGGACAAGGCTACGGCCGGAAAAGAATTGAAAGCCGGTATCGTAGGTTGTGGAGGAAGAGGTTCAGGAGCAGCCTTCAACTTCCTCTCCGCTGCCGATGGTGTAACAATCACGGCAATAGGTGATACCTTTGCAGATAGAGTTGAAGAGTTGGCCGAACAGCTGTATACAAAGGCGGGAATAACCATTCCGCCTGCAAACCAATTCGTAGGACTGGATGCCTACAAAGCGGTTATTGACAGTGATGTGGACGTCGTAATCTTAGCGACTCCACCCACCTTCCGTCCCGAACATTTTCGTTATGCCGTAGAAAAAGGGAAACATACCTTCCTCGAAAAGCCGATATGTATTGACCCCGCCGGATACCGGACAGTAATGGTAGCAGCAAAGCAAGCTGCCTCCAAACAACTGTCGGTAGTGACCGGTACACAACGGCGACATCAACGGAGCTACGTGGAATCGTACCGTCAAATCATGCAAGGGATGATCGGTGACATCACGGGTGGTATCGTGTATTGGAATCAAAACATGCTCTGGTATAAGGATCGGAAGCCGGGATGGAGAGAATGTGAGTGGATGATACGGGATTGGGTGAATTGGAAATGGCTATCGGGCGACCATATTGTAGAGCAACATGTGCACAATATTGATGTCTTCACATGGTTTAGCGGACTGCGTCCTGTTTCGGCCATCGGTTTCGGCTCCCGGCAAAGGCGTGTCACGGGTGACCAATACGACAACTTTAGCATTGACTTTACGATGGAGAATGGGATACATCTCCACAGCATGTGCCGACAGATAGACGGTACGGATGGGAAGGTAAGCGAATTTATTCAGGGAACACGCGGGTCATGGGACAGCTCCACCATGGAGATACGTAATTTGAAGGGAAACGTTATCTGGAAATACGATGCTACAGCTGAAGAAAAAGCTTTCACTCAGACGAATCCTTTTGTCCTCGAGCATGTAAACTGGATCAATCATATTCGTAGCGGACAGCCTATAGACTGCGCCACCGAGAACCTCCCTGCTTGCCTTGCCGCCATCATGGGGCGGGAGTCCGCTTATTCCGGAACGGTAAAGACATGGGATGAAATGGTTGTTTCTCAATTGGATTACATGCCTCAAGATCTGACACTGGAAGGACGTATGAATATGCGTGGTTTCACCGTCCCCGTTCCAGGGAAGGCCATCGAATGAGTATTCGAGCGGTAGTCACCTGTTCCCTTGCTATCGCCCTCTATGTTCCGGCAAGCACATACCCACACGATTCCCGTCCAAGTACGGGAGTTCGTTTGGGGGTGGAGCAGACGAATGAGTTATTACGTCTCACTGCGGGGAAACGTATAGCTGTCGTAGCAAACAAAGCCTCTATAGCAGGGCCGGATCGCCAACACATTGTAGACCGGTTGATAGCAGCAGGGGTAGACGTACGGCGTGTCTTCGCCCCTGAGCATGGATTCAGGGAATGGAGCGAAGCCGGAGAAGTCGTACAAGATGGACGGGACATTCAGACAGGAGTAGAGGTAGTCTCTCTCTACGGGAATCGAAAGAAACCCAGTCAAACGGATTTGGCAGACATAGATGCCGTGTTGTTCGATGTGCAGGATGTAGGCGCCCGTTTCTATACTTATATCAGCACGATGCACTACGTCATGGAAGCCTGCTCCGAAGGGGAAAAAACTTTCATCGTAGCAGATCGTCCGAATCCTAACGATACGGTAGATGGTCCCATACGACGTGCAGGCTTTGAATCTTTCGTCGGCATACATCCCATACCATTGCTACATGGTTTGACGGTAGGGGAGCTGGCTGGAATGATCAACGGCGAAGGATGGTTGGCGGAAAGCAAACCGTGTAAGCTGGAAGTGATATGTATAGAAGGATGGAGTCATGGAGATCCTTACGAAGTGGTTGTAGCGCCTTCACCCAATTTACCGAACGGACGGGCGGTACAACTGTATCCTTCACTTTGCTTGTTCGAGGGAACGGGAGTGAGTGTAGGACGAGGGACAGCCTTCCCGTTTCAAGTGGCAGGTTGTCCCGGCAAGGCCTACGGTACATTCTGTTTTCGCCCTGAGGTTTTGACCGGTTTCGACAGCAATCCTCTACATAAGGGGAAAGACTGTTACGGCATAGACTTGCGACAAGGGGAAGTTACCAAAGGGTTTAGCCTCCGGTGGCTTACTTATTTCTATAAAATAGCAACCGAACAGAATGACCCTTTCTTTACAAGACCTGATTGGTTCGATCGCCTCGTTGGCTCAGACGAACTTCGTCACCAATTGGAGCGAGGTTGTATGGAAGAGGAGATCCGGACAAGCTGGGCCGCAGAGTTGGCTACTTACAAAGAACTGCGTGCCAAGTACCTCCTCTACCCTACTTTTTAATGGCTCATAGGGATCTCTACACAGAAACCGATTCCATCATAACTGCCTTCTTCCAAGGCAACGTAGATCCCAATTCGAACAAGGCTGCCGAAGGAAAAAGAATAACCGGCTTCGGAGTGGTTCCACCCTGCCAATTGCAGTGTCCGCAAATGGATTGTTTCCGACAAATCTACATCAGCAAGCGCGGGGATGCGTGAGAAGAGTAAATGGGTTGAGTTGTATTCCAGGTGAGCCTGCAACCACCGGCGGTGAGTGGCGTACACGTAATTATCAAGGAGGTGGAAAGCTGTCAAAGAAGAGTTACCGGCCATATACCAGTCGTTAGTACGGAAGTGTTTGTAGTCGGGATAATCAGCTCCTTTGGCTATGATCCAATAGCCGCCGTTCAGAAGGTATTCTATCCGCGCATCCTGTTGCGGGATACGGATGGATTGGGAGAGAGTCGCCTCTACGTATTCAAACATTCCCTTCTTACTATCCCCAAGATTGTAGTTGAAAGAAAACGAAGGGTAAGGAAGATTATCGACAGGTGTATAGGCTAAGAGAAGGGTAAGTTTACGGACAGTATTGTCCGGCATGGCAGAGGAATCGTTGAAGGGAGAGTTATGCGCCGGAATATGACGTGCAAAATTGAAATCGGTCTTGTTCTCAAGATTTTCGCGCTGCATCCACGAAAAGCCCGTACCTAGTGAAATACCGGAAGACAAAGTAAGATTGTTTTTGACCTCCATATATTTTTTACGGTAAAAACGGATACGGTTCTCCCCGAAAAGGAGGGAAGAAAGCGAATTCATGAGCCGCGACTCACCTTCATTGCTGAAATCAGCGGATACATCTCCGCCGGAAAGGCTAAAGTCTATATGGGAAAGTACGCTCGTATTCGTCTTCAAACCAAATCGGAATGCCGCATCCATTTGCCAAGCTACCTTTTTACGCGCCACAAGGTAATGAATGGAAGGAGCAAGAAGCATCCGGTGACGATTTTCCTGAAAGAAGCGCTCAAAAGAGATATAGTCACCTATTCGGAAACCGTCTACAAAATTGTATTCAGGGATAAAGTTGAAGAAATCCCATGTCTGTTGTGGATTGTTGGAGAGTGTCGGGGATGACGGTTCGGGGATGACGGAAATAACGGCAGCAGGTGATTCATACACCTGTACCTCAGCCACAGGGGAAGACTCTTCGATAGAAGGAACTAAAGGGAGAGTATCGGATACTGCTACCGGTAAGGTTGTCGGTTCGACCGGCATTTTTTCAATCGGCATCTTCTCGGTCGGTGTTCTCAGGTATGAAGAAACATTTCTATAAGAAGACGTTGATTCGTAATGGGCAAAGGCTTTCACACCAAACAGCATCATGTTCATGTGCATGTCATACGTCGAAGGGAGGAAGACATCAGGTTCCACCTCTTCGTAAACAGCTACAAACTGTTGTTCTCCACCCGGCTTGGTATAGCGGAAATCAAAAGAGCGTACTTGCCATGTACCATCAACAATATCAATTATGCCGCTCACTACATTATCCGACGCTTTTTTCGGCCGGATACCTATTCTATGAACCAGACGTTCAGCCTCTTGACGGACACCCTCATGGGAAAAATTGTAATGAGAAAAGGCTTTGGGATCCAGCGGAGAGATATGGTCGGATGATTTGGGGTCATAGATATTGGTTGTAACGAGCTTAACGGCATCCGTCGGCTTCATATTTTCAGGGAGTGTGGAAGAGACGGAGAGTATTTGTTGCTCGTAACGGTTGGGGGCGGTAAAGGTGACCTTGTTGTGCGATTCGACAAGGAATACCCAGTCAACCACACGCCGATGCGCAGGGGTATTGTATTGTTGTTTCAATTCACCCGGCAACTCACCAAGGCGGACGGAGCCTTTCAGGAAAACATCCGATTCATATCCCTGCACCTGATTTAGGTAGAAAGGCGCCATCGCGATGGCCTGACGCATCACCGCATCGGCATCCTGTTGCGCGGCCATCCCCTGCGCCCAAAGTATACCGGAGGTAATTACGAAAAAACACGCTCTGATCTTCATAAAACTGACATTATATAAAGTAGCCACACAAGAGATACTATACAGGTATATACAAAAGAAGCATTTGGTAAGCCAAGGAGCCGGGGAGAGGAAGCGAAAGGGCGGAAAGAGCCTCAGGAGGGTAGAAGGCTGCATGTAGCAGCTCTCCGGTATCTATCCGCAGCTCTCCGGAGAGATAGTCGGCCGTAAAACCTACCATCAGGTTACTGGGGAAAGGCCAAGGCTGGTTGGCATAATATTGCAGGTTTTGGATCCGGATACCTGTCTCTTCGTAGACTTCGCGCATGGCGCACTCTTCGAGCGTCTCACCTATTTCCAGGAAACCTGCTACAGGCCCCATACGCCCCGCAGCAGCGTGGGCATGAGTCTGCACGAGGAGAATCTCTTTTCCGCGTCGCACCAGGACAAGCACTGCTGACGTGATGACAGGGTATATTTCATGGGCACAAGCCGGACATCGCCGAAGGATAGGTATCTCTCCCTGTTCAGTCGGCGTACCGCAAGAGGGACAATAACGACTGTTTTCCTTCCAGTGGCTCAACTGACGTTCCTTGCAAACAAGACGCCTCTCCGAATCGGAGAGGCGCGCATAAGTTTCGCGGAATGACATTCCGTTCCCTTTCATCACAAGGCATCGTCAGATAGCAGCCTGAGCGGCGGCAATACGTGCAATGGGTACCCGGAAAGGAGAACAGGATACGTAGTTAAGTCCTACGCTGTGACAGAACTTGACAGAAGAAGGTTCCCCACCATGCTCACCGCAGATACCGCATTTGAGATCGGTACGGACAGTGCGTCCTTTATCAGCGGCGATACGGATAAGCTGTCCTACACCCTTTTGGTCAAGCACCTGGAAGGGATCGGCTTTGAGGATTTTCTTTTCGAGATAGACAGGGAGGAAAGAAGCAATGTCGTCGCGTGAATAGCCGAAGGTCATCTGCGTAAGGTCATTCGTCCCAAAGGAGAAGAACTCGGCAAGCGTTGCAATACGATCGGCAGTTAAGGCTGCACGCGGTATCTCAATCATCGTACCTACCTTATATTCTATTTTGTCTTTCTTTTCTTCGAAAAGCTTCTTTGCCGTCTGGCGGATGATCTTCTCCTGTTCCGCAAACTCGTAAAGGATACCTGTCAGGGGCACCATGATTTCGGGCAGGGTCTTGACACCTTCGGCTTTCAGTTCAAGGGCGGCCAATAGGATTGCCCGTGTTTGCATTTCTGTGATTTCAGGATAGGTGTTGCCTAATCGGCAGCCACGATGCCCAAGCATGGGGTTGTGTTCATATAGATGGTCTACGCGCCGACGTACCGTATCAAGGGAAATTCCCATTGCCTCGGCCATCTCTTGCTGGCCTTTCGTGTCATGAGGTACAAACTCATGCAAGGGAGGATCAAGCAGACGCACAGTAACGGGGCAGCCTTCCATGGCCTTGAATATTCCCTTGAAATCTTCCTTTTGATAAGGCAACAACTTTTCGAGGGCATGGCGGCGGTCGTCGGCTGTTTCGGCGAGTATCATTTCACGCATCGCCTTGATTTTTTCTCCTTCAAAGAACATGTGTTCCGTACGACAAAGACCGATACCTACGGCACCGAACTTTCTTGCCACGGCGGCATCATGAGGGGTGTCAGCATTGGTACGTACCTTCATGACGGCATATTTGTCGGACAACTTCATGAGTTCATTGAAATCGCCTGTCAATTCGGGTTCGCGGGTTTGGATTTTTCCTTCATAGACTTCACCGGTAGAACCGTTGACGGAGATGAAATCACCTTCTTTCCATTTCTTACCGCCTGCTTCCAGGGTACGCTCTTTATAATTGATCACAAGGGCACCGGCACCGGAGACACAGCATTTACCCATCCCACGGGCTACGACGGCGGCATGGGAGGTCATACCTCCACGGGCAGTGAGAATACCTTCGGCGGCAGCCATACCGGCAAGGTCTTCGGGGGAGGTTTCGATGCGTACAAGGATTACTTTCTTCCCATCTTTATGCTGTTCGGCGGCATCGTCGGCGAAGAAGACGATCTGTCCCGTAGCGGCGCCAGGGGAGGCAGGCAGTCCCTTGGCGATGACGGGAGCTTTGGATAAAGCTCCTTTATCAAAAACGGGGTGGAGGAGTTCGTCCAGCTTATGGGGTTCAATACGGTTCAGGGCGGTCTTTTCGTCAATCATACCCTGGTGAAGAAGGTCCATGGCGATTTTTACCATGGCAGAGCCTGTACGTTTGCCGTTACGGGTTTGGAGGAACCATAACTTGCCTTCCTGAACGGTAAATTCCATGTCCTGCATGTCACGGTAATGGTTTTCGAGTTTGGTCTGGATGGCGTCCAACTCCTTAAAGATAGCGGGCATAGCTTCTTCCATGGAGGGGTATTCTTTGGCGCGGACGCCTTCGGGGATACCGGCACGTTCCGCCCAAATGAGGGAACCGGCTTTGGTGATCTGCTGGGGTGTGCGGATGCCGGCTACGACGTCTTCACCCTGTGCATTGATAAGGTATTCACCGTTGAAGACGTCTTCGCCATTACCGGCATCCCTGGAAAAGCACACACCGGTGGCGGAGGTGTTTCCCATATTCCCGAAGACCATGGATTGTACGGTGACGGCGGTACCCCATTCGGCGGGGATGCCTTCCATTTTTCGGTAAAGGATGGCGCGTTCGTTCATCCAAGAATCGAAGACGGCGCCGATGGCACCCCAGAGCTGCTGGTAAGCATCGGTGGGGAAGTCACTGCCGGTTTGTTTTTTGACGGCGGCTTTGAAGAGGGTGACGAGAGAGCGAAGGTCGTCGGTAGTAAGTTCGTTATCAAGCTTGACGCCTTTTTTGTGCTTGACTTCTTCGATGATAGCTTCAAAGGGGTCAATGTCTTCTTTACCGACAGGTTTCATGCCAAGGACAACATCACCGTACATCTGTACGAAACGACGGTAGGAGTCCCAAGCAAAACGTTCGTTGCCTGTTTTGCGGGCAAGGCCTTCGACGACCTGGTCGTTGAGTCCGAGGTTGAGGATGGTATCCATCATGCCGGGCATGGAAGCTCTGGCACCGGAGCGAACGGAGACGAGGAGGGGGTTGGCAACATCACCGAACTTGGAGTTCATGAGTTTTTCGATATGTTGGATGGAACGTTCAACGTCGCTACGAAGGAGAGCGACAACTTTGTCCTTGCCCGTCTCATAGTATTCGGAGCAGACTTCGGTGGTGATAGTGAAACCCGGCGGGACGGGAACACCAATAAGATTCATCTCTGCAAGATTTGCTCCCTTACCGCCGAGCAAATTTTTCATCTCCGCTTTACCTTCGGCCTGTCCATTACCAAAGGTGTAGACCCGTTTTTTATCCATACTGTTTTTTTAGATTGTTTGTGAAAAACCGGTGGCGAAAGTAACATTTTTTCCGCAACGAAGGTTGTTAACGTGGACGAAAGGAATTTTCACCTTGAAAGCAAAGAGCAACTATATGGAGTTATCTTTTACGGTTACGCCAAATTTCTATGAGGGCCGGCAGAATAGAAATGAAAATGATAAGAAGTACCAACACTTGCAAGTTTTTCCGGATAACCTCTAATCCACCGAATAAGAAACCGGCATACACGAAAGCTACAGTCCAGATCACTCCTCCCACTACATTGAAAGAGGCAAAACGAGTGTAGGTCATTCGCCCCATTCCGCCTACGAAAGGAGCGAAAGTGCGGATTATCGGGACAAAACGGGCGAGGATAATCGTCTTTCCTCCATGTCGTTCGTAGAAAGCATGCGTCTTGTCCAAATAAACACGTTTGAATATTTTTGAGTTGGGATTACGGAACAATTTTTCTCCAAAGAAACGTCCTATTGTATAATTCGTCGCATCACCTAAGACGGCAGCAACAATAAGCAAACCTACGAGGAGGTGAACGTTCAACCCATTGTTGGGAAGCGCCGCCAACGTTCCTGCCACGAAGAGCAATGAATCGCCAGGTAAGAAAGGCGTTACCACAAGGCCTGTTTCACAGAAGATAATACAAAATAAAATGGCATACACCCAGACATCATACGTGTTCACCAGATTAGCCAAGTGTATATCCAAATGCAGAAATAAGTCGATAATCATTTCCATGTTTGACGGAGTTACAAGTTTTATACCCGCAAAGGTAGCCTTTTTAGCCCCTTTCGACAGTACCCTGCCTTCTTTACGGGATTACCTACATTTGTGTAACGGCAGGCAGAATATTTATATCGTAAAAATAGTATGAAGGCAAAGGTTACAAGAAAAAAAGGTAAGGGAAGAAGACAATCCAAGAGAAAGAGTTCGAAAGGGACATTTTGGGGTGGAGTGGGACGAATATTGTTTTGGGCTATTTTATTAGCGGTAGCCATTGTTGTAGTGGTTTTTTTCTACGAATGTAACCCTGGAGAAATGACGGAAGGACAATCGTTAGAGTTACCGGAGGGAGCGGAGATACCTCAGTGGAGGGAGGTATCAAGAGAGGGGGAGGAAGAGATCATTCACCGCACGGGATATGTACTTTCGTACAACTCCGGCTACCGGTTGGCCAATTGGGTGGCATGGGCATTGACGGCAACGGAAGCATTAAGCAAGGAAGTAGAGCGGAATGATTTTTTCAGAGCGGATCCGGATGTGACGGGGAAATCTGCTCAGGTAAGCGATTATAAAAATAGCGGTTACGATCGTGGACACCTTGCTCCGGCAGGAGATATGAAGTGGTCGGAGCAGGCAATGAAGGAATCTTTTTACCTCAGCAATATCTGTCCGCAAATTTCGGATTTGAACCGAGGGATATGGAAAACAATGGAGGAAGAGTGTCGACAATGGGCAGTAGATTATGGAGAGATCTTGATTGTAGCGGGGCCGGTAGTTGAAGAAGGATCTTTGCGTATCGGCAAGAATGAAATAATCGTCCCGCAACGTTTTTACAAAGTGATTTGCCGTCTTTCGGATAACAAATATCACGGAATAGCGTTTCTGTTAGAGAATCGGGCTTATGAGGCGGCAGATTGGAAATCATTGGCGATTTCTATTGACAGTGTAGAAAAAGTAACAGGCATTGATTTCTTTCCCCTCTTACCGGACAGAGAAGAAGAGGTAATGGAATCGGTAGTAGAGGTGAGTGTATGGTAAGTCCTTTCGGGACATGATATAAAGAGGTGATTGACTATGGGAATGTATACGGATCTGTTGGACAAGAAACGATCTATAGCCGTTGTGGGCTTGGGATATGTAGGCTTGCCACTGGCATTGGCATTATCTGCGAAAGTAAAAGTGATAGGTTTTGATACGAATAGTGAACGTGTTGCCGATTTACGACGCGGTATTGACCTGACCGGTGAATTGGAAGAAGGTCTCCTTAATGAGGCTTTGACAGGAAGCAGGGACATCACCTTTACCTCATCTAAGGAGACATTAAAAGAAGCAGCTTTCTACATTATCGCTGTCCCGACCCCTGTGGATTGCTATAATCAACCTCAGCTTGACAAGTTACGGGATGCCTCGACACTTGTCGGAGGGGCATTATGTGCCGGCGATTATGTAGTTTTCGAATCCACCGTTTTTCCGGGTTGTACGGAAGAAGAATGTATTCCTATCCTGGAGATAGAGTCAGGACTAAGAGGGGGACGAGGTTTTAAGTATGGCTATTCTCCCGAGCGTATTAATCCTGGTGACAAAGAGCATACCCTTATAAATACTGTAAAGATCATTTCGGCCTGCGATGAAAAGGCATTAAGTACGATAAAAAAAGTCTACTCCTTAGTGGTGGAGGCCGGTTTATATCACGCTCCTTCCATTCGTGTGGCTGAAGCTGCGAAGATCATTGAAAACACACAGCGTGATGTGAACATTGCTTTAATGAATGAGTTGTCCATCCTTTTCGGACGTATGGGGATTAATACCTACGAAGTCTTGCAGGCCGCCTCTACGAAATGGAACTTCCTCCCTTTCACGCCCGGTTTGGTAGGCGGACATTGTGTAGGCGTTGATCCCTACTATTTAGTCTATAAGGCGCACGAACTGAACTATCATCCTCGCATGATCCATTCGGGACGTTTCGTGAATGATTCGATGGGAGGATATATCGGCAAGAAAGTCGTCAAACGGATAATCGCCCTGGGAAAGAACATCTCCGAATCGCATGTGTTGGTGATGGGTATCACATTCAAGGAAAACGTTTCGGATGTCCGTAACTCCAAAGTAGTAGATATTGTAAAGGAACTGAAAGACTACGGCGTGACGGTAGATGTAACCGACCCTTATGCTTCTGCTGTGGAAGTACAGCGTATTTATAAGTTACATTTGACTGAACCGAAAGAAAAGTGCTACGATGCCGTCATCGTCGCCGTGCCCCATCATCCCTATCTCTCCTTTAACGAAGATGACTTCCTTGCCCTTACCTGTCCACCTGCCGTCCTTGCCGACGTCAAAGGGCTCTATCGGGGACGTATCCGTGAGTTAGAGTACTGGAGTTTGTGATGTATCGGGAGAAGCATGCCTGTTGGTAGAAAAGAAAGTATACATCGCCGGAACTATATAAAGGGTGAGGAACGTGGAGACAGTCATACCTCCAATCACCGCCACACCCATTGCTATACGCCCTTGTGCCCCTTCGCCGGAGGCAAAAACGAGGGGTATCAACCCAAGTATTGTAGAGACGCTTGTCATTAAGATAGGCCTGAAACGTTGTATCGACGCCGAGCGGATGGCTTCGGCAAACGAGTAACCGGCAGATTGACGTTGGTTGGCAAACTCCACGATAAGGATACCGTTTTTCGTAACTAGTCCGATCAGCATAATGATCCCGATCTGACTGAATATATTCATCGTAACACCTCCCATACTCATAAACAGTAACGCTCCTGCTATTGCTAATGGTACGGTGAACATTACTACAAGCGGATCTTTGAAAGATTCAAACTGTGCAGCCAGAACCAGGTAGATCATCACCAGCGCCAGGATAAGCGCGAACGTCAGGCTGTCGGAACTTTCACGAAATTCCTTGGATTCGCCTGACAGGGCGGTACGGAATGTGTCATCAAGCGTCTCCTCAGCGATGCGATCCATTTCGGCCAACCCTTCTCCAAGCGTATAACCCCGGTTCAGGCCCCCTGTCACAGTAGCCGCTACGAACCGGTTGTAACGGTAGAGTTGGGGAGGAGCAACATCTTCTTGTAAAGAAACGACATTATCCAACTGCACCATCGTATTATTGTCACTCCGCACATAGAGGGAACGGAGATCAAGAGGGGTATTACGTTGCTGTCTGTTTATTTCGCCCAGTATCTGGTATTGTTTCCCGTTGAGATAATAATAACTCATCCGTTGGCCGCTCAATGCATACTGTAATGTTTGTGCAATGTTACGGGTACTGACCCCCAGCCGTGTCGCTTTGTCTCGGTTAATGACAAGACGGGTTTCGGGTTTTGTGAATTTCAGGTTTACATCCGCCATGCGGAAGACAGGGCTTTCGGAAACACGTCCCATGAAGGAAGGTAAAAACTCTTGCAGTTTTTCCAGGTTTGGTGCCTGGAGTACATACTGTATCGGCATACCGCCGCGACGGCCGCCGAAGGTAGACTGTTGTTGTACAAAGGCACGCGCCATCGTTTCTCGACTCACCGCTTCGGTCAGTTCTTCGGCTATCTGCATCTGGGAACGGGGACGCTTGTCTATATCCGGCAGTACGATACCCATAAAACCGTTCGTTCCGAAAGTGCGGAGCATAGAGGACGTTCGTTCCGGCACCACAGAATCGGCTATCTTCTCTATACGCTCGGCAAAGTCCCGTACAAACTCAAAGGTACTCCCTTCCGGACCACGTAGCGTGATATTGATTGAAGAACGGTCTTCGAGGGGTGACAGTTCGGCCGGTATTTTTTTCCAGAAATAGAAGATTCCTCCCACAAAGATCAGCATCACCGGTATCGCTATCCGGCGGTGTTCAAGAAATTTATCCAGAGAGTCTTCGTACAGCCCGTTCAGTGAAGCGAAGAAAGGCTCTGTCCTGGTGTAGAACCGGTTCTTTTGTGACCGTTGTTTAAGTATTTTGGTAGAAAGCATCGGCGTAAATGTCAAGGCCACTAACGAAGATATCGTCACCGAACCCGCTATCACTATACTGAACTCCTTAAACAACCGGCCCGTCATCCCTTCCATAAAAACGATCGGCAGGAAGACAGCCACTAGCGTCACCGTAGTAGATACCACAGCAAAAAATATCTCCGTCGACCCTTCTATACCGGCCCGACGAGGTTCCATACCCTGTTCGATGCGGACATATATATTTTCCGTCATCACGATCGCGTCGTCCACCACCAGTCCTACCGACAGCACCACAGCCAGCATCGTCAGCACATTGATCGAAAATCCCGCTACATACATCACGAAGAACGCCCCCACTAACGAAACCGGTATCACCACCACCGGCACCAGTGTCACCCGCCAGTCCCGTAAGAACAGGAATATGATCAATGCCACAAGCAGGAAAGCAATATAGATCGTCTCTTCCACCTCTTTAATAGAAGCCCTGATAAAACGGGTGTTATCATATACCATTTCGATAGTCACATCTTCAGGGAGATCTTTTTTCAGCTGTTCGATACGGCGGTACGCCTCGTCCGCTATTTCGATCTGGTTAGCGCCCGGCTGAGGGATAATCACGCTGATCACCATCGGCTCCCCGTTACGACGCAGAAAACTCCGCATATCTTCGGGAGCAAGTTCAGCTCGACCTATATCGCTGAAACGCACTGTACCTCTTTCCGTCTCTCGGATAATCAGATCGTTGAACTCTTTCGCCGTACGCATCAAGCCTAGTGTTCGGATACTCAGGTCAACGGTATTGCCTTCTATACTGCCCGAAGGTAATTCCACGTTCTCCGCCTCTACGGCGTCACGTATATCCAGGGCCGTCACTCCGTACCCCGCCATCCGGACAGGGTCAAGCCACAAACGCATAGAGTACCTCTTCTGCCCCCACAATTCTACCCCGCTAACGTTTTGGATCGTTTGCAGACGTTCCTTGACCGTCAACTCCGCGATTTCGCTCAGCTCCATTAGCCCGCGCGTACGGCTTCTTATCCCTATCTGTATGATCGGCTGAGCATCCGCATCCGCTTTCGAAACCGTAGGAGGGTCGCAGTCCCGAGGTAGGTACCGCTGAGCGCGGGAAACTTTGTCTCGCACATCGTTGGCTGCTGTTTCCAAGTCTACCGACAGTTCAAACTCAACCGTTATCCGGCTTGTGCCCTGGCTACTCTCACTTCGCAACGAACGGATACCCGGAATCCCATTGATATTCTGTTCCAGCGGTTCCGTAATCTGGTTCATCACCACGTCCGCGTTTGCTCCCGGATATGTTGTCTGTACCGAAATGAACGGTTGGTCTACACTCGGAAACTCCCTTACGCCCAGCCAACGGTAACCCATCAGTCCAAACAAGAGGATCACCAGCACTATCACCGTCGACAGCACCGGCCTTTTTATACTCACCTCCGAAATATTCATTGTCTTCCGCTTAGTTTTTTTTCATTCCTGTGAATTGCCCAAAGGTAAGAAAGATGAACAGCCCCGTCTCACAACGACACCTTCCGGAAAGATCTTCTCAATAGCTTGAACTGGCATTCCTATACCGTTTATGGTAATATGTGGATATATCCCAATAGGTTTAATTAACTTTATAACCTATCTTTTTTATACTTCATTATGTAAATATCCGAACAAAATATCCGTTATTTGTTCGCGATTTATATTATATGTTGTTATGCGGAAATCTACCATCTGGCTACTGACTCTCGTGATGGCTTTTGCCTTCATCGGGTTGCTTTATCTCCAGATGAATTACGTGGAAATCATTATTGAGACTCACAACTCTCAGCTTAATACAACCGTCAAGACTTGTCTGAATCGAGTAACAAGAGATTTGGAACGCGAAGAAATCCGCCAATACCTCGAAAAAGATATCCTGAGGGAAGAACGGGCACGCTATCGTTTGCAGAATGAATCGGCAACGAAGAAAATTGATTCCCTGCCGACACACTCCTTACCTCCATTGAAGCATTTCTCGCCTCACCATTTCGTGCCCAAGCCACGCGGTTTAATGGGTAGCTTACGCCATATGCAGGACGATTTCATTCACCGTTATTTCAAGCGCAACGAAGTGATCAATGAGGTGATCAACGAAATGCTCTACTCCGCTTCACTGTACCCCCTGGAAGAGCGGATAAACTTCAAAAAGCTTGAAAGGGATATAGAAATCGAACTGAAAAACAACGGCATAGACATCCCCTTTTTCTTTTTCATTATCAATAGAGACGGTTGCGTCATTTACCGTAATGACAACGGAGAAGCTAATCCTGCTCTTGCCGACCTGTACACACAAACCCTTTTTCCAAACGACCCGACGGCTCGCTTCGCCTACCTTCGCCTCTACCTGCCTACCAGAAAAAGTTATATCGCTGACCGCCTTACCTTTATCATCCCCTCTATCATCTTCTCTTCTCTCCTCCTTATCGTTTTTTCCGTCACTTTGTTCATTATCTTCCGACAAAAGAAGCTGTCGGAAATAAAAAACGACTTTATCAACAATATGACTCACGAACTAAAAACACCTGTCTCCTCCATCTCCTTGGCCGCACAGATGTTGGAAGATACTGATATCAACAAGAATCCCGATGCCTTTCGGCACATCACCAGGGTAATAATCGACGAATCTCGTAGGCTTGGCTTTCTTACCGAAAAAGTCTTACAGATCTCTCTCTTTGACCGTCGCCAAGCCTCTTTCAAACTGAAAGAAATTGACGCCAATGACCTCATCGTCACCGTCGCCAATACTTTTGCCTTGAAAGTGAAATCTTACGAAGGTATTCTTGACATTGACCTGCAAGCCGAAAACTCCTCTATCTATGCAGACGAAATGCACATCACTAACGTCCTGTTCAATCTCCTGGATAACGCCGTTAAATATCGCCATCCTGACCTTCCGCTCCGCTTATTTATCTTCACACGTAACGAAAACGGTAAACTCTTCATCTTTGTCGAAGACAACGGCATCGGCATCAAAAAAGAGCATCTCAAAAAAATATTTGAACGCTTTTATCGTGTGCCGACAGGTAACGTGCATAATGTAAAAGGATTTGGACTCGGCCTCGCCTATGTCCGTAAAATCATAGAAGACCATAAAGGCTCTATACGCGCCGAAAGCGGACACGCCGGAGGTACAAAATTTATTATATCTTTACCACTAATCAAATAATTCAAGTTATGGAAGAAAAAGTGAAAATCTTCTTTTGTGAAGACGATGAGAACCTCGGCTTGCTCCTTCGGGAGTTCTTACTGGCCAAAGGTTATTCCGTCGACCTGTTTCCCGACGGAGAGGCCGGTTCTAAAGGTTTCCTTAAAGGAGCCTACGACCTGTGTGTACTCGACGTAATGATGCCTAAGAAAGACGGATTGACCTTGGCGCAAGAAATCCGTAATGCCAATCCCAACATTCCTATCATCTTCCTCACGGCTAAGTCGATGAAAGATGATATCCTTGAAGGCTTTAGAATCGGCGGCGACGATTATCTCACTAAGCCTTTCAGTATGGAAGAACTAATGTTCCGGATTGAGGCCATCCTTCGACGTATCAAAGGAAAGCGCAACAAAGCCAGTCTGACTTACAAACTGGGCGATTTCCTTTTCGATACTCAAAAACAAACCCTCTCTAACAACGGGGAAACTACCAAACTCACCACCAAAGAGAGTGAATTACTTTCGCTCCTCTGTGCTCACGCCAATGAGGTGCTCGAACGTAATTATGCCCTGCGTATCATTTGGGTCGAAGACAACTACTTCAATGCTCGCAGCATGGATGTCTATATCACCAAATTACGTAAAATACTCCGTAAAGACCCCTCTCTCGAAATCATCAACATCCATGGTAAGGGGTACAAACTAATCACTCCGCAAGGAGAGGCCGCCGACGAAATCCGCGTCCTCTAACAACGTACGGGGAGGGAACTCATTCGAGCGCCCTCCCCGTTTTTTATAGAGAGAGAAATAACCTACCTTATTAAACCCGGCTCTTCTCCTTACTCTTTATCAGCTGCTTTTCTATAGCCTCTACACACTCATCTACCGCCTCTTCAAACGTGTCACGCACTTTCTCCGCAAAGCAGTCTCCATTCTTTGCCTTCAAGGAGATACTGACCTCTTTATTTTGAGCGGATTCCGGCTTAACCAATTTTAATATGACCTCCGCCGATAGGACATCTTCATGGAACTTTGCCAATTTGGATACCTTTTTCTCCACAAACGCCTCCAGCTTCTCGGAGGCATCAAAATGAACCGACCGAATCCTCACTTCCATGACGCGCCCTCCTTAACGTTAACGTTCTCGCTTTTACTCTTCCGCTTGTTGCAACTTCTGTATATATACAGCATGCAAAAACTGCTTCCGCTTTTCCACCGAAGGCTTTATAAACGACTGACGGCTACGTAATTCCCTTATCATACCCGTCCGTTCAAACTTCCGCTTGAAACGCTTCAAAGCCCTTTCAATGTTTTCTCCTTCCTTGATAGGTACTACAATCATTATGCTACTATAAAACTTAACTTCTTAAATCAGCTCGCAAAGCTACACAGACTTTTCACTCCTGCAAATCTTTCTCCCTTTTTTTTCGCTTTTCTTACTCACCGCTACTCTACATCAGGGAAAAGAAGGTCATTATAAGGGAAACGGGTCACATGTATCTTTCGCACTTCCTCGTACAACACGCGCTTCAATTCATCAATGTATTTATGTTCCTTAGCCGAAATAAAAAGACAATGATCTCCCCGCCATTCCTTGCGCACATCTTCTAATGTACGGTTCTCGCGTCGAAAAGGACCCATGTCGTCCTCTTCTCTGGGAACATAAGTAAACTTGTCTATCTTATTGAACACATATACTACCGGCTTATTCGACCCCGCTATTTCACTCAGTGTCTTGTTCACCGTCTCTATCTGTTCCTCGAAGGAGGGATGAGACACATCTATTACGTGTACCAACAGATCCGCCTCTCTCACCTCATCCAATGTCGATTTGAACGATTCCACTAACTCTGTCGGCAATTTACGAATGAAGCCCACTGTATCTGATAACAGGAACGGCAAATTATCTACTATCACTTTCCGAACAGTTGTATCCAATGTGGCGAACAGTTTATCTTCTGCAAACACTTCGCTTTTGCTCAAGATGTTCATCACCGTCGATTTACCCACATTGGTATAACCTACCAAAGACACCCGCACGAGTTTCCCTCGACTTTTCCGTTGTACGATCTTCTGTTTTTCTATATCCTCCAGTTCTCGTTTTAACTTCGCAATCTTATCTTGAATGATTCGCTTATCCGTCTCCAATTGCGTCTCGCCAGGACCGCGCATCATGGCGCTACCGCCTCGTTGACGCTCCAAGTGCGTCCACAGACGTGTTAAACGAGGTAGCATATATTGATACTGCGCCAATTCCACCTGTGTCTTCGCGTGAGACGTCTGAGCTCGCAGTGCGAAAATCTCCAGTATCAAACTCGTCCTGTCCAGAATGCGTACCTGCAATGCTTTCTCTATATTTCGTAATTGCTTGGCAGATAATTCATCATCAAATATTACCATACCGATGGCATGCTCCGACACATACTCCCCTATCTCCGCTAATTTCCCTGTCCCTACAAATGTCACCGGATGCGCCGCTTCTACACGTTGTATGAACCGCTTCTCTGTCACAAAACCCGCCGTCTCTGCCAAAAACGACAACTCGTCCAGGTATTCCTTTACTCGTTGTTCTTCCTGGTAAGGCGTCACCAACCCTACCAAAACGACACGCTCGTTCTTCTCTGCCGACAACACAAACTCTTTCATCTCCTTACCCCTGTTTTCTCCGACTTTTCGGACAAATGTAGCTTGCAAAGTTATGATTTTCTCCTTCTCATCCTCACGTATTTTGAAAGACTTACCTTTGTTTCGTCAGGGAAAGACATTAAATCAACTAAAATGGGTTCTTTTATCATCGAGGGAGGTAAAGCTTTGAAGGGTATTATCATTCCGCAAGGAGCAAAGAATGAAGCCCTGGAAGTAATCTGTGCCGTACTGTTGACTGAGCAACAAATAACACTCCATAACGTTCCGGACATCCTTGACGTCAATAACCTGATCAACCTCTTACAGGAATTGGGCGTCAAAGTGGCGCACCTGCATAAAGGTTCTTATAGCTTTCAAGCGGATGAAATTGATTTAAACTATTTGTACTCTGATGACTTCCGGAAACGAAGCGCTCAATTGCGGGGGGCGGTAATGGTCGTAGGACCCCTATTGGGACGCTTCGGAAAAGCCGTCATATCGGAACCCGGGGGTGACAAGATCGGCAGGAGACGCCTTGATACTCACTTCGTGGGTATTCGCCGACTGGGCGCCGAATTTGTCTACGATGCCGTTCAACGACGCTACGATGTGACCGCTCAACACCTGAAAGGTGCTTACATGCTCTTGGAAGAAGCCTCCGTGACCGGAACGGCTAATATCCTGATGGCCGCCACTCTATCTGACGGCGTCACAACGATATACAATGCTGCCTGCGAACCTTACGTCCAGCAATTGTGCCGAATGTTGACCTCCATGGGGGCGCTCATTAGCGGTATCGGCTCTAACTTGCTGACCATAGAAGGAGTCCAACACCTCAACGGCGCCGTCCATACGCTGCTCCCTGATATGATCGAAGTAGGAAGCTTTATCGGTATGGCCGCCATGACACGCTCCGACCTCCGGATTCGAGGCGCTACCCTGCAACAGTTAGGTATCATACCTGACGCCTTCCGGCATTTGGGCATTTCGGTTGAACAGGAGGGTGATGACCTTCACATCCCTGTCCATGACCGTTATGAAATTGAAAACTTCATTGACGGTTCTATCCTCTCCTTGACGGACGCCCCATGGCCTGGATTGACACCCGATTTGCTGAGTGTCCTCCTCGTCGTAGCCACTCAGGCCATAGGTAGTGTCCTGATCCACCAGAAAATGTTTGAAAGCCGCCTTTTCTTCGTAGATAAGTTAATCGACATGGGCGCACAAATCATCCTCTGTGACCCCCACAGGGCAACAATCATCGGACTGGGACGCCGCTTTCCTTTACGGGCTAGTACTATGGCTTCCCCAGACATTCGCGCCGGTATCGCTCTCCTTATCGCCGCCATGAGCGCCGATGGTGACAGCCGCATTGACAACATTGAACAGATAGACCGTGGATATGAAGCTATTGACGAGCGTTTAAACGCGATTGGCGCACACATTACACGTCTCTGAAAAAATTAATTGTTAAACAAACGAAATAAACGGAAGAGCTATGTATTTACTCTCAAAGGAATTTGTACCTTTGCCCCGCTTTTCCCTGAACGGAAGGCGTTGCTCTTAAGTGGAAGTATAAAGTTTTAGTTACATAGCAAGTTATTTTTACCTCTCATGCCTACAATTCAACAACTGGTTAGGAAAGGAAGGGAAACCTTAATCGCCAAAGGTAAATCCCCCGCCCTCGAAGCTTGCCCGCAACGAAGGGGCGTGTGCGTTCGGGTATATACCACAACGCCTAAGAAACCCAATTCCGCCATGCGCAAGGTGGCCAGGGTTAGACTGACTAACTCCAAAGAAGTAAACGCTTACATACCTGGGGAAGGACATAACCTGCAAGAACACTCCATCGTCTTGGTACGCGGCGGACGTGTAAAAGACCTGCCCGGTGTAAGGTATCACATCGTGAGAGGTACCTTAGATACAGCGGGCGTAAACGCCAGAACTCAACGACGTTCAAAGTATGGTGCCAAGCGGCCCAAGCCCGGACAGGCGGCGGCTAAGGGGGTTCCCTCTAAAGGTGGGAAAAAGTAAACGCTTAATGAACTGTTTGATTAGAAGATAACGTACTGTATTAAGGTTGAGTAAATAGTTCGGAGGAACTATTGAAGACATAAGAACAGACAACCACACGAAAAGGTCAAAATAGATTGCAATGAGAAAGGCAAAGCCAAAAAAAAGGCAGATTCTGCCCGATCCCGTTTACGGAGATGTGAAAGTCACTCGCTTTGTAAACCATCTGATGTACGACGGTAAGAAGAATACCGCTTTCAGTATTTTCTACACCGCCCTGGACATCGTGAAAAAGAAAATGCCTGACCAGGAAAAGGTAGCCCTGGATATTTGGAAAACCGCCCTTGACAATATCACCCCGCAAGTGGAAGTGAAGTCGCGCCGCGTCGGTGGCGCTACTTTTCAGGTGCCCACAGAGATTCGGCCGGAACGCAAAGAATCTGTCTCCATGAAAAACCTGATCCTCTACGCCCGTAAGCGTTCAGGGAAAACTATGGCCGACAAACTCTCCGCCGAAATAGTAGATGCCTTTAACGGACAAGGCGGTGCCTTCAAACGTAAAGAAGATATGCACCGCATGGCCGAAGCTAACCGTGCTTTTGCCCACTTCCGCTTTTGATACACCTGAAAGCTGACAGAGAAAAATAAAGGAATGGCAACAAAAGCAGATGAACAATTGAGGTTTACCCGTAACATCGGTATCATGGCGCATATTGATGCTGGGAAAACCACCACCTCAGAACGTATCCTGTTCTACACAGGGCTAACTCACAAAATTGGAGAAGTCCATGATGGCGCGGCTACCATGGACTGGATGGAGCAGGAGCAGGAACGGGGAATTACAATCACCTCCGCCGCCACTACGACTTTTTGGAATTATCAAGATGAAAAATATAAAATCAATCTGATAGACACCCCAGGGCACGTAGATTTTACCGTAGAAGTAGAGCGCTCCCTGCGTGTCTTGGACGGTGCCGTAGCTACCTTCTGCGCAGTCGGTGGCGTGGAACCCCAATCGGAAACAGTCTGGCGGCAAGCAGACAAATATAATGTGCCCCGTATCGGATACGTGAACAAAATGGACAGGTCGGGAGCGAACTTCTTTGAAGTTGTCCGCCAAATAAAAGAAATCTTGGGAGCTTCTCCTTGTCCCATTCAGATACCCATCGGCGCCGAAGAAAAGTTTAAAGGCGTCATTGACCTGATCGCCATGAAAGCCATCTATTGGCATGACGAAACTATGGGCGCCGAATATTCCGTCGAAGATGTCCCTGACGATTTAAAGGAAGAAGCCGACGAGTGGCGTGATAAAATGCTCGAAACTATCGCAGAGTACGACGATGTGCTCATGGAAAAATTCTTCGACAAACCCGAATCCATCCTCGTAGAAGACATCAAACGAGCCTTGCGGACAGCTACTCTTTCAATGAAAATCAATCCCATAATCTGCGGTTCTTCCTTCAAAAATAAGGGGGTGCAAACCTTGCTTGATTCCGTTTGTGCCTATCTCCCCAGTCCCATTGATACACCAGCCATTGAAGGCGCTAACCCCGATTATCCCGAACAAAAAATCGTCCGTAAGCCCTTGTCCGAAGAACCCTTGACTGCGCTGGCCTTTAAAATAGCGACCGACCCCTATGTGGGACGGCTTTGTTTCTTTCGCGTGTATTCCGGTAAAATGGAAGCCGGCTCTTATGTGCTGAATACCCGTTCGGGTAAAAAAGAGCGTATCTCCCGTTTGTTCCAGATGCACTCTAATAAACAAAATCCGATGGATGTGATCGGATGCGGTGATATTGGCGCAGGAGTCGGTTTCAAAGACATTCGTACAGGTGACACCCTCTGTGCAGAACAGCACCCTATTACCTTGGAATCTATGGAATTCCCCGAACCCGTCATCGGTATAGCGGTAGAACCTAAAACTCAAAAAGACCTTGACAAGCTTAGTCAGGGCCTCTCGAAACTCGCCGAAGAAGACCCTACTTTCAGGGTTCAAACCAGCGAAGAAACAGGACAGACGGTCATCAGCGGGATGGGTGAATTGCATCTTGACATCATCATCGACCGCCTCAGACGTGAATTTAAGGTCGAATGTAACCAGGGAAGGCCTCAGGTAACCTATAAAGAAGCTATCACACAGCAAGTCGAACTGCGGGAACTCTATAAAAAACAGACCGGCGGACGTGGTAAATTTGCCGATATTATCGTTAGGGTAGCACCCGGTGACGAAGATTTTGAAGGCTCTTTACAATTCATCGACGAAGTAAAAGGAGGTAACATCCCGAAAGAATTTATACCTTCCGTGCAGAAAGGTTTTGAAAAAGCCATGAAAAATGGCGTGCTGGCAGGTTACCCATTAGACAAGTTGAAAGTAACTCTCATGGATGGTTCTTTCCATCCCGTAGATTCCGACCAACTCTCCTTTGAAATAGCCGCTATTCAGGCCTTCAAAAATGCCTGTGTCAAGGCCGCTCCCGTCCTCCAAGAACCCATCATGAAAATCGAAGTGGTGACGCCGGAAGAAAGTATGGGTGACGTGATCGGTGACTTAAATAAACGGCGTGGACAGGTAGAAGGGATGGAATCCAGTCGGACAGGCGCCAGAATAGTGAAGGCGAAAGTTCCTCTGGCCGAAACTTTTGGCTACGTAACGGCTTTGCGTACCATTACCTCAGGGCGGGCAACCTCGTCTATGCAGTTCTCCCATTATGCTCAGGTGTCCGCTTCCATTGCGCGGCAAGTTTTGACGGAAGTACAAGGAAGGGTTGATTTGATAAAGTAAACGGAAAAGGATTTATAATAATGAGCCAAAAGATCAGGATTAAGCTGAAGTCTTACGACTACTCCCTAGTGGACAAGTCAGCCGACAAAATCGTGAAAACGGTTAAGGTGACAGGCGCTGTCGTCAACGGACCCATTCCCCTGCCCACACACAAACGCATCTTTACCGTGAATCGTGCGACCTTTGTCAATAAAAAGTCACGTGAACAGTTTGAGCTTGCCTCCTACAAAAGATTGATAGACATTTACAGCTCTACTTCTAAAACGGTGGACGCCTTAATGAAACTGGAGCTACCCAGCGGTGTAGACGTGGAAATAAAGGTGTGAACATATAATACCAAATGAGATGCCGGGATTATTAGGAAAAAAAATAGGTATGACCTCCGCTTTCAATGACGAAGGGAAAAGTCTGCCTTGTACAATCATTGAAGTGGGACCCTGTGTGGTAACTCAAGTAAAAACACTTGACATAGATGGTTATCAAGCCGTGCAGTTGGGCTTTGTAGATAAAAAGGGGAAACATACTTCCCAAGCCGAACAGGGGCATTTCAACAAAGCAGGCGTCTCCCCTAAAAAACATTTGGCAGAGTTCAAAGGTTTTGATGTCGCAAAACTGGGAGAAGTCATTACCGTTGACCTCTTCCAAAACACAGGCTTCGTAGACGTGGTTGGTTTCTCCAAAGGGAAAGGTTTTCAGGGCGTCGTGAAACGACACGGATTTGGTGGCGTCGGACAAAGTACGCATGGACAACACAATCGGTTACGCGCACCCGGTAGTATCGGTGCCTGCTCCTATCCCGCAAAAGTCTTCAAAGGAACGCGCATGGCAGGACAGATGGGTAATGAACGGGTGACTGTCCAAAACCTCGAAGTACTGAAAGTCATTCCGGAACACAATATCTTGTTGGTGAAAGGTTCCGTCCCTGGCGCCAAAGGTGCAATCTTATTAATACAAAAGTGATGGAGTTGAATATATTCAATATTAAAGGTGAGGATACCGGACGCAAAGCGACCCTCAATGACGATATCTTCGCCATTGAACCCAATGACCACGCTATATACCTTGACGTCAGGCAACACATGGCCAATAAACGGCAAGGAACTCACAAAGCGAAAGAACGTAGCGAAGTGACAGGGAGTACGCGCAAACTTATCCGTCAAAAAGGCGGCGGCGGAGCGCGACGCGGTGATGGCAATTCTCCCCTTCTCGTCGGCGGTGGACGTATATTCGGTCCTAAACCCCGCGATTATGCTTTTAAACTGAACAAAAAAGTGAAACTCCTGGCTCGTAAATCGGCGCTGGCCTACAAAGCTAAAGAAAACGCTATCGTTGTCCTGGAAGACTTTACCCTCGATAAACCCCGTACCAAAGATTTTATCGCCATCACGAAAAGTCTGCACCTGGAAGACAAAAAAGTCCTCGTAGTCTTCCCCGAAACTAACAAAACAGTTTATCTGTCTGCTCGTAATTTGGAAAAAGCGAAAGTTATCGCCCTCTCTGAACTCAATACTTACAGAATCTTAAACAATACAGACCTCGTATTGACGGAAGCCTCCCTGACCGCCATTGAGAAAATGTTCATCAAACCCTAAGAAAATAAAACCATGGGGATCATTATTAAACCGATCGTAACCGAAAAAATGACGGCCGTCACCGCCAAGTTTCCCAACCGTTTTGCTTTCCGCGTCTCTCCCGATGCAAACAAACTGGAAATAAAAACAGCCGTGCAATCCATGTACAGTGTCACCGTAGAAAACGTGAACACCCTGAATTACTCTGGTAAACAAAAACGCCGCTATACCCGCGCAGGCCTGATACGGGGTAAACAAGCCGCCTTCAAAAAGGCCATCGTCACCCTAAAAGAAGGGGATACTATTGACTTCTTTAGTAATATTTGAACACAATGGGAATACGTAAGCTCAAGCCCACAACACCTGGACAAAGGCACAAAATTATCGGCGACCTCAAGGAGATTTCTGCTCAACAGCCCGAAAAGTCGCTCGTCTTCGGTAAACATCGCTCCGGTGGACGTAATAATACCGGTAAAATGACTATGCGATATATCGGTGGAGGACACAAAAAGCGTTACCGTTTCATAGACTTCAAACGCAACAAAGACGGCGTCCCCGCTAAGGTGCACTCCATTGAGTACGACCCTAACCGCACATCGCGCATCGCCCTCCTGCATTATGCCGACGGTGAAAAAAGCTATATCGTCGCCCCGGCAGGGCTGACGGTGGGACAGACCGTAGCCGCCGGAAAAGGTGTCGCTCCGGAAATAGGTAATACCCTCCCCATGGCCGATATTCCCGTTGGTACCGTCATCCACAACATTGAGTTACGACCCGGACAAGGTGCCAAAATGGTTCGCTCCGCCGGTGTCTTTGCTCAATTGACCTCAAAAGAAGGTATTTATGCCATCGTCAAAATGCCCTCCGGCGAAACGCGTAAAATCCTCGCCGCTTGTAAAGCAACTATAGGTAGTGTGGGTAACTCTGACCACGCCCTGGAAAAATCCGGAAAAGCCGGACGTTCGCGCTGGCTAGGGAGGCGGCCTCATAACAGGGGCGTTGTAATGAACCCCGTAGACCATCCCATGGGTGGTGGGGAAGGACGTGCCTCCGGTGGACATCCCAGATCCCGTAAAGGGTTGTACGCGAAAGGATTGAAAACGAGGGCGCCTAAAAAGCAATCCTCTAAGTATATCATCGAAAGGAAAAAGAAATAATCCGATAACTATAAGTCTATGAGCCGGTCGCTGAAAAAAGGGCCCTATATCAACGTGAAGCTTGAAAAGAAAGTCTTGACGATGAATGAAGCGGGCAAGAAAACTGTCGTCAAAACTTGGGCGCGTGCCTCTATGATCTCCCCCGATTTTGTAGGACACACCATAGCCGTACATAATGGTAATAAATTCATCCCCGTTTTCATTACCGAAAATATGGTAGGACACAAATTAGGTGAATTCTCCCCGACACGCACCTTCCGCGGGCATGCCGGAAATAGAAAAAAATAAAAAATAGACAATGGGTGCAAGAAAAAAATTGGCGGCTCAGGCTCGTAAGGAAGCTAAAAAAGATTTGACCTTCGCGAAGCTACGGAATGTCCCCACCTCGCCCCGTAAAATGAGGTTGGTGACAGATATGATTCACGGTATGGAAGTCTTCAGAGCATTGGGGGTACTGAAGTTCTCCAATAAAGAAGCTTCTTTTCGCGTGGAAAAATTGCTCCGCTCCGCTATTGCTAATTGGGAACAAAAAAATGAACGCAAAGCCGAAGCCGGACTGTTATATGTCTCCTCTGTCTTTACCGATGCGGCCTCCACTCTCTACCGTATGAGACCCGCTCCGCGGGGACGTGGTTTTCGTATCCGTAAACGGTCGAACCACGTAACCTTATTCGTATCTGCAAAAGAAAACAACGCTAACCAAGTGAATTAAATGGGACAAAAGGTAAATCCGGTGAGCAACCGACTGGGAATCATCCGTGGCTGGGATTCCAATTGGTATGGAGGTAAAAACTATGGTGATATGTTGCTCGAAGACAGCAAGATCCGTAAGTATTTAAACGCCCGCTTGGCTAAAGCCAACGTGTCCCGTATCATCATTGAACGAACGCTTAAACTGATCACTATAACCGTTTGCTCATCTAGACCCGGCCTCATTATCGGAAGAGGAGGACAGGAAGTAGAAAAACTCAAGGAAGAGCTGAAGAAAATTACCGACAAGGAAATCCAAATCAATATCCACGAAATCAAAAGACCGGAATTGGATGCCGTCATTGTAGCAAACAATATAGCCCGTCAATTAGAAGGTAAAATCGCCTATCGGCGTGCCGTCAAAATGGCCATCGCCTCCACTATACGCATGGGTGCGGAAGGTATTAAAATTCAGATCTCAGGGCGTTTGAACGGCGCGGAAATGGCGCGCTCCGAAATGTACAAGGAAGGACGAACCCCTCTACATACTTTTCGCGCTGATATTGACTATGCCTTAGGTGAAGCCTTAACGAAGGTGGGGCTGATCGGTGTCAAAGTTTGGATTTGCCGTGGTGAAATATATACTAAACGGGATTTGGCACCCGCTTTCGCCTCTCAAAAAGAATTGCGCAGAGGTGACTTCTCCTCTAACTTTGGCAGAGACCGTAATAGAGATGGTGGTGACAGAGACCGCGATCGCGACAGAGGCCGTAACCGCGATAGAGGAGGGCGTAACGGCGGCGACCGCAGAAAAAAGGGCAATCGTTAATCCTTAGAAAACACAGAAAATGTTACAACCTAAAAAAACCAAGTTCAGAAGGATGCAGAAAGGACGCATGAAGGGCGAAGCTCAGCGTGGTCATCAGCTCGCCTTCGGTTCTTTTGGTATTAAATCATTACAAAGTAAATGGATAACAGGACGGCAGATAGAAGCCGCTCGTATTGCCGTTACCCGACATATGCAACGGCAAGGTCAAGTATGGGTGCGTATCTTCCCCGATAAACCGATCACCAAGAAGCCCGCCGAAGTCCGTATGGGGAAAGGGAAAGGGAACCCCGAAGGTTTTGTGGCTCCTGTGACGCCGGGACGTATCCTATTCGAAATAGAAGGCGTACCCTTTGATATGGCTAAAGAAGCCTTGCGTTTGGCAGCACAAAAGTTGTCGGTAACAACCAAGTTCGTCGTCAGGAGAGACTACGATTATCAAAATCAAAATGCTTGATAACCATGAAAATAGCAGAAATAAGGGAACTGACTACCTCTGAACTGACAGAAAGAATTGATACGGAAGTTTCTGGCTATAACCAAAAACGCATCAATCACACTATCTCTCCCCTAACCAATTCTTCCGCAATCAAGCAGCAGCGTAGAACTATAGCTCGCATCAAAACGGAACTGCGTTCCAGAGAATTATACAACAAACAGCAAGCCTGATGGAAGAAAGACATCTCAGAAAAGAAAGGACAGGCGTCGTTACCAGCAATAAGATGGAAAAAACCATCACCGTCGCTGTCAAATGGAAGGAAAAGCATCCTATCTACGGAAAATTCATCAACAAGACAAAAAAGTACCATGCCCACGATGAAAAAAATGAATGTGGCATCGGTGATGTCGTCAAAATTATGGAAACCCGTCCCTTGAGTAAAACAAAAAGATGGAGACTGTCCCAGATAATCGAAAGAGCTAAGTGATATGATACAGCAAGAGTCCAGGTTGGTGGTCGCCGACAACAGTGGTGCCAGAGAAGTTTTGTGTATCCGGGTTCTAGGCGGAACGAGAAGGCGTTATGCCTCAGTAGGTGACGTCATCGTCGTAGCCGTCAAAAGCGCCATCCCTTCAAGTGAAATAAAGAAAGGTTCCGTATCGAAAGCGATTATAGTCCGCACAAAAAAAGAAATTCGACGACATGACGGTTCTTACATCCGGTTCGACGATAACGCTTGTGTCCTCTTGAACCCCGCAGGTGAAATACGGGGAAGTCGTATCTTTGGCCCAGTTGCCAGAGAGTTACGGGCTGCGAATATGAAAATCGTTTCCCTTGCTCCGGAAGTGCTTTAATTCTCAAAAACATCAGGCAGATGAAAAAGTTACACATTAGAAAAGGCGATGAGGTTTTCGTGAACGCCGGCGATGACAAGGGCCTGAGAGGACGTGTCTTGCAGGTCCTCTCAAAAGAAAACAGAGCTATCGTGGAAGCTATCAACATGGTAAGTAAACATACTAAGCCTAGCGCAAAGCATCCTCAAGGAGGTATAGAAAAAAAAGAAGCCCCTATCCATATATCTAATTTGAACCTGATAGACCCCAAAACAGGTAATCCGACACGGATAGGACGGAAATTAAATGAGAAAGGAAAATCAGTACGTTTCGCCAAAAAATCCGGAGAGGAAATCAAATCATGAGTACAGTAGTGGCCAACTTAAAGAAAGATTATAAAGAGAAGATTGTCCCCGCTCTCACAAAAGAGTTCGGGTACAAGTCCGTAATGCAAGTCCCCGTCCTGAAGAAAATCGTCATCAACCAAGGGTTGGGAATAGCTACCGCCGACAAAAAAATTATTGAGTTGGCTATCAACGAACTAACTACCATCACAGGACAGAAAGCCGTCTCTACGCTCTCTAAAAAGGACATCTCCAATTTCAAGGTGCGTAAGAAGATGCCCATCGGAGTGATGGTGACTTTACGACGCGAGCTGATGTATGAATTTCTGGAAAGGCTTGTGCGTATCGCGCTTCCTCGTATCCGTGACTTCAAAGGAATAGACAGTAAACTGGATGGAAAAGGTAACTACACACTCGGTATACAAGAGCAAATTATTTTCCCCGAAATAAATATTGATACCATCGCTCGTATATTGGGAATGAATATTACTTTTGTGACCTCTGCAAAAACAGATGAGGAAGGGTATGCTTTGCTTCGGGAGTTCGGTCTGCCTTTCAAAAATATAAGGAAAGGTCTAAAATAAATTGTATGGCTAAAGAATCTATGAAAGCCCGGGATGACAAACGGGCGAAAATGGTCGCTAAGTTCGCTGACAAACGGGCGAAACTCAAGAAAGAGGGAAATTATGAAGCGTTGCAAGCTTTACCTAAAAATGCTTCCCCCGTGCGCTTGCATAACCGTTGTAAGATAACCGGACGGCCCAAAGGGTTCATCCGGCAGTTTGGTATCTCTCGCATACAATTTCGGGAAATGGCTTCCAATGGGCTGATTCCCGGGGTTAAAAAAGCAAGTTGGTAGTACGTAGTTAAATATTGTCCCGATAGACGGGATCAATTTAATACATCAAATATGACAGATCCTATTGCTGATTACCTGACGCGACTCAGAAATGCCATTAAGGCGAAGCATCGTGTGGTTGAAATACCGGCTTCTAATCTGAAAAAGAAGATTACCGAAATTCTTTTCGAGAAAGGTTATATTCTGAATTTCAAATTTATTGATGAAGGACCCCAAGGTTCTATTAAAATCGCTTTGAAGTACGATTACGTAAATAAAGTAAATGCCATCAAAAGATTAACGAGAGTCTCTCGACCCGGATTACGAAAATATGTCGGTTATGAAGACCTGCCGAGAGTGCTGAATGGCTTGGGTATAGCTATATTGTCAACCTCCCAAGGTGTGATGACGGACAAAGAGGCGCGTAGTTTGAAGATTGGAGGCGAGGTTTTATGTTTCATTTACTAATCATCTGAGGAGGAACAAACAATGTCAAGGATAGGGAAATTACCCATTCACGTACCTTCAACGGTCAAAGTTACCATTGAGAAAAACCTCGTCAAGGTAAAAGGTCCCAAAGGAGAACTATCACAGGTGGTGCATCCTCATATCAATGTCGTATTCGAAAATGATACGATTGAACTGAAAAGGCCTGACGACGAACGGCAGCATCGGGCACTCCATGGCTTATATCGTGCATTAGTGAACAACATGGTTATCGGCGTAGCCGAAGGCTTCCGTAAAGAGTTAGAACTTGTTGGCGTAGGTTATCGTGTAACTAACGCAGGACAATTGTTAGACCTTTCGTTGGGTTATACTCACAATATTTACCTGTTGTTGCCTCCCGAAGTGAAAGTGGAAACAAAAACCGAAAGAAACAAGAACCCCCTTATCATCCTTGAATCTCCTGATAAACAGTTGATCGGTCAGGTTTGTGCCAAGTTGCGCTCCTTCCGTAAGCCGGAACCTTACAAAGGTAAGGGTGTCCGTTTTGTAGGTGAAATTGTACGCAGAAAATCAGGTAAATCCGCTGGTAAATAATCTGTAAACGGAGAAGTTATGATACAGAAAGACGCAAGGAGATTGAAGATTAAAAGAAGTATACGGGGTAAAATCTCCGGAACAACCGAACGCCCTCGCTTAAGTGTTTTTAGAAGTAACAAGCAAATTTATGCACAAGTAATTGACGACACCAAAGGGGCAACCCTGGCCGCCGCTTCTTCCTTAAAGATGGAAGAAAAGTTCCCCAAAAAAGAACAAGCCGCCAAAGTAGGTGAACTCATAGCTAAACATGCACAAGACGCAGGTATACAAACGGTTGTCTTTGATCGTAATGGATACTTATACCATGGAAGAGTGAAAGAGTTGGCAGATGCTGCACGCAAGGGAGGGCTTAAATTTTAAACAAAATGAGAAATATAGGAGGTGTTTATAATAAGGTTAAGACAACCGGCGATTTAGAGTTAAAAGACAGGCTTGTTGCTATCAACCGCGTGACGAAAGTAACGAAGGGTGGGAGAACTTTTAGCTTCGCAGCCATCGTAGTAGTGGGTAATGAAGATGGTATTGTCGGGTGGGGATTAGGAAAAGCCGGTGAAGTCACCGCCGCCATCGCCAAAGGGGTGGAAGCCGCTAAGAAAAATTTGGTCAAAGTCCCTGTTTACAAAGGAACCATCCCCCACGAACAAATCGCTAAGTTTGGAGGAGCGAGAGTACTTATTCGGCCGGCAACACACGGTACGGGAGTGAAAGCAGGGGGGGCTATGCGGGCTGTCCTTGAAAGTGTGGGGATCACAGACGTGTTGGCAAAGTCGAAAGGTTCTTCCAACCCCCACAACCTGGTGAAAGCAACCCTCGTAGCCTTATGTGAATTGAGAAATCCATTGATGGTAGCTCAAAACAGAGGCGTCTCTGTAGAAAAAGTATTCAAAGGTTAATCGGAGTAAGGAATACCTATGGCAACATTGAAAATAAAGCAAATTAAAAGTCGTATCCGTTGTCCGAAAGATCAGAAAAGGACATTGGATGCCCTGGGACTGAGAAAATTGAACCGCGTAGTAGAACATGATGATACCCCCTCTATACGTGGTATGCTTGAAAAAGTAAAGCATCTGGTCATAGTAGAGTAACACTTAGAAACAAAGATATTCATGGATTTATCAAGTTTGAAACCCGCAGAAGGATCCACCAAAACACGAAAAAGGATCGGAAGAGGTCCCGGTTCTGGATTAGGTGGTACTTCTACAAGAGGACATAAGGGTGCCAAATCCCGGTCGGGCTATTCTCGTAAAATCGGTTTTGAAGGTGGACAGATGCCTATACAGAGGCGGTTACCGAAGTTTGGCTTCAAGAATATCCATCGCGTAGAATACAAAGCCATCAATCTTTCTATCTTACAGCAGGTGATTGACGCACAACACCTCGACAAAGTGAGTGTTGAAGATTTGATCGCCGCAGGTTTTATTTCTAGGTCTCAATTGGTTAAGATACTCGGTAACGGAAAGCTGACTTCCAAAGTGGATGTTGAAGCTCATGCTTTCTCCAAAAGTGCGGAAGCTGCCATTCAAGCTACCGGCGGAACAGCCGTAAAGCTCTAAGTTATGAGATTCTTAGAAACCTTAAAAAACATCTGGAAAATTGAAGATTTACGGAAACGTATCCTCACCACGTTGTTTTTTGTTGCTATATATCGCTTTGGTACCTACGTGGTCATCCCCGGCGTAGACCCTCATTCTTTGACAGCTCTGCAAGAGCAGACACAAGGAGGGTTACTCGCCTTGCTGGATATGTTTTCCGGAGGTGCTTTCGCTAATGCATCTGTCTTTGCCTTAGGAATCATGCCATATATCTCCGCCTCTATCTTCATGCAACTCGCCGCAATGGCCATCCCCTCTATGCAGAAAATGCAGCGCGAAGGTGAAAGCGGACGACGCAAGATCAACCAATGGACACGTTACCTGACGGTAGCGATACTCATGTTTCAAGGACCTACTTATCTCGTGAACCTGAGCGTACAGCTTCGGGCTGTCGGAGCCTCTTTACCGGGAGGAATATTTTTCTCCATCTACGCGACAATTATTATGGCTGCCGGTAGTATGTTCGTCCTGTGGTTAGGGGAACGTATCACAGATAAAGGTATAGGAAACGGCGTCTCTTTCATCATCCTTGTAGGTATTATCGCTCGCCTGCCGCATTCATTGTTTCAAGAATTTATTTCCCGTACAAGCGAAACTACCGGCGGCTTGGTGATGTTCTTGTTCGAAATACTCATCCTGTTGCTGGTCATTGCAGGAGCAATCATGCTGGTACAGGGAGTACGTAAAGTTCCCGTACAATATGCTAAACGTATCGTCAGTGGTAAGCAACTCGGCGGAGCGCGTCAATACATACCTCTGAAAGTGAATGCCGCTAACGTAATGCCCATCATCTTTGCGCAGGCTATCATGTTCATCCCCATTTCTATTATGGGTTTTGCTTCTCAGGAAGTCAGCCCTTTCTGGAGTGCTTTTATGGACAACACCGGGTTCTGGTATAATTTCGTGTTCTTTGTACTGATCATTTTGTTCACCTACCTTTATACTGCCATCACGATCAACCCCACTCAAATGGCTGATGATTTGAAACGAAACAATGGCTTTATACCCGGTGTGAAGCCCGGTAAGCCTACGAAAGACTATCTGGATATCATCATGGACAGGATTACTTTGCCGGGAGCTTTTTTCCTCGGGTTGATAGCAGTCATGCCGGCTTTCGCCCGTTTGTTGGGAATCAGCATGTCTTTCTCTCAATTTTTCGGGGGAACCTCATTGTTGATCTTGGTAGGTGTTGTACTGGATACCTTACAGCAGATAGAAAGCCATTTGCTGATGCGTCACTATGATGGTTTGTTAAAATCAGGGAAAATAAGAGGACGTACAGGCGTTTGATAGGGATACGAAATGATCTTTCTGAAAACAGATGAAGAGTTGGAATTGATGTGGGAAGCTAATCAGTTGGTAGGTAAGACCCTCGGCGAGTTAGCCAAGCATGTTGCTCCCGGAGTTTCCACACTGCGATTGAACAGCGTGGCGGAAACTTTCATTCGAGACCATGGGGCTTCGCCTGCTTTCCTCGGCTACAAAGGTTTTCCTGCTTCTATCTGTACCTCCGTGAACGATCAAGTAGTGCACGGTATACCTTCAGAAAAGGTGGTTTTGAAGGAAGGTGATGTCATCTCTATAGACTGCGGCACAAAGTGGAAAGGTTTTACCGGTGATTCTGCTTATACGTTTTGCGTCGGGGAAGTTTCCATAGAAGTAATGCGTCTCTTAAAAGCTACAAAAAAAGCCCTCTATATGGGTATCAGTCAAGCCGTCGAAGGAAAACGTGTAGGAGATATCAGCCATGCCGTCCAGTCTTTCTGTGAATCGAAAGGCTTTACGGTCGTCAGGGAATTAATAGGGCACGGGATAGGACGCGATATGCACGAAGACCCTGATGTGCCGAATTTCGGACATAGCGGAAGCGGGGACAAACTTCGTAATGGTATGTGTATCTGTATTGAACCGATGATTAATCAGGGACGTAGGAATGTAGTATTTGAAAAGGATGGCTGGACAGTGAGGACGAAGGATCGTAAATATTCGGCGCATTATGAGCATTGTATCGCCATTCGCCCCGAAGGACCTCGTATCTTGTCCTCTTTCAAGTTTGTAGAAGACGTGCTCGGAAATAAAGCAATATAACCCCTCATGGCGAAGCAAACGGCAATAGAGCAAGACGGTGTGATTATCGAAGCGTTATCAAATGCAATGTTTCGTGTGGAATTGGAAAATGGACATGAGATAACCGCCCATATCTCCGGTAAGATGAGGATGCATTACATACGGATTTTACCCGGAGACAGAGTGAAAATAGAAATGTCTCCTTACGATTTGTCTAAAGGACGTATCTCATTCAGATACAAATAAATAATATAAAGATATGAAAGTAAGAGCATCTTTGAAAAAACGTACCCCTGAATGCAAAATCGTCAGGAGGAAAGGACGTCTTTATGTGATTAATAAGAAAAACCCGAAGTTTAAGCAACGGCAGGGCTGAAAATGAGAGCAAGTATAAACAAGATTAGATAGAGTTAAGATATGGCTGTACGTATAGTTGGCGTTGATTTGCCCCAAGAAAAAAGAGGTGAGATAGCCCTAACCTACATTTACGGGATAGGTCGTAGTGCGGCAAATACGATCCTGAAAAAGGCAGAGGTCGACCGTGACGTCAAAGTAAAAGATTGGACAGATGAGCAAGCCTCTAAAGTGCGTGAGGTAATCAGCTCGGAATTCAAAGTGGAAGGTGATCTTCGCTCAGAAGTTCAATTGAACATTAAGCGATTGATGGATATTGGTTGTTATCGCGGTATCCGTCACCGTATTGGACTACCTTTGCGCGGACAAAGCACAAAAAACAATGCCCGTACACGTAAGGGTAAAAAGAAGACCGTCGCAAACAAGAAAAAAGCTACTAAATAAGTCGAAACAACATGGCAAAAAAAGCTGTCGTAACCAAGAAGAAAAACGTCAATATTGACGCCAACGGACAAGCTCATATTCATTCTTCTTTCAACAACATTATTGTGACCATCACCAACAGCGACGGACAGGTCATTAGTTGGTCCTCCGCAGGGAAAATGGGATTTCGCAGTTCCAAGAAGAATACGCCATACGCAGCGCAAATGGCAGCACAGGAATGTGCGAAAGTAGCTTACGACCTCGGTCTCAGAAAGGTCAAAGTTTTCGTCAAAGGTCCTGGTAACGGACGCGAATCTGCTATCCGTACTATCCATAGTGTCGGCATAGAAGTCTTGGAGATCGTTGACGTTACACCCGTCCCTCACAACGGTTGTCGGCCACCTAAGAAAAGAAGAGTTTAATAAATACCGAACGGTTAATTAAGGTAAGCAATGGCAAAATATATAGGCCCAAAAACAAAGATAGCACGCAAGTTTGGAGAAGCTATTTACGGACCGGACAAGGTCTTATCCAAGAAAAACTATCCCCCCGGACAGCATGGCAATTCCCGTAAGAAAAAAACTTCCGAATACGGCATACAGCTTCGTGAAAAACAGAAAGCCAAGTATACTTATGGAGTATTGGAACGGCAGTTCAGAAATCTTTTTGAAAAAGCTTCCCGCTCCAAAGGAATTACCGGTGAAGTATTGTTGCAGCTGCTCGAAAGTCGTTTAGATAACGTCGTTTTCCGCCTCGGAATAGCACCCTCGCGTGCCGCCGCTCGGCAATTAGTCTCCCATCAGCATATTGTTGTTGACGGTAATGTTGTCAACATCTCCTCCTATTCTGTCAAACCCGGACAGATTGTCGGGGTCAGGGAACGATCCAAGTCCATGGAAGTAGTAACCGGTTCTTTGGCGGGTTTCAACCACAGTAAATATCCTTGGATTGAATGGGAACAGTCTGTTTTACGCGGTAAGTTGTTGCATTTGCCCGAACGCTCTGATATCCCCGAAAACATTAAGGAGCAGTTGATCGTTGAGTTGTATTCTAAATAAACCGGCATATGGCGATATTAGCGTTTCAAAGACCCGATAAAGTGAACATGGTGGAAGCGAACGACTTCCACGGAAAATTCGAATTTCGCCCTTTAGAGCCAGGTTATGGCATTACCATCGGTAATGCTTTACGACGCATCCTTCTATCCTCATTAGAAGGTTACGCCATTACCTCTCTCAAGATAAACGGTATTGGACACGAGTTCGCTTCCATTCCCGGTGTAATGGAAGACTTGACGAACATTATTCTGAATCTGAAGCAAGTGCGCCTCAAGCATATTGGTCCCGCAGATATAGAAGAAGAAAAGTTTAGTATCGACGTCAAAGGAAAGCAGTTCATGGCCGGTGACATCAACCGGCAATTGGTGCACTTCAAAGTACTCAATCCCGAACTCATCATCTGTCACCTCGAACCCAAATCAGGATTCCAAGTAGAGATGACCATCAATCATGGACGTGGTTACGTCCCTGCCGATGACAACCAGCTTCTCTTCCCTCCCGATCTTCAGGTAATAGCTATTGATTCCATTTACACCCCCATACGTAACGTGAAGTACGTCATAGAAAATTTTCGCGTTGAACAAAAAACAGACTATGAAAATCTCATCATTGAGATAGATACCGACGGCTCCATCCATCCGAAAGATGCTCTCAAAGAAGCTGCACGGATACTTATTCATCATTTCGCTCTCTTCTCCGATGACAGAATCACCACCGAAGAAACCGATAAGAAAGAAGAAGAAGTCTTCGATGAAGAAGTTCTCCGTATGCGCCAATTACTCAAAAGTAAACTGGTGGATATGGATCTTTCCGTCCGTGCTTTAAACTGCCTGAAGTCCGCAGAAGTGGAAATATTGGGAGATTTAGTACGCCTTAACAAAAACGACTTGCTCAAGTTTCGCAATTTCGGGAAAAAGTCACTCACCGAATTGGATGAACTTCTCGAAAGTCTCAATCTCTCTTTCGGTATGGACATCACCAAGTACAAACTTGACAAAGATTAATTACAATGAGACACAATAAAAAGTTCAATCATTTGGGGCGTACCCATGCCCATCGTAAGGCTTTACTCTCCAACATGGCGAGTTCTTTGATCGTGCACAAGAGAATTTTCACTACTGTCGCCAAAGCAAAAGCCCTTCGCGTTTACGTGGAACCCCTGCTAACTAAAGCAAAGGACGATTCAACTCATTCACGTCGCGTTGTTTTTAGCCTCTTGCAAAATAAGCACGCCGTAACCGAGCTTTTCAAGGAAATCTCCCAAAAAATTGCCGACCGGCCCGGAGGTTATACTCGTATCATCAAAACCGAACAAAGGCTTGGAGACAACGCTTCCATGTGTTTCATTGAGTTGGTGGATTACGACCCGAATATGCTCAAAGATTCTGCCAAGAAGACGAAAACAAGACGTTCGCGCAAGAAATCTATTGTAGCCGTTGCTTCCGAAGTGGCCGAAACTGTTCCGGTAAGCGATGAGAAAGACTCCACAGAAGTGCCGACAGGGGAAACGGAAACCGTAAAGCCATAAACAAACAGTATAGTAAGCCATGAAAATTAAGGAAGTAAAAGCGAGAGAGATTTTGGATTCACGGGGTAATCCAACCGTAGAAGTTGACATCTTTTTGGAGTCCGGTGCCAAAGGTCGGGCTGCCGTGCCCTCCGGTGCCTCCACGGGTGAAAATGAAGCCCTCGAATTACGCGACGGTGACAAGAAACGTTTCGGAGGTAAAGGAGTTCTCAAAGCCGTAGCCAACGTTAACAAAATCATCGCTCCCGCCATTATTGGACTCAAGGCTACCAACCAACGAGAAATTGATGAAAAACTTCTCAATTTGGACGGCACTAAGACCAAATCCAAACTCGGAGCCAACGCCATGCTCGGAGTATCCCTCGCCGTAGCCCACGCCGCTGCTAACTATCTCAAACTCCCTCTCTACCGTTACATCGGTGGTACCAACGCCTACGTCATGCCTGTACCCATGATGAACATTATCAACGGCGGTTCACACTCCGATGCCCCCATCGCTTTTCAGGAATTTATGATACGCCCCATTGGTGCAAAGAGTTTTGCCGAAGGTCTTCGCATGGGAGCCGAAGTTTTCCACTCTCTCAAGAAAGTACTCCACAACCGTGGACTTAGCACCGCCGTAGGTGATGAAGGTGGGTTTGCCCCTGTCCTTAAAGGAACCGAAGACGCCCTTGATTCCATTATTGAAGCCATTACAGCCGCCGGATACACGCCCGGCAAGGATGTCACCATCGCCCTCGACTGCGCTGCTTCCGAATTTTACGAAAACGGAATTTACGACTATACCAAGTTTGAAGGTAAACGTGGACGTCAACTTGATGCTACAAAACAAGTTAAATATCTTGCCCAGCTCGTCGCTAAATACCCTATTGACTCTATTGAAGACGGTATGAGTGAAAACGACTGGGAAGGGTGGAAGAAGCTTACTGCAGCTATTGGCGATAAGTGTCAGCTCGTAGGAGACGACCTTTTTGTCACCAACGTAGAGTTCCTTAGGAAAGGTATCGAAACAGGTAGCGCCAACTCTATCCTCATCAAGGTAAATCAAATCGGCACCTTGACTGAAACCCTTGATGCTATCGAAATGGCGCATCGACATGGTTATACCACCGTTACTTCACACCGCTCCGGAGAGACCGAAGATGCCACCATTGCAGATATCGCCGTCGCTACAAACTCCGGACAGATTAAGACTGGTTCCTTGAGCCGTTCCGACCGCATGGCTAAGTACAACCAGCTCCTCCGTATTGAAGAGCAGCTCCCTCATTCTGTCTACGGATACAAGCGCATCGAAAAAGCCTAAGGCTCCCAACAGACTATTCAGGAAAGCAGGATGGAATAAATTTTCACCCTGCTTTCTTTTTCTCTCATTCTTTTGAACAGGAAAAATGCAATGGAAGGCCGGAAGGTGAAAAAACCTTAGACGATTGGTAACGATAAACAATCTGCCCGTTGACAAGGGTTAAGAGGACTCGTTTGCTGAGATTAAGACCTTCAAAAGGGGACCAGCCGCACTTGTATAGGATGTTATCCGGAGTAACCGTGTAGGATACCGATGGGTCAACGAGAACAAGATCAGCGTAATAACCCGGACGAATAAAGCCACGACCTTCTATACCGTAAAGGATAGCGGGGGCATGTGACATCTTCTCGACAATCTTCTCGACAGTAAAGATCCCTTGAGCAGCCATTTCAAGCATTAACGGAAGGGAATGTTGAACAAGTGGAGCGCCCGAAGCTGCTGTTAAACAGTTACCCGTTTTTTCTGTAAGCAAATGTGGGGAATGATCAGTGGCGATAATATCAATAAGCCCATTGTTCAGGGACGTTCGTAGCGCTGAACGGTCAAACTCGGACTTAACAGCCGGATTCCATTTTATACGGTTTCCTAAACGAGTGTAATCTGCATCGGTAAACCAAAGGTGGTGCACACAAACCTCAGCCGTTATGCGCTTACGGGTGAGAGGTGTAATGTTATCAAGCAAAGTCGTTTCACGCTCGGTAGACAAATGAAGAAGGTGAAGACGGCCACCGGTTCGTTGAGCCAGCTCTACTACCTCAGACGAAGCTACATAACAAGCTTCTTCGCTACGGATAAGCGGGTGAAAAAAAATGTCAAGCAAGTCGCCGTGAAGAGACTTATAATGCATGATATTCCGGCGGACAATCTCTTCTTTTTCAGCATGTACGGCAACCAGAAGATCAGTCTCTCCGAAAATGCGTTCGAGTGTTTCCCGTTTGTCTACAAGCATACCGCCGGTAGAAGAGCCGAGAAAGACCTTGACACCTGATACGCGCTCCGCATCAAGCCTGGCAAGCAAATGGATATTCTCTTTCGTCGCACCGAAAAAAAAAGCGTAGTTGGCAAAAGATACCTGTGCCGCCCGATCCTCTTTACGAACAAGGGCTTCAAGGGTGGTCGTCTGAGGAAGAGTATTCGGCATATCCATAAAAGACGTCACTCCTCCCGCAACAGCAGCACGGCTTTCACTTTCCATGTCGCCTTTGTGCGTTAATCCCGGATCACGGAAGTGAACATGGTCATCTATCACACCCGGTAAAAGCCACAATCCCTCCCCTTCAATTACTTCACATTCCGCTTCCGGTTTTTCATCTTCGGTGAACCTTCCCGCTCGCACAGAAACAATACGAGCTCCCTCTACACGAACCGAACCTTCAAAAGCCCTGCCTTCGTTGAAAATAAGAGCGTTTCGTATCAACTTTTTTCTGCTCATACTTTTCTTTTATGCTAAAAAACACCTTTTCGGCGACAGCAAAGTTAAAAAACACATCTAACACGGAAAACATCGTAGGGATCCATTGCCTTTCTGAGAAGAGTTTTATATATTTGCCTCGTAAATCGGAATGTCGGTATAGTATAATTACGGAGATATAAGCGGCTTGTACAGCAACATATCAGGAAGGTTTTTTCATTAATCATAAATCAATATTGTTATGTCCAAAATCTCCAGAAGAAGTTTCCTGCGCCAAGGATCGGTAGCAGCGGCAGCATTAACCATTGTACCTGGTTCCGTATTAGGTAAGAGCCACGGACACATAGCTCCGACCGATAAGCTTAACATCGCTGGTATCGGTGTGGGGGGAATGGGTAACGCCAACTTGCGTAACATGTCAACAGAAAACATCGTAGCCCTCTGTGACGTGGACTGGAAGTATGCCAAACCGGTATTCGACCATTATGCGAAAGTTAAGAAGTACTGGGATTATCGTAAGATGTACGATGAAATGGGCAAATCTATTGACGCCGTCATGGTGGCAACAGCAGACCATACCCACGCGATCATCTCTGCCGACGCCATGTCTATGGGTAAGCATGTATATTTGCAAAAACCTCTCACACACTCCGTGTATGAATCTCGACTCCTCACCAAATTGGCCGCTCATCACAAAGTAGCCACTTCTATGGGTAACCAAGGATCTTCCGACGAAGGTGTCGACCTTGTATGTGAATGGATATGGAATGGAGAAATTGGAGAAATAACCAAGGTAGAAGCCTTTACCGATCGCCCTATTTGGCCACAAGGTTTGATGACACCCGATAAGCCGGACAAAGCCCCCTCTACGTTGAATTGGGACCTTTTTACCGGACCTGCCGCCCACAAGCCGTTCAATCACATCTACCATCCGTGGAATTGGCGCGGTTGGTGGGCTTATGGTACAGGAGCATTGGGAGATATGGCTTGTCATATCCTGCACCCCGTTTTCAAAGGGTTGAAGCTTGGATACCCCACCAAAGTACAAGGTTCTTCCACCATGTTGTTGCAAGATTGTGCGCCGCAGGCACAGCACGTTAGACTGACTTTTCCTGCACGCGACAATATGCCCAAGGTTGCCATGCCCGAAGTAGAAGTACACTGGTATGACGGAGGGCTTAAGCCCGATATGCCTGCCGGTTTCCCCACCGGACGTGACATGAACGACGCGGGTGGAGGTGTCATATTCCACGGTACTAAAGACACGCTCATTTGCGGATGTTACGGTTTGCGCCCATGGTTGCTGTCGGGACGAACTCCGAACGTACCAAAGGTTTGTCGGCGTGTCCCCAAAGCTATGGAAGGAGGTCACGAGCAGGATTGGATACGCGCTTGTAAGGAAAGCCCCGCTTCACGTATACCGACTAAGTCGGATTTTGCCGAAGCAGGTCCTTTCAACGAAATGGTCGTCATGGGTGTACTCGCCGTCCGGCTGCAATCCTTAAACAAGGAACTCCTTTGGGATGGTGTAAACATGCAGTTTACCAACATTAATGACGACGAGCAGATACGCATCATTATCAAAGACGGCTTCACTATCAAAGACGGTCATCCTTCTTTCGACAAGAAGGTTACCGATCCTATCAATGCCAAAGCCTTTGCACAGGAACTCATCAAGCACAACTACCGCGAAGGCTGGAAGTTGATTGACATGCCACGTTAATATTCATTAATAACTTAAATAACAAAAAATGAAGAAGTTCGTAATGTTACTCAACGCCGTAGCGGTAATCGCACTGTTAGCCGCCTGCGGAGGGAAGAAGGCGGAAGTAGCCACCACCGAAGAAACGGTTGCCTACACCGTATTGGATTTGCCTGTGGTAGACCTTTCTACCTACACTGTGGACGAAGCCGGATGGATCACCCTTTTCGATGGGCAAACGTTCAACGGCTGGAGAGGTTATAACCGTGAAGACGTCCCCGGAGCTTGGATTATCGAAGATGGAGCCATCAAGATACAAGGCTCCGGACGCGGAGAAGCCGGTGCTCAAAACGGTGGAGATCTTATTTTCGCTCAAAAGTTCGACAATTTCGAATTGGAACTGGAGTGGAAGGTCAGTAAAGGTGCCAATTCCGGTATTTTCTACCTCGCTCAAGAAATCGAAGGCCAGCCCATCTACATCTCTTCACCTGAATATCAAGTACTTGACAACGAAGGACACCCTGATGCCATGCTTGGCAAAGACGGGAACCGTAAATCTGCATCCCTCTACGACATGATACCTGCCAACCCGCAGAACGCCAAGCCTGAGGGGGAATGGAACAAGGCGAAGATCGTTTGCTTCAAAGGCACCGTCGTTCACTTCCAGAACGATGAACAAGTCCTCGAATACCACCTCTGGACTGACGCTTGGAACGCTCTCTTACAGGAAAGTAAGTTCAAAGAAGGTTCTAAAGATTTTCCCCTCGCTTTCGGACTGCTGTCCGACTGCGGAGGCCCCGAACATAAGGGTTTTATCGGATTGCAAGACCACGGCGATGATGTCTGGTTCCGTAATATCAAGGTTAAGATTTTGAATTAAATCATCAAAAGCATAGAAGTAAAAGAAAGGGCGAACCTACATGTTCGCCTTTTCTTTTCTTACACCCTCGAATTAAGTAACAATCATGTCCAAAGTAATAGTGATCGGCGCTGGTGGAGTAAGTACTGTTGCCGTGAAAAAAATGGCAATGAATGCTGACGTCTTCACCGACCTCACCATAGCGACGCGAACAAAAAGTAAAGCAGACCGTATCGCCTCAGAGATACGGCATACTCTACCTGTAAACACTGTACAGGTAGATGCCGACAACGTCCATGAACTTATCGCCTTATTCAAGGCCTCGAAACCCGACCTCGTCGTCAACCTCGCCCTGCCCTATCAGGACCTCACCATTATGGACGCTTGTCTGGCTTGCGGTGTGAATTATCTTGATACAGCCAATTACGAACCTGTCGACGAAGCCAAATATGCCTACCACTGGCAATGGGCGTACAAAGTACGTTTCGAGCAAGCGGGGCTGACGGCGATACTTGGGTGCGGCTTTGACCCGGGTGTTACCGGTGTCTTCACAGCTTATGCCGCCAAGCACCACTTTGACGAAGTGCATAGCCTTGACATCGTCGACTGCAATGCGGGCGACCATCACCATCCCTTTGCCACCAACTTCAATCCCGAGATCAACATCCGCGAGATTACGCAGCGTGGTAAGTATTACGAAGACGGTGAATGGAAAGAGACCGAGCCTCTGAGCGTACACCGTCCGCTCCATTACCCCCACATCGGAGAGCGTGAATCCTATCTTCTTTACCACGAAGAACTGGAAAGTCTCGTCAAGCACTTCCCTACCCTACGCCGCGCACGCTTCTGGATGACTTTCGGGCAGGAATATCTGACCCATCTCCAAGTAATCCAAAACATCGGCATGGCAAGTATCCATCCCATACGGTATAAGGGCATTGAGATCGTCCCCATACAATTCCTGCGTGCCGTCCTCCCCGATCCGGGTGACATCGGCGAAAATTATACCGGACAAACCTCTATCGGCTGCCGCATCGGAGGTATACGGCATGGGAAGCCTCTCTCCTATTACATATACAATAACTCCGACCACCACACCGCCTACCTCGAAACTGGTGCACAGGCCGTCAGCTACACTACCGGCGTACCGGCTATGATTGGCGCCAAGCTTTTCCTTCAAGGCCTGTGGCAACGCCCGGGGGTGTGGAATACGGAGGAGTTCGACCCCGATCCCTTCATGAAGGAACTGAATGAGCAGGGGCTGCCTTGGCACGAAGAGTTCGGCATTGACCTAGAAATATAAAAAAGTAGCTATCTTTGCCGCTGGATTCGGTGCTGTCCGGAAGGGTAGTAAAAAGGGAATCGGGTGCAAGTCCCGAACAGACCCGCTGCTGTAAGCTCCAGTAAAATCTTTTGAACCGTATGAGGCCACTGTTCCGTCAAGGATGGGAAGGCTTTTCAAAAGAGGAGTAAGTCAGAAGACCTGCCGGAATCCCCATTGCTGTTAAGAGCTTTCGTGGAGTGAGGCTTTTGTATGAGTATACGTTTGTGGATTTTGATGATCCTCTTTCCGGCAACGGTGTGGACGGGAAGGGGGCAGAGCCGGTTGGATAGCATCCAGCGTATCGGTGAAGTCGTCATAACGGCAGGGCGTTATCGTGAAGTGATCCCCGTCCAACGCCTTACCGGTAAACGGCTGGAAACTCTGGGAAGTTTCTCCGTAGCAGATGCCGTGCGATATTTCGCCGGAGTACAGCTCAAAGATTACGGCGGTATCGGAGGATTGAAAACCATTGACATCCGTAGCATGGGTAGCCATCATACCGGCGTATTTTACGACGGTTTACCTCTTGGCAACGCACAGAACGGACAGGTAGACTTGGGTAAATTCTCTTTGGACAACATCGAAGAGGTAACCCTCTACAACGGGCAACGCAGTGAAATACTGCAACCCGCCCGCGACTTCGGCTCCGCAGGCAGCATCTACCTGCGTACCGCCAAGCCCCGTTTTGAAGAGGGAAGGCGTTCGCGCCTGAAAGCTTCTTTCCGTACCGGTTCATTCGGACTCCTGAATCCCTCCGTCATATGGGAACAACACTTGGGGAAAAATACGGCAGGTTCCCTCAACGCCGAGTATGTCCACGCCTCAGGTCGTTACCGCTTTCGTTACCGCAAGGTCCTTGCCGACGGTACAACAGCTTGGGATACCACCGCCATTCGCGAAAATGGAGACATCCGTTCCACACGTCTTGAAGGGGGACTTCACGGCGGAACGGATGCCGGTATCTGGCACCTGAAAGGGTATTACTACGCTTCCGAGAAAGGTATCCCCGGCGCCATCGTGAACAACGTCTGGAAACACTCGCAAAGGCAATGGGACGGTAACGCTTTCGTGCAGGGTAGTTTCCGACGGCAATTCGGGCGGCGGTATGAACTCATGGCCAATGCCAAATATGCCAACGACAGGATGAGATACCTCAATCCCGACACCACCCTGATGTACATCGACAACACTTTTCGTCAACAAGAGATATACACCTCTCTCGCACAGAAATATGCTATCCTGGATAGCTGGGACGTCAGCCTCTCGACAGACTACCAGTGGAATACTCTCGACGCCTCGCTCAAAGGATTCGCTCACCCTGTGCGACATACCGCCCTTATCGCCCTTGCCATCGCAGCCGAATGGCGTCATTTTAAAGCGCAAGGCAGTCTCCTCGGCGCCTTCATCCGGAATTATACCGATGCTACCGGACAAGCCCCCGCCACTATCCGTAACCGTCGTGAGTATACACCGGCCTTCTTCCTCTCCTATCGCCCTACCGGTTCTGCATTCAATTTACGCGCCTTCTATAAGCGTATCTTCCGAATGCCTACTTTTAACGATCTTTACTACACCGACATCGGTAACGCTGTCCTCCGTCCCGAATATACCGTACAGTACAACCTCGGCATACATTACCGTCGCGAACATATCTGGGGTGTCCTCGCGGTTGTCGAAGCTCGTACCGATTTTTATTACAACGAAGTAACCGACAAGATCATTGCCGTCCCCAAAGGCAACAGCCAATACCGCTGGATGATGATGAACCTTGGTTACGTCGAGATACGCGGAGCTGATGTCTCCGGACAACTCACCTGGAGACTGCCCTCTTCCATTTTCCTGCAAACCTCCCTCACTTACACCTACCAGCGTGCACAGGATTTCACCGACCCTACCGACAATACTCCGTCGGCCGGTACCTATGGTGGGCAAATCGCGTATATCCCGTGGCATAGCGGCTCTTTCATCGCCAACGTCACACGCGGCGCATGGAGCCTTAACTACAGTTTCATCTACGTCGGTGAGCGATATCACAACTCCTCCAACATCCGCGAGAATCACGAGCAACCTTGGTACACGCACGACCTCACCCTCTCCACCGCCTTCCGGCTCGCTGTCACCCGTTACCGGCTCTCCGCCGAGGTAAACAACCTCCTCAACCAATCTTACGACGTCATTCTTAATTATCCTATGCCCGGCCGCAACTACAAACTTATACTCAAAATAGAAATATGACACACCATCCGACAATCCGAATGTGGGGAGGGTTTTACTTCCTCTTTTTTGCCCTCCTCGCCTGCCGCGACGACACTCCCGTCTTCGTGCCTGAAATTGAGAAGCTCGCTCCCGCAGATTCTACCTACATCCACGGTTTCTACCTGCTCAATGAAGGGAATATGGGCAGTAATAAATCTACCCTCGACTACTACGACTTCACCACCGGTGAATACCACCGCAATATCTATGGCAGTGCCAATCCCACTGTACCGAAGGAACTCGGGGACGTGGGAAACGACATCAAGATCTATGGTAGCAGACTCTATGCGGTGATCAACTGCTCCCACAAAGTGGAGGTTATGGATGCCCGTACCGCCGTCCGCATCGGGCAGATTGACATTCCCAACTGCCGCTATATCTGTTTCCAGGGACGGTATGCCTACATCTCCTCCTACGCCGGCCCTGTCCAAATCAACCCCGATTACAAGCAGCGCGGTTACGTCGCCAAGGTAGATACCGCTACCCTCGAAATCCTTGACCGTTGTCTTGTCGGCTTTCAGCCTGACGAACTCACCATCAACCCCGACGAACTCACCATCGACCCTGACGAACTCACCATCATCGGAGACAAGCTCTACGTCGTCAATTCCGGCGGCTATATGGCCCCTAACTACGAAAACACCGTATCCGTCATTGACCT
>JAITRW010000018.1 GCA_031288175.1 Tannerellaceae bacterium
AAAGACAGGAATGTTGGGAGATGTTTGATCGCAGTACGATGAGAGAGGTGATGCTCTGCCATGAAATAGGTTTCCCTTCCCGTAGTACTGTGGCGTTGATAAAGCAAATTTTGCAAGGATACCCATTTCTCAACACTACTCCGCCCGTAAAATACCCTTCTCCTCCTGTGGGTTGGGAAGACAGGATACAGAGACATTTCTATAAAAATGATATGCCCGGCTTAAAAGAGCCTGACTACTCATTTGTCACTACGATTCGAGATATGCGTTCTTTTTGCAGGGAGAAAGGTTATAGTCTTGTCCTTTTCAATGCACCGGTCTCGCCGATGTACTATACACATATCCCTTCTGCCTATAAGCAGTTGACCGATTCGGTTATCCATACCCTTGTGGATAACCAGACCACCTTTTATCTGGACTATTCACGGCACCCTCTTCCCGACAGTTGTTACTACGATAGCGACCACACTAATTTTTACGGTGCCAACCTCATCACGCCGCTAGTGTGTGATAGTCTTCGTAAGATGGGAGTTCTACCCATGCCCTAAATTTGGGGTAATGCTGAAGAATCGGGCAATACGGGGGCAATCATTTGTTTCAAACAACATTACTACCTTTGTAGAGCAATAAGTTTTATACCTGATGAAACCTATTGACAGGCTGAAAATCAAGCAGGTAGATGAGTATGGAAAAATTAGATAGTCAACTGCTTGTTGTGGTGAATGAAAATCCGGATCAATCGGTAGCGTTGTTTCGGAACGGTTCCACGTGGCTTCGTGCCGACTTTCATCTACATACAAAAGCCGACAAGGAGTTTATCTATACCGGTGAAGAAAACGATTTTGTGAATGACTACGTCACGAAACTTGTTGAACAGGGAATACAAATAGGCGTAATTACTAATCACAATAAGTTTGATAAAGGCGAATTTGCGGCATTAAAGAAAAAGGCTTTAGAGAAAAGAATCGGTTTATTTCCCGGAGTGGAGTATTCTTTGAAGGAAGGCATTCATATCTTGATAGTTTTTGATGAGGTGTGGTATAAGGGTCAAACGGATTATATTAATAAATTCCTTAATATAGCTTTTTATGGAGTAGAAAGTCCCGGAAGCCCTCCGTATCCCAATTCTTTGTTTGACTTGCAGGAAACTGTGAGTAAACTGGATGCTATGGGGTATAATTATTTCATTGTCTTGGCTCATACAGATACAACGAACGGAATATTTGAAGTATTGAAAGGTCGTACTTTAGAAGCATTTGTAAAATGTGATGCTTTCGGTAAAGTTTTGGCAATGCAAAAGAGTGGCAATCGGGAAAGCTATGACCAAATAATCCAATATGCAAGTCGTCCTATTGCCTGTGTAGAGGGTTCTGATAATGCCCATGAAGGATTGAAAGGTATCGGAAAAGGAAGGATAAGTTTCTTGAAAATAGGAGATTTTAATTTTGAGGCCCTGCAATATGCGTTGACCGACCCTACAAACAGGTTATGCGTAAAAGCTAAACCCGAAATACATAATTCCTATATCAAATTCATTACATTTAAGGGAGGTTTGTTAGATGGAAAAACAATTTCGTTTTCTCCCGAACTGAATAACCTGATAGGTATCCGTGGTAGCGGCAAATCGGCGGTACTTGAGATTTTGAGGTATGCATTGAATATCCCTTTTGGTTCCCAAGCTATGGATAAAGAGTATAAAGACGACTTAATCAAACACATTTTGAGAAGCGGCGGAAAGGTTATTGTAGAAATTATAAACCGGCAAGGCGAGATATACAAGGTTGAGCGAATTTACGGACAGTGCGCAGATATATACAAAGAGGATGTTTTGCAAAACGGTATCACTCTTGATGCCATTCTTCGGCAGCCTGTCTATTTTGGGCAGAAAGACCTGTCAAACAAAAATGCCGATTTTGAGAATGATTTGGTTAACAAATTGATAGGAGAAAAGTTGAACGATATTCAGATAGAAATAGAGCGAAAAAAGTACGATATACAAAAGATTGTTCAAGAATGGAGTAGCTTGGATAATTTATCACAATTGAAGAAAGATACGGAAGCGGTACAAGCAAACTCCGAACACAAATTGCAAACATTCAAGGAAAAAGGTATTGCCGAAAAATTAAAACTTCAGACTTCCTTTGAGTCGGATATTAATCGCTTGAAAGAGCGTCAATCGGGAATAGAAAATTATATCAACGATTTGCGGTTACTTATCCGGAATCACGATTATTTGGTAAATCAGCTTGTTTTTTCTGATACTAATGTGGCACTATTTAGGGAAGCTAATCAAATGCTTGATGAGTTGAAACCGGAATTCATCAAATTAAAAACTATTCTTGATGATTGCCAAAAGATGGGTGGTGGATTTAAAGTGTTGATAGACAAGCTGATTGTTCAAAAGGAAGCATTGAAAGAAGAATTTGCCCGTATCAAACGGGAAATCAATATTCCGGAACTGAATCCCGACGATTTTATCAAAATCAATAGAGAATTCGAAATGTCCAAATTAAAACTTGTTGAGATAAGCAAATCGGAAAGCAAGCGGAATGAACTTTGGAGATTGTTGATGGAGGCTATTACTCAACTGAATGATTTATGGCATAAGAAGTTTGTTTTGTTGAAAAAAGAGGTTAATAAGATAAATGAAATTGATGGAAAAATATCTATAGAGGTTGTTTATAAAGGGCGGAAAGATAAGTTTGTTTTCAAATTGAAGGAGGTATTCAAGGGGACACATATAAGCGAAGTAACATACGGTACCCTAAGTAGCGAATATGCCGATTTCATAGATATGCAGAAGGATGAGTTCCGTAAACTATCCAATATTTTAACTGAAAATCAATTAGTTGAGGTAAAAAAAAGATTTCAAGAAAACTTTTTTGCTTTACTGACCTATCAAGTTGAGAATCAGATAATCATAAAATACGATGGCAAACCGTTGAAAGAGCATTCACTGGGACAACGCGCTTCAGCATTAATACTGTTTCTTTTATCTCAAAAAGAAAATGATATTTTGATAATAGACCAACCCGAAGACGATCTGGATAATCAAACTATCTATCACGATGTAATAAAAGAAATTAAGCAATTGAAAGGGCAAATGCAGTTTATTTTCGCCACTCACAATGCTAATATTCCGGTATTGGGCGACAGTGAAATGTTGTCAGTCTGCCGGTATATGCCCGATACTGAAATTGTAATTGAAAGCGGCAGTATTGACAATCGTAATATCCGGGATAAAATCATTAAAATAATGGAAGGCGGTAAAGAAGCTTTTGATAGAAGAAAAACTATCTATAGGATTTGGGAGGCAGGAAAAAAATGAATGTAATAGAACTGTTAGATATTATTAGTATCGGCGAGACGAGTAAAGTACAGTTTAAACGTGAACTGAACAATCGTGAAAAAGTTGCGGCGGAAATGATAGCGTTCTCCAATGCAAAGGGAGGTATGATTCTTTTCGGAGTGGAGGACAAGACAGGTGAGATAAACGATAAAATGAGTTATGCGGTTTTGCAACAAACGCAAAATGTCCTGGCAACTATTGCTAACGAACTTATCAAACCGCTTATCTTTATCACAACCGAAATTGTTAAAGTGGATGTGGATAATGAAAAGCGCAATGTCTTGATTGTGTATATTGAGGAAGGTATTTCAAAGCCATACAAAGATCTCAACGGTACAATCTGGATTAAACAAGGCGCCGATAAGCGGAAACTGACAGATAATGCAGAGATATTGAGGTTGTTTCAGCAAAGCGGCAAAGTGTATGTGGATGAAATGACGGTGGCCGGTACAAGTGTGGATGATATTGATAAAGAGAAAGTAGATAAGTATATTCAAAAAACACAAAAGAGCTTGGACGAAATAGAAAAAATCCCCTTGCTTCAATTGTATCGAAATTTGAATATATTAAAAAACCATCAATTAACACTTGGCGGACTGTTGTTCTTTTCAAAAGATCCACAGTTGTATAAACCAACTCTCTGCATGAAAGCCGTTTCGTTTTTTGGGAACAGTATAGGTGGTTCGGATTATCGCGACAATATTGATATACAGGGTACAATACCTCAATTATTTGAGGAAGGTATGCGATTTTTCAAAACAAATCTTTTGCACCGACAAGAGAGACAAAACTTTAATTCTATAGGCATTCTTGAAATTTCGGAAATAGCTTTGGAAGAATTGTTGCAAAACGCTTTGATACATCGAGATTATACAAAAAATGCCCCTGTGCGGTTGATGATTTTTGATGATAGAATAGAAATCGTAAGTCCGGGTTGTTTGCCAAACAGTTTGACGATAGAAAGTATCAAAATGGGAAATGCAGCCGTGCGTAACAATTTATTGATTAGCTATTGTGCAAAGTTGATGAATTATAGAGGATTTGGTTCCGGTATCATCAGGGCCATGAATAATCAGTCCAATATAAAACTGGTAAACGATATAGAAGGCGAACAGTTTATTGTCAAAATTCCTAGACCGTTAAATCAAGAGGCATGAAACTCTAATTTCAGGGCAAGGCTTTCAGTGGAGGCGGAGAGGGAGGGAGAGTAGATGGCAGTCGGAAGAAGAAGAAAGATGGAGGACGTAACGTCCGGGCTGTGTGCGGAGCCGTTGGGAGCGGTCGTCGAAGGTTTGGAAGGAGGAGGGTGTAAGGTGTAAGGCGAAAAGAGAGGGTATCGGACTGACCGGCTTCGAGGTGGATACGCCGGAAGGCTTTGAGGGCTCGGCGCGGCTCTTGGGGATGGTCGGGATATAGGAGGTAGAGCTGAGGAACGTCGTCGCCGATGATTTTTCCTGTGTTAGTGACGGTGAAAGAGAGAAGGAGGGTGTCGGTGACGGAAAAATCGGATTGGGGTTCACTGTCGGGAGTGTTATGACAGGTGAGACGTGGATGCTGGTAAGAGAATGTAGTGTAGGAAAGTCCGTACCCAAAGGGATAGAGAGGTTGTGAGGAAAGGTACCGGTAAGTGCGGCCGACCATGGTATAATCTTCATAAGGAGGGAGTTGTTCGGTGGAACGGTAGAAAGTGGGGGGGGGGGAGGCGTCCAGCGGGGTTATAGTCTCCAAAGAGGACGTCGGCAACGGCTGTTCCCATCTCCTGGCCACCATACCAGGCATTAAGGATGGCGTCGGCCTGTTCGGCTTCGTAATCAATAGCGAGTGCACTGCCGGTACAAAGGATGTAGATAAGAGGTATCCCGAGTGCCCGAAGTTGGCAAAAAAGCTGTCGTTGGGGTATAGGGACGTCAATAGAGGTACGGTCTCCCCCCGCGGAAACCCGGGGCGTTGACAGGCATCTCCTCGCCTTCGAGAGTTGGAGATAGTCCTCCAACAAAGAGAATGACGTCGGACTGTCGGGCAATGCGTAGTGCTTCTCCGGTGTCAATCCTCAGGGTATCGTCCACAAGTGTACAGCCTTGATGAAAAGAGACGACGGCGTCGGGGAGTTTACGGCGAATCCCTTCGAGGATCGTGACAGTATGAGAAGGGAGGCCGTTGTAATTTCCCCACGGCATGATAGAATCGTTGGCATTGGGTCCGATGACGGCGATGTGGCGAAGCTTTTTATGGAGGGGGAGGGTATTGTTTTGGTTGCGGAGGAGGACGATACTTTTCCGTGCCATTTCGGCAGCATGTTCGACGTGACGAGGACATTCGACGAGATCAATAGGTAGGGTAGAGTATGGGACGAGGCTATCGGGATCGAACATACCGAGTTGAAACCGAGCCCGGAAAAGGCGGCGAAGGGAAGAATCCAATGTAGTTTCGGTGATGAGACCCTTGTCAAGTGCAATGGCGAGGGCTTGGAAAGTGTCGCCACACTCAAGATCCGTTCCGGCCCGAAGTGCATCGACGGCAGCGCTGACGGAATCGGTGTGCGTATGGTGTCTCCCCTTTTGCCAGAAATCGTCTATAGCACCGCAGTCGGAGAGCAGGATACGGTCGTACTGCCATTCATTGCGGAGGATATGGGTGAGGAGCCGGTTATTAGCACAGCATGGTTGCCCATCGAGAGGCGGTTGTAGGCGCACATAACTTCCTGAACCCTGCCTTCGGTAATAAGGGTTTGGAAGGCAGGGAGATAGGTGGTATGGAGGTCACGCGGACTGACAGACACGTCGAACTCATGGCGGTTCCATTCAGGGCCGCTATGTACGGCGTAATGTTTGGCACAGGCGTGAGTTTTATAGTACTTGAGGTGGTCACCTTGCAAGCCTTTGACGGCAGCCAGCCCGATGCATTGTGTGAGGAAGGGGTCTTCACCGTAGGTTTCCATGGCGCGTCCCCATCAAGGATCTCGCAAGATGTTGATATTGGGTGTCCAGAAAGTCAAACCATTGTACGCAGAGCGATCATTGTTGCGCAAGGCAAGGTGATATTTGGCGCGAGCTTCATCGCTGATGAGGGAGAAGGCAAGAAAGACAGCCTGCTCGTCGAAAGTAGCGTCAAGGGCAATAGCCTGCGGAAAAACGGTGGCCTTTCCTGCCCGCGCCACACCGTGTAAGGCTTCGTTCCACCAATTGTAAGCTGGGATGGCGAGGCGTTCGAGGGCTGGAGAGTCATGGATCATGAGTGCGAGTTTTTCATGAGGCATGAGGCGAGAGAGAAGATCTTCGACACGTAC
>JAITRW010000014.1 GCA_031288175.1 Tannerellaceae bacterium
TTGACATTATTTCCGAACTCCGGCGCATAGGGGATCTTCGCTAGCAGGAGGCTATTGGCGATACATCCTATCAAATTAGGGATGCTTTCTTTGGGGTCGACGATGCCCTGTAGACTTTCAAGGGAGCAGTAGAGGGCATAGGAGTCGCCTTGTGCATTGAGGCGCCGGACGATGTCTTGGAGGTAGGTGGTTTTGCCGGATTGCCTAGCGGCGTGGATGACGAAATAGTCGCCTCGGCGAATCGAGGTCTCGGCTTGCGCGAGACGCCGGGCGGGGTCGATCATGTAATGCCATGCGGGGTTACAAGGGCCAGCGACGTTGAAGGTCTTGCCGGGCGGGGGGAAAAAGGAGGAGCTGTTCTCAGGGATCACTGCGGTCTGTTTTTAAGTTATCCGTACAAAGATAGGAAAAAGGGGGACGATTGGGCGGCAAGTGGTGCGCGAGGTTGTACCTTTGTGGGGTCAAATCTTGGAAACAAAGAATACAGCGTGATGAATAGAGAGCAAAAGCGTTCGGAAGGGATAGCGGCGTGGCAAGAGGCTATACTTTGTTGGGAAAAACTGGAGCCATTCCGGGAAAAAATGAAGTATTCGATACAGCATGCGTTCGAAGACCAATGGGGAGACAATCTGACGGTGTTTAACGAAGCGAGTCAGGGATATGAGACAATCAAAGAGAGCGATCAGATCTATCGTCAGGGTCGCACGCCGTTGAAAAATAACCTGATACGGCCGATCATGAAAAATATAGAGGGTCAATACCGTTCCTTGCCGAGTTCTATGGTATGCATTCCCCGTACGTTAGATCCTCAGAAGGAGCGTCTGCAAGAATTAGGGACGCGAGCGGTGGAGTACATAGGTAGAGAGAACCAGGTAGCGGAAGTAGATGCACAAGGGTTGACGGACTTGATGCTGTCAGGATTTTGCGCGCAGCGGATAGAATACGGTCAGAACGCGGTGACGCAAAAAGACAACGTGTGGATAAGTAACTGTAACCCCAACAATGTGTTTTTCAACCTGAATCAAGAAGATAGCCGAGGATGGGATACCCGTATAATCGGGGAATTTTTCGAGATGCCGATGGAAGAAATCCTGTACAAATTCTCACAGGGGAGGAAAGAGGAGGATCAAATCGCACAACTGTATAAAGAACAAGCAGGAAAAGGGGGCGTTCTTCCGGAAAAAAGTCGAGTGTATTGTGTGTGGAAAAAACAATGGAGCGTGTCGGAGGAGGGGAAGGAAGAAAAAGAGCAGCCGTGTTGGTATTACCGTTACCTCACGTCGTGGGGGGAGGTGTTGAAGGAAGGGAAATCGCCCTATGTGCACAAATCGCATAACTATGAAGTGTGTTTCTATCCGCTGGTAAGAAACGGTGAAATTTACAACCTGGTAGGAGACCTGATAGATATCCAGAAAGTGCTCAACCGGACGGTCACGGAAGTGAATGCCCGGCTGATGTACTCGATGAAGGGGTTGAAAATCTACGATGCGCAGATGTTTCCGGACATAAGCGCTGTGGAGTTGGCTGTGATAGCGTCGAAAAGTGACGGTCTCCTGCCCGCACAAGTGACGCCGGGGAAAACGATACGAGAGGGTATAATCCAATGCGATCCGTCGGTGAATATGAGCAACGACTTCCAGCTGATAGAGACCCAGCTACAGCTGATCAACGACGTTTCCGGGGTAAATGCGGCGTTGCAAGGGAAGTCACCTACTGCGGGGACGTCGGCATCGCTGTATGCCCAAGAATCGCAAAACGGCACACTTAATACCCGAGGGCTACTGGACACGTTCCGAGCGTTTACGCTACGTCGCTGCGCGAAGGCACTGAAAACAGCCCAGCAATATTTTCCTGAGGGCCTCTTGCTACCGCCGTCAAAAGTGGGAGGAGCAACCCTTGCGTGGGAAGGGGAAGGGATTAGGGAAGTGGAGTTCGAAGTAAGGTACGGGGAAGCAGGGGAAAAGGAATCTTAGGGGCGCGCCCAGAGCAAGGGGTTCTCCCACTTGTCCTCGTCTACCGGAGGGCAATGGGGGTTATAGAGGCGTTCATTGTCGGGATATTTGAGGCGTTTAGGGACGTTCTTGCAAAGAGAACCGGCATCGACGGCAAAGCTCAGACGCGGGAGGCCCGTTCTCCTGACCTCACACCAGGCTTCAAACTCTTGCAAAAAGCCAAAATGGAGCCACTTCTGAGTAGCTATGGCTTCCGTGGCATCGGTATAGTCATCCCCTATGGCCAGCCAGCGGGCGTGCGCAAAGTCGGCGGCCCGGTCGCCAAGGTCATCGGGTCTCGGTTCGGGGCGGAAAGACCCCCCGTCATTGATGTCCCAATAGAGGAGAACGGAGGCAATGACGGCTTGTTTGAAGGCCGATTCGGCATCGCCTGCGACGATACCGCGATGATAGACTTCGGCCTTGATGAAGAGTATTTCCGCGAGGGAGAAGAGTATAGCGGGTATTTTGGGGTTGTCCTTTCTGAAGGACGAGGAATCAATGGAGGAATAATGCTGCCTTATCAAAGCGCCGTTATCCCTTTGGGCGTCATACTGTTTGGAGGGGTCGAGGCCTACGTAGCTGCCGTTGGCCGCGGGGTCATAAGTTACGGTCAGCCGGGGGTCATCGTCGTCAAGCATACGACTGATATGAGCATGGGCGGCATAACCGAGGAAACGACCTTCGTCATTGAGGCCGAGATCGGTCCACTTCAAGTCGGGCCCTGAGGTGGAATAGAAACAAAGGTTTTGGGAGGGGAGGGGATATGCGTTTTCGTGGGTGAGGAGTTTGGCGAGCAAGGCTACGGCCTCCTGTTGCAGAGGCCCATAGGAAGATAGACGCAAGGCTACCCTGAGGCGCAAGGCATTGGCAAAGCAACGCCAGCTGTGTAGATCGCCTTTGAAGATATAGTCTTGCAGGGCGAGCTTGCTCTTTACGGAGGGATAGCGCTCGACGTTGTATTTCGCAAGGGCGGAATCAATGGAAGCCAGGTCTTGGAGGATGAGGCGGTAGAGGTCTTTTTGGGTGTCATAGTCAGACTGGGACTTTTTGATGTTCCCGGTGAGGAAGAGGGAGGCCGCTTGGGAATAAGGGGCATCTCCCCAGGCACCTATAATTTCGGTGAGCTGGTGGTAGATGAACAGTTGGGCGAGCCAGAGGAAGGGGGCCTGCTCGGATTGCTGGTCATCCCACTTGTCATCGCTAAGGTTGGCATAGGTGTCTTGGAGGACCCTGAAAGTAGCCAGGGAACGGTAGAAATCATCCCAATGCGCGCTGGGGTCTCCGTAGGAATCGGGGAGGTACATACCGGAAGTATTGGGATAGCCGAAAACTTGGGCAAAGCGTCCGACGTAAGAGGCCCAGCCGAAGTAACGTCCTTGTCCTGGGGTGATCCAGGTGTTGGATTGGACGAAGACGCCGGTCATCAGCTTTTCGCAAGTAGGCGAACCGATTTTCGAGGGGTCGGGATATTTTCCGGCGAAATCATCCTCCGAACAGGCTTGAAAGACCAGCGCGAGGGCGGATGCAACAAGGAGGTAAATACTATTCTTCATCTTTATCGTTGATTTAATTCTTAATTTCTTCCCTGCAAGAGAAAAAGGGTGGGATAGGTCAGAAGGCAGCACGTAGGGAAACACCTACGGAGCGGGTAGAAGCCGAAGTGGCCGTGCCTATGAATACCTGATTCCACCAGGCCGTGCCTGCGGTCGATTCGGGGTCATAGCCCGACTCGTTCTTGAAGAAGTAACAGAGGTTACGTCCGAAGAGGGCCAGGTTCAGCGAAGAGCAGCCTATGCTTTCCGTGAATTTTTGGGGGAGCGTCCAAGCAATACTCAATTCACGAAGCTTCATGTAGGAGTTGTCGAACACCGAATTGGCAAAATGGACACCGTCGCTGGCGCCTACGTTGTAGGTATAGTTGTAATACTTGTCGCTGGGGACGATGACATCGTTCTTTACCGCTTTCTTACCATCCATGATGATATTGCCCTGAGCATCAGCCTTTACGCCATCCAGGATGACGCCATTGTGATAGATACGTTCGTAGTTCGGCCCCACGGACGCCCACGAATCAGTCTTCACGGGCTGAGCAGTCACATCGTTATTGGGGAAATAGTAGCTGATTCCCCCATGTTCGGTATCGCGGAAATCCAGGCTGGCGGGATTGATACCGCGTGCCATGGTATACTGGTAACCGTCGCTGACGACGGCGCCGCCGAGGCGGAAGTCTATGGAAGCGTCCAGATGGACGTTACCTAAGGAGAGCGTCGTCCCTATGCCGCCTGTGCCGTAAGGGATGGCGTTACCGGCCTTTTTGAGGTTTTCTTTCCCGTACTCGACGACATACAAGCCGTCGGGGCCGACGAGAGGTCTCCCCCTGTCATCTTCTTTGGGGGCATAGGTCATGATATCGCCCATCTGCTCCCCTACCCTGGACCAAACAAAGACGCTGTTGGCTACGTTGCTGTTGTTATTGGTATGTTCAAGGACATCCGTATTATCTGCCAGGGCCTTTACTTTGTTCCGGTTGAAGGCATAGTTAAAGCGCATATCCCAGGAGAAGCGGCGGGTCTCTATGGGGCGGATGGAGAACGCGAACTCGAAGCCATAGTTGGCGATCGTCCCGACGTTCTGCAAGATAGAGGTACCTCCCACAGAAAGGGAGGTGGGGACGGGGAGTATCTGGTCTTCCACACGATTGGTATAATAAGACAATTCAAAGCCCAGGCGATTATCCCAGAAACGGTTTTCGAAGCCGAACTCCCATTCGTACTTGGTTTCGGGGCGGATATGGTCGTTACCTATCTCTTCGTCTATCGTATTGTAGGGGATGTTGTTGAGGGATTTCTGCCGGTAGGCTATATTGGCGAGGTAGATGTCGGGGGCATTGCCTACGACGCCGTAGGAGACACGTAGTTTTCCATAATCCCAGGAACTGCTCTCACCCAGTAGCTCGGAGAAGACGAAGCTCATATTGGCAGAGGGATAGACGAAGGTATTTCTTTTCGGAGCGAGGGTAGAGGACTGTTCCCTGCGAATCGTCCCTTCAAGGTATAGGGCACGGACAAAGGAGATACCGGCGGCCCCGAACCAGGCAGCTTTGAGGAGTTCGCGCTTATTCTGGTCGGTTTTAGGGGTATCGGCGGAAGCGTTGAGATGGAACCAGTTTTCTACGCTCAGTCCGTTCCGCGTCTCCCCCCAGGTATCAAACACCCATTCGGAGCGTCCCTGAAAACCGGCGTTGGCCGTCAGCCTGACAATAGAAGACAAGTCTTTGTCGAACATGAGCATGACGTCCCCGTAATAGATATCGTACTTGTTGTTGCGGGCGAGGTAAGCCCCCGTCTTGTCCTGCTCGCCGTCGGTAAGGACGAGGGGTTTTTCGGTATAGGAATAGCGTTCGATGTCTTCGGCGGTAAGGTCTGTGGAGAGGTGTCCGCGCAGGTTGAGGCCTTCGACGATAGTCCATGTAGGGGTGACGGCGGCGATGAGGCGGCTGTTGTTTTCGAACTGTTCCTTGCCCAGGATGTCCCAGTAATAGCCTTTGGCGCCCGTAGGGTTGTCATAGACAAAGGCCTCGTTAGGGGAGAGAGTGGCCTCTCCGGCGTTGACGTTACGGTAACCCAGTCCGGTCACTATCATGCGACGGATAAGGTTGACGTCATCAAAGGAGTGGAACTGGGAGGACAGGTTGTCTATCATACCGGCGATTTCGCGGGGACGGTTCTTGATGGCCTGACGGATATAGGAAGCATTATAAGAGAGGTGCAACTTGTCATGGAGGTGCAGTATGCCTGAGGCGTTGAAGTTATGCTTGGCGTAGGTACTGTTGTATTGATTGGGGATTTCGTTGACATAGGTATAGGAGAAGCGCCCTGACGATTTTTCTCCACCTTTGGAGAGCGCGATGTGATAGCTCTGGTTGAAGCCCGTGCGGAAGAGGTCGGAGAGCGGAGAATCGGTGACGGACCGGTAGTTACGTACGGTGCCATCCCAGTAGAGTACCTGCCTGCCGTCGTACTTGGGGCCGAAGCTAAAGCTGCTGCGGAGGACGGGATATTGGTAGGTCTTCCCTTTGTAATCCATGTAGTCAAGGCCTCCGAGTGCACGCTGGGCATCGTTGTCACGCTGGAGGACAGGTCTGCCCGGTCCAAATTCATTCTGCACCTTAGGCATATAGGCTACAAAATTACCTTGCAAGGTGGCATTGAACTCAACGCCGACACCCTGGCCGCCGGATCTTCCTTTTTTCGTGGAAACCAAGATCACGCCGTTGGCCGCTTCGGAGCCGTAGAGAGCTGAGGCCGCCGCCCCTTTGAGGATAGAGAGATTTTCGATGTCATCGGGGTTGATGTCTACGATACCGTTACTATATATACGGTCACCGTCCCAACTGTCATCGTTATTGGCGTTGCCGTTGCGCACAGGCACACCGTCTACGATGAGCAAGGGCTGGGTGTTACCCGTCAGGGAGCTAAGGCCGCGCACCGTCACGGAAACGGCGGAGGCATTGCCACCGGTAGAGGACTGTATACGGACGCCCGGCGCTTTGCCGTAAAGGGCGGAAGCGAAGTTAGGGCTTCCCGCTTTGAGCAGATCCTTGGAATTGACGGTACTGATGGCATAGCCGAGCGATTTTGATTCTTTAGGAATACCCAGGGCGGTGACCACGATTTCGTCCAGGCGCTGGGCGTCCTCTTTCAGGTGTACGGCGAGGCGCCATTGTCCGCCATAGGCGACCTCCTGTGTCTTATATCCCAGGAAGGAGACGACTACGATGTGTCCGGGCCGCACTTCTTCGAGGATAAATTCACCCTTGGCGTTCGTGATGGTACCCTTAACGGTACCCTTGATAGACACCGATGCACCGGCGATAGGGCCATTGTCATCGCTTACGATACCAAGCAGTTTTTTTCCACCCTGCTGCCCCACAACGGGGAGGGGCGACATGGCAAGGGCGACAGACAGTAAGGCCGGTATGAACAGACCATAGAGCGCGCTAATTGATTTTCTCATCTCTTTATCAACTGTTTAGATCATTCTTTCTTTCCTTCCGGACTACGCGACGCTCCCCCGCCTTCATCATTAGCATTCCAAAAGGGCCTGCAAAGATATAAAAATTCCTATATAAAATTTGCGGTACTAACTTTTCTTATCTCGTTCAAACACTTGTGTATTTTTGTACTGCTACAATTAAGCACGAGCTATGAGGAAGGCAAGAGTATACAGGAATGGAAAACCGGCCGGTGTCTTGATAGAAGAAAGGAGGGACAAATATGTATTCCGCTATGACGCCGGTTACTTGGCGGACAATGAAGCACCGGCCGTCAGTTTGACCCTCCCCAAAAGCAGTCGGCCATATGAATCCACTCACCTGTTTCCATTTTTTTTCAATATGTTGAGCGAAGGAGCCAACAAGGCTTTGCAATGCAGACATCTACGGATAGACGAAAATGACAGCTTCGGGCTTTTGATGGCTACTGCTCACTGCGATACAATAGGGGCTGTCACCGTTAAACCCTTTGAGCAATGAAAGCATGGGCGATAGATTGTTGTCCGGGTTCATTGGCCGAAGGATATGCTACTTATAGCCCGTCGTGCCTGGGGCAATTATTTGAAGGGCGCAAAGTCAGTCATATCTTGCCGTATGATCCACCCCATACGGATAATGAAGCAGACACGGAACAGTTTATCGAAAACAGGAGACGGATATCGATCTCAGGGGTGCAGGAAAAAGTCAGTCTGCGTTTGGAAAAAAATGTACTGCGGTTAACGCGGGAGGGGGAACAGGGCTTGTATATACTCAAACCGTTACCCCGAGACGTAAAAAGAGCGAAGCAGGCCCCTGCCAATGAGCATCTAACGATGCAAATAGCTCGTCAGGTGTATGGTATACATACGGCCGAAAATGCAATGATTTTTTTTAAGGACGGCACTCCGGCATATATTACGAAACGCTTTGACATAAAAAAAGAAGGAGAGAAATGGGGAAAGGAAGACTTCGCCTCATTGGCAGGGAAAACAAAAGACAACGCGGGAGCCGATTTTAAATACGATTCCAATTATGAAGAAGCCGGATCGCTGATAAAAAAATACGTGTCGGCCTGGCAGGGGGAGATAGAAAAATACATGGGGATAGTGTTATTTAATTACTTGTTTTCAAATGGAGATGGGCATTTAAAAAACTTTTCTTTGATAGAGTCGGCAAAGGGGGATTATCTGTTAAGCCCTGCCTATGATTTAATCAATAGTCGGCTGCATGTGAATGATAGCGATTTTGCGTTGTGTGGAGGGTTGTTCGCCGATGCGTATAAAAGTGAGGCCTACAAAAAATATAACCACGCCTGTAAAACGGACTTTATAGAATTGGCGAACCGATTAGGAATGGCGCCGTCGCGAATGGAGAAACTGCTTGCGCGATTTTTAGAGAAACCACCTTTGGTGGCGTCCCTGGTGCATCGATCGTTTTTTCCGGAAAGCGAAAAGCAAGTGTATTACCGGATGTATGAAACAAGAATGGATAGCTTGCGCAAAGAATAGGGGTTATTCACGGGGGCGGAGACTACTCTGTCAGCAGAAAAAAACGATGATAGCTATTACGGGGCGCAAGGTAATGCTTCCTGATCGTAAAAAACTTCCTCATACTTGACAGCACACGGCGCAGGGAATAGCCCCTGGTGCCTATTTCCCAATAATGTTCCCCCTCAAATTGGTGGCGTTTATAAAACAAGGGGATACAGAGCCTTATCCGTAATGACCCTATCCGGGATATTTTCCATTCCAGCTCACTCTTCATCGCTGCATACGGGAGGCTCAGGATGACTTGGTGCGTATGACGCTTTAGTTGTTGCAGGATATCCTCAAAATAACTGTATGGTAGATGTTCAAGCACCTGGCAACAGAGGATGACGTCAAAATGCCGGTCGCCCAGTACCCTATCGACCTGCGTGACATCTCCTACAAAGTCGGGGGATAGATGCTCATCGAAATCGAAGGTATACACTTCCAGGCCCTCCTGACACGCCAGCACTTTCCCCGTAATATTGTCTCCCACACCTATTATGAGCACCGTCTTTGGACTCAACGCCAGGACCTCACTGATCTGGTGCCAGTAGGAACTCCACCGCGCAAGGTCACCCGTATACGTCTGGAACCTATAATGAGAGGCTTCGACCTGAGGAGTTCCAATAGAACTATGGTTGCGGGAATTTAGTAATAAAGCAGCTAACTCATTGACATATAATACATTAAAAACTCATTTAGCAACATGAAGCCCTTACAAAAAAAGAAATTATCCGGTGAAGAAGCTGAGAACCTTACAGTATCTAAGCCCTTTTCCGAAAAACAAACTTACCATAGTTCTATTGGAACTATGGTGAAAGACAGGAAACCGCTCCAATCGGTACAAATGTAAGATATTTTCCGGCTATTAAAACATTCCTTGTTAATTTTTTCACAACCTATTTTTTGTAACACACTCATTTACAATAGATTTCATCCTTTGCCATAGTTCCAATAGAACTGTGGTGTGAATCGTGGAACGTCCTCAAGCTTGTGATCAGTACACTTTATACAATAAATTAAGGAAGAATGAAACCAATCAAAAATGTAAAGTTTGTAAAGGAGGCCATGTTCGGTAGGGAATACAGGAAGTGGTCGTATGTGGAAACGTTTTTCTTTCTCTTGAAAGAAAGCATGTACAAGATAATAGATAAGGGTTATAAACGTATATCTTCTTGGCTATTCATAAGGAAGTGGAGAAAAAAAGGAAAGGATGGTCGGTATTTTGATTTCAACGGAATAAAACTCCCCGATGTACCAAGATTTGATGATATTCATAGCCTCATGTTTGTCTTCGAAGACACGTTCTTTTCTTACTGTCTTTTCAATGACAGATATGATAAGCCATTCGTGGAGATGATGGACAAACACATGCACGAAGGTCTTTACGGGTACGAGGATGGAGCATTTGACGTGACGGTAAAAAAGGGTGACGTCGTCATTGATGCCGGTGCATGGATAGGAGACTTCAGTGCTTATTCGGCGGTGAAAGGTGCCACGAGTTACGCCTTCGAACCTATTAAACAAACTTTCCAAACTCTCTGTAAAACAGCGGAGTTTTATGCAGGATCTATACACTCCGTACAAAAAGGCCTCGGAGAAAAAACTCAAGAACTAACTATTACTATCGGGGAAGGGCTTAATGTAGGTAACTCCATTATCATGAAGCAGGAACATCATGTGAATGCAGAAAAAATATCCATTACGACCCTCGACCAATTCGTCGCAGAGAACAACCTCACCAAAATAGACTTCATTAAAGCCGACATCGAAGGCGCCGAACGGGATATGCTGCGAGGTGCCTCCCATGTACTGAAAACCTTTGCCCCCAAGCTCGCTATATGTACTTACCATCTGCCCGACGACCCGTATATCTTAAAGCAGATAATCCTCGACGCCAACCCGAATTATACCGTAGTCCATCTTCGACACAAGCTATTTGCTGCTGTGATAAAATGAGATTTACCGAAAGAAAAGCCCGACTAAATTGGCCGGGCTTTCTTTTTCCCCCAAAGTACTTATTTCGTGACAGCGGCAAACAATTTATGCCGAAGATGTACTACGGTATAATTCGGGTTGATGTCGAGGATGATCTGCTCCAAAACTTGCGGGTCATCGGACAGATGGTACGTGCATATAGCCAGCTTGGGGGCAAAGGTTTTCAGTACGTGGGAGGCACCCCGTAGCATGTCCCGTTCGGCGCCTTCGATGTCGGCTTTAATGAAGTCTATTTTGGTGAGGTTATTCTCTGCAACAAATTGGTCAAGGGTGATAACAGATATGGTTTCTGCATTCACATGATATTCTTTCTTTACGGCGATGGAACTCCCCGAATCAAGCATCTCTTTACCGCTATTAATAATTAGTTCTTGAGTTTTTTCTCCGAGGCCTTTTTGTACGGGATGTATAGATCCTGCATAAAACTCCGCTGTTTTACAGAGAATTTGGAAAGTTTGTTCAAGAGGTTCGAAGGCGTAACTCGTGGCACCTTTTACCGCCGAGTAAGCACTGAAGTCTCCCATCCAGGCTCCGGCATCAATGACTATATCTCCTTTTTTAACCGTCACGTCAAATGCTCCATCTACGTACCCGTAAGGACCTTCCTTTAGATGTTCGTCTAAGGCTTCGACAAAGGGTTTGTCGTATCTATCATTGAAGAAGCAGTAAGACAGGAATGTGTCATCAAAGACAGTCATTAGTTGAAAAATAATACTACGCGTTGGTACATCGGAGAGTTTGACTCCGTTAAAATCAAAATACCGACCATGCTTCCCTTTTTTTCTCCATTTCCTTATGAATAGCCAAGAAGAGAGACGCCTATGACCCATATCTAGTATCTTGTACATACCTTCTTTCAAGAGAAAGAAAAACGTTTCCAGATACGACCATTTCCTGTATTTTCTACCGAACATGGCCTCCTTTACAAACTTTACCTCTTTGATTGGTTTCATTCTTCCTTAATTTAGTGTACTGATCGTAAGCTTGAGGACGTTCCACGATTCATACCGTAGTTCAACAGGAACTATGGTAAAGGATGGGGAAACGCTCCAATGGTACAAATGTAGGACATTTTCCGGTTATTAAAACACTCCTTATTAAATTTTTCACAACCCGTTCTTTTGTAACACGCTCATTTACAACAACTTTCATCCTTTACCATAGTTCCTGTTGAACTACGGTATGAATCGTGGAACGTCCTCAAGCTTGTGATCAGTACACTTTATTCAATAAATTAAGGAAGAATGAAACCAATCAAAGAGGTAAAGTTTGTAAAGGAGGCCATGTTCGGTAGAAAATACAGGAAATGGTCGTATCTGGAAACGTTTTTCTTTCTCTTGAAAGAAAGCATATACAAGATAATAGATATGGGTCATAGGCGTCTCTCAGCTTGGCTATTCATAAGGAAATGGAGAAAAAAAGGGAAGAATGGTCGTTATTTTGATTTCAATGGAATAAAACTCCCCGACGTACCAGTTCGTGGTGTTGTTTTTCAACTAATGAATGTCTTTGATGACACATTCCTGTCTTACTGCTTATTTAATGATAGATATGATAAGCCCTTCATTGAAACCTTAGACAAATATTTGTCCGAAGGTCTTTATGGGTACGAGGATGGAGCATTTGATGTGACGGTAAAACAGGGAGATGTCGTCATTGATGCCGGTGCCTGGATGGGAGACTTCAGTGCCTATTCGGCGGCGAAGGGGGCAACCTGTTATGCCTTTGAACCCACCGCTACAACCTTCGCTATCCTCTGCCAAACGTCAAAGTTAAATGCAGGCAACATTCTTCCGATACAAAAAGGCTTGGGAGACAAAGAATGCGAAGTAAATATCGCCATTAACGAAGCGAATAGTGGCGCCAACTCCATCGTCATGAAGCAGGAGTATCAGAGGGAAGAAAAAGTATCTATTACGACCCTCGACCAATTTGTTGCAGAGAATAACCTCACCAAAATAGACTTCATTAAAGCCGACATCGAAGGCGCCGAACGGGATATGCTGCGAGGTGCCTCCCACGTACTGAAAACCTTTGCTCCCAAGCTGGCTATATGCACTTACCATCTGTCCGATGACCCGCAAGTTTTGGAGCAGATCATCCTCGACATCAACCCGAATTATACCGTAGTACATCTTCGCCACAAGCTATTTGCCGCTGTGATAAAATGAGTACCTTTGCATCGTACAAAGATCATGGGGCTGACCGGTTTTGACAGCGGGCAGAAGTGATCTGTAAGCATGTGGTGCGTCGTTGGTTTGCACCTTAATCTCAGCCGGCGATCTTTTATCTGGCGAATATTCTTACGCTTGCGCTGCGTAACCGAAGTACAGTAGGTTAGACGCTTAATCCCCGCACGGGTGTGGGGACGCAACATCACCCGGATGCTCTGGCTCCGAAGCGGTCCGATATGGTGGTGCGGTAATATCGGGGATAGTTTGCCGTAGCCTCGGACGGTGAGCGAACATTAAGAGGCTAAGGTGTGGGTTGGTAGCTCCGGTCTTGCCCCCTCCCGACAATTGAAGCGGAGATAAACATGTAGAAAGCGGATTAATTCCTCGTTTGGACGAGAGTTCGAATCTCTCCAGCTCCACGGGAGAAAGGTAAGTAGAAAGCCCGGCCTAATAGGTCGGGCTTTTCTCGTCAATAGTCGAATGTACACGTCAAGCAAACGATCCCGCAGTATCTTCAAGCCGACGGCTTAAATCCCGCAGTGCCTCCGCGAATTGCTGCTTCTCTTTTTCGCTAAACTGCACAACCTTACCCTTCACAGTATTCCCATTCAATCTGTGATATAACCATGAAGCGCTTTTGTTGAAATAGGTTTTGGCTATGTAATTCATAGAGAGCGCGTCAAAAATTTCTCTCTCTTTTAATCGCTCTTTCAAATCGCTAACCGTCCCTACAAGTGCATCTATCCCTGTTTGAATATCCTGCACGTAGGCTTGTTTACCCTCATCGGTGAGTGAGGAGAAGTAGTCAACGACTTCTGTTTTGAAGTCTTTTTGTTCCTCTACTGTCATCGCTTCAAACCGTTCAAACTCTTCCCTAAGACGTTTCGACGGCAAGAGCTTGTCCACGTCTACCATTTGTTTGATACCTTCCATGTTTTTCATTTGCGTTTGATTTTATATGCCCCAACCTTCCGGTGGGGGCTGGTTTGTTATTTCTCTTCGTCGTTTTTTATCCATGTGCCAACTCTCAATATTTCATCCAGAAGTTCATTGAGTTTGCGTAGATACACTCCCGATGGTATAATATCCTCATGGTTACGATAAAATCGTAAGACATTGAGTAAATACTCAAAGACTTCGAGTAGTATCTCCTTTTCTTCTTTCGTTAACTTCCCCATTTCCCTGTTTTAAATTTCGACTTATATTGGTACTACAAAGGTATACGTTTTTTCTTATTCGTATACGGAAAACTGTAGCAATCTTCTCTCCATCTCTCCGGCATCACTCCGCCTCACTATTCAATAAAAAACGCCGCTTTCCGCAGATCCCTCTTGGTATTTGCCATCGCGTTTAAATTTGATAAAAACAACCGTATTACATTTGAATTTTGAATAGAATAAAGTAATTCTGAAAAAAGTAGAAACTCCCGTCGTACGGATACCCTGTCTGAAAACTTCTTTTTACGTTTGCAACGTCAATCCGGAACAAAGCGTATCGGAGAAGCGATTGTAGAAAAAATGAGTAAAATGTTAAACTTAATAAAACAAAAGTGCTCGCTATGAAAACAAAGAAAAACTTGCTAATGTGTGCTGTTTGTACATTTTTTTCGTGTATGAAAACGAGAAGTCTTTCTTTTATGTTTCTGTTGTGCTTAGGCTGGGTAAGTCATGCTTCGGCACAGTTTAGAATAGGAGCTGAAGCCGGTTATCTGAACAGCAATTATTATATTATAGGCTTTAATCGACAGCCGCAACAAGGTTTCTTGCTGGGGGCAATAGCCTCTTACACCATCCGGGATATAGCCTGGTTGGAATCCGGAATTACGTTGCAACAAAAAGGGTTTCGTTTTGATCCTCCTCAGGATGACATAATACCTAATTCCATAAATGATGTGCGTATGAAGGCCTATTACCTGAATATACCACTTTTAATGGGATTAAAATTAAACGTAACAAATGAACTATCCATCCTTCCTAAGGTGGGTGCTTTCTTTTCTTATGGGTTACATGCCAAAGCTGCTTTTGCAGGGCTAACCCACGAAGAAGAAGCGTTTACCACAGAGTATAATAAAGG
>JAITRW010000038.1 GCA_031288175.1 Tannerellaceae bacterium
TATCCTTATCGGCCAATTCAGAAACGCCTCCCCCAAAGAACAGACCCGCCTTCACGAGTTCTATCTGGCCAACACGCGATACATCAACAACTGGGACCTCGTCGACCTCTCCGCCCCCTATATTGTCGGTGCATACCTGGTCGACAAGGATCGTGCCTTTGTCAAGCAGTTAGCCTTCCACGGAAACCTTTGGGAACAGCGCATCGGTATTCTTGCCACCCTTGCTTTCATCCGCCGCAGAGAGTATGAAGAACTCTTTGAAATCATTGCCCATTTTATAAAAGAAAGTCACCCACATGACCTTATTCAGAAGGCCCTCGGTTGGATGCTCCGCGAACTTGGCAAGAGAGATAAAGTTGTGCTGACCAACTACCTGACCCTCCACGCCCCCCATCTCCCCCGAACCACCCTCCGTTACGCCATTGAACACTACCCTCCCCTCTCCCGCCGTTCCTTTCTCACCTTACCTGTCGGAATGAAGAAGTAAATCAACAATATATGACTATAAATTTGGTTAATTACCCCCTCCGGATAGGGTCAAGGAGGATTAGAGACCTGAGGATGGCGTCACAAAGTAGCATACCGTCTACCGTCAGGTGGAATGTATCCTCTGTACCTACCAGTAACCCCCTGTCAATGAAAGGCTTCACATTTTGGCAGAGACTCTCCGCAAACCTCTCGCCGAAGAGTCGGCTCACTTCCTCCATCCGGATACCCCATTTTGTCCGTAGGCGCGTGATTAAGTATTCGTTGAACTGCTCTGTGAGCGAAAGCTTTTCCACCGTACAGGGCAGTTTCCCTTCAGAGAGGGAGGAGAGGTAGAGCGGCAGCGAACGCACATTCGCCTCCCGCCTTATGCCTCGGAAAGAATGAGCCGAAGGGCCAAGCCCGATATACGGTTCTCCCTTCCAGTACGCTGTGTTATGGCGGGAGAAGCATCCTTCTTTGGCAAAGTTCGACAATTCGTAATGTACGTAACCTGCGGTGGAGAGACGTTGGTGAAAGTAGAGAAATTGAGAGGCGGAAATTTCTTCGTCTATCGGGGACAGTCCTTTTTGGAGGAGTTCATAGAGCGGCGTTCCTTCTTCGTAGGTGAGATGGTAAGCCGAGATATGGGGAAGGTCAAGGCGGAGGGCTGCCTCAAGACTGTTTTCCTTCTCTGCCACCGGAAGCCCGTAGATAAGGTCAATACTCAGGTTCTCATAGCCGACCAGTCGGCATAAGTCGATAGCACGCAATGCCTGGCGAGCGGTATGCCGCCGACCGAGGAACCGGAGCACCTCATCATCAAAACTCTGCACGCCAAGACTGATACGGTTGAAAGGCAGGGAACGCAGGGAACGTACATATTCTGGCGAAAGGTCATCAGGATTCGCTTCGAGGGTAAACTCCGTACAATGGGATAGGTCAAAATAACGGTCGGCAGCTTCTACGATTCCTTCGAGCAACGTAAGCGGCAACAGGGAGGGTGTACCACCTCCGATATAGAAAGTCTGTGGCTCCTCTCCCAGGAAATCCCTGCGCAGTTCCATCTCCTTCCGTAATGCCTCCACATAAGCCGTCGTCTGACCGATTTCCGGAACGGAAAAGAAGTCACAATAGATACACTTCCTGAGGCAGAAAGGCACATGCACATAGACACCAGCCACCGCTAAAAGATTTTTTTCTTAGGCAACGTCGGCTGGAAATCTCTGAAATAGAGCGGCTCGAAATACGCTACGTCCACAAATTCGGAATTCAAGAATGCTCTCTCGGCAGGTATTGCCATGTCACTTGCCTTGGGATGGATATCTTCGAGAAAACGAACATTCGGCCGGTTGTATAACTCGCGACATTTATAAGCCCCACTACCCACAAAAAACACCTCCGGAGATTGCATGCAATCAATAAACGTCTCTTCCGTGATCAAACCTGCTTTCGTCTGCCTGAGCACACGGAGGTCTTGATTGTATACGCCATAATATACTTCCTTTCCACGTGTATCAAGGACAGCAATATAGCGGCAATCCCCACAACTACATTCCTTCTTGGCCGCCGAAACCAGTATATCCAGTGTCGGTATACCGATGAGCGGTATACCGATGAGCGGTATACCGTAACCAAAACAGATACCCTTCGCAAGCGATACCCCGATACGGAGACCTGTATACGATCCCGGGCCGCAACTCACCGCTACTGCATCCGGTCTCTCTTCCTCGCCCAAGGCAGTCAGCATCTCCTGCACATACACTGCCGCCACTTCGGCATGCGCATTCTCTTTTTCTGCTTCCCTGTAATAGAGTATCTTCTCCTGAGAGGATAAGGCGACGGAGCAAAACGTCGTCGAAGTTTCGATGAGGAGTATCACCGCAAGTCAATTTATAAATTGGTCATCAAAACGTGTCCGATTCAGAATAGAGCGTCCCAAGGTAACTTCATCGGCGTATTCTATCTCATCCCCTACCGAAACCCCACGTGCGAGTATACTGACAGGAACATGATAATCCGACAGTCTTTTATAAATGAAGAAATTGGTCGTTTCTCCATCCATCGTGGTGCTGAGTGCAAGGATTACCTCTGCAATTCCACCGTCGGCAACCCTTTCGGCAAGGCTCTCTATTTTCAGGTCATTCGGACCTATCCCATCAATGGGAGAGATCCGTCCCCCCAATACGTGATAAAGTCCCCTATACTGTCCCGTATTTTCTATCGCCATCATCTCTTTTATACTTTCTACCACGCAGACCAGCGAACGGTCTCGTTGCGGGGAAGCGCATATTGTACATATATCCGTGTCACTGATATTGTGACAGATGGGGCAGTAATGGATATCCCTTCGTAGTGCCAGTAGAGAGGAAGCCAGCCTTTCGGCGTAATCTTTTTCCCGTCGTAGCAAGTGGAATGCAAGCCGTGAGGCTGTCTTACGACCTATACCCGGTAAAGAGGAAAGTTCAGTGACGGCAGTTTCCAGAAGAGTGGAAGGAAAATCCATATCAATTGCAGTTTAGCGGAGGAAAGATTTATAGATTTCGTCTTGAATCCGTTCCCTGAGGTCAAGGCGGGAGAGGAGAAGGTTTGTACGCGTTGGATGAACGCGATTACTCAAGAAGATGTAGATAAGTTGATTCTCAGGGTCTACCCAGAAACACGTCCCCGTATAACCCGTATGACCGTAAGTGGAAGGTGGAGCGAGGTATCCGCAAGGTGACGAGGTCATTGAACGGGATGGTTTATCAAAACCAAGGCCTCGCCGTGAGTTTGGGCTTTTGTTGGAAGTGAAGAAACGGACGGTTTCCGCTGAGATATAACGCTCACCTCCATATCTTCCCTCGTTAAGGTAGAGTTGGAGTAACTTAGCGAGGTCATTAGCAGTAGAAAAAAGTCCTGCGTTACCTGATACCCCTCCTTGAAAAGCCGCCCCTTCGTCATGCACATAACCTTGCAAGATTTGTTTACGGACTATCTGATCATTTTCTGTCGGCACGATACGTTCGAGCGGAAAACGCCGTAATGGATTGTAAGTCGTCGTATGAGCGCCAAGCGGAACGTAGAAAGAACGATGTAGATATTCGTCCATTGCTATTCCCTTCATCTCCTCAAACATCATCTTGAGAAGGATGAAATTCACGCAACTGTACACGTAACGCCCTTGTTTCCCCATTCGGGCATTAAGGATGTCACGCCGGATATATTTCGGGAAAGAATCGCAGAGATAGAAATCTTGAGCTACCTGTATGGTATAATCTTTGTGAGGAAAAGTCGAGAAAAGACTGCTGTCGGTCAAAGCATCGCGAAAAAAATCTACTGTAGGAGGCAAGCCTGACCGATGGTAAAGCATGTCGCGGATAAGGATATTTGCTTTTTTCGTGTGAGCTACAAAAGAGAGGTGTTGGCCGAGCGGTTGTCTGAGTGTAAAGAGGTCTTCGTCGTAGGCCTTCATCAGTGCCGGAAGCGTAGCCGTTGCTTTGGTAACTGAAGCCAAATCGTAGATATGCTCCGTCGTAACGGCTGTCTGCTGGGAAGAGTCCGTATAACCGAAAGCTTTGTGGTAAATCACCCAACCATCTTTGGCCACCAGCAGTTGGCATCCAGGGTAAGCCCCTGTATCCAGTCCGAATTTCACAAGGCGGTCGACAAGCGCCAGATGGAAAGGATCTATCCCCGCCTCCTCCGGCTCGTGGTATCCTAAACGTGTTTTCTCCGTCTCTATTCCTGTCCCCATGTTAAATAGTTCCGGTACTGTCACAGGCAAGTGTCCCCTTACCGCAATTCCTCCGTAAATGGCTTGAGCAGCAAAATCCATCGTTCCCTGAGTTTCTTCATACGCCATGAGAACCACTTTTGATTCCCGTATCATCGCCTTGTACTGTCGTGCATGATATGGAGAGGTGAAGAATACGAGTATCAGTTCGTGGTCGCCCGCCAACTGGCAAAGAATTTCGTTTTCCGCTATGCGTGTCGTGTGGACAGAACAGATCACCCTGTCGTAGTCGGTTAGGCGAGTGCGAATCTCCTTCATCCGTTCATAAGTTGCTGCCTGTTCAAGGGAAAAAAACGCCACTGAATCGTAACGACTCAATGACTGCTGAAAAACATTTCCCACCGGAGCACCCAACGAGAGAACAGCTATCCGTTTATTTCCCAATTCCCGTAAGGGGAGTAAGTCTTCCTCATTTTTCACCAGTGTCATGGCTTCGGCATTGAGTTTTGCAGACAGCCATGCGGCATGCGGGGTAAGGAGGCGTTCCGATAAATTCTCTATCTCTACCGGCCGGTAGTTGTTTAATCCTAACGCATATTTGTATCGAAGTACTTTACGGCATTTCTCTTCAATCAATTCTCGCCGGATAATCCCGCGGCGGACGGCCTTTCGTACCGCCTCAAAGTCCGTTGACAGCGACGAAGGTCCCAACAGAATGTCGTTTCCCGCCAACAATGCCTGCACCGACGCATTCGTTCCCTTTGCCGCCGCCCCTTTCATTTCCAGGGCATCCGTAAAACACAAACCGCCAAAGCCCAACTCTCCTTGTAATAAACCCGTCACAATACGATGTGAAAATGACGATGCGATCGCATCAGGTTCTAATGCCGGAACCCGCAGATGACCTGTCATCATTCCCCCCAGTCCTCCCTTTATATAATGGACAAAGGGATGCAATTCAATACTATCCAAGCGCGTCCGGTCGTGTGTAACAAAGGGGAGCGTCCGGTGTGAATCTTCTGAGGTATCTCCATGACCCGGAAAGTGTTTGGCTACCGAAAGCACGCCCATCGACTCCAATCCTCGCGCATAGGCTAAACCCAAACGTATCACCAGATGGATGTCTTCTCCAAAAGAACGAAGTCCGATAACCGGATTGTCCGCATTGCTATTCACGTCCATATCCGGCGCAAAGTTCACATGTATTCCCATCTCCCTGCATTGCCGACCTACTTCCTTTCCGTAAGCCTCTGCCAGAGCTTCATTATTCCCGGCCCCGATCAACATGTTTTTTGGAAAGCGAACCGTTCCCTCCAGGCGCATCGCTAAACCCCACTCCCCATCCAACGCCACCAAGAGTGGTACCCGTGCCGCCGATTGCATTCGGTTTGTCACTTCCGCCTGGACACTGGCCTTTCCTTTTTGATACAGTACACCCCCTATACCGTAATCCCGTACATACCGGATGGTACGTTGCTTGTTTTCTTCGCTTTCGTTGGGATAAACGATCGGCATGAACAATTGACCGATTTGCTCGTCTTCACTTAATGTCGTAAAGACCGAATCCACCCAATGTTCCATTACCGTTTGTTCCGTCGACTGTAACAATGACGGAAAAACTTGTCCCATTGCCGAGACAATGAATAGAATGAATAGGCCAGTAACTATACCCCTACAGATCCATCTCATGCGGTACAAAGGTAAGCACATTTAAAACAGAGCAGAAGTGAAAAATTGTCTCTTGTTTTTACTTTTGCAACAAAGTTATGAGACATATGGAAAATGACTGCTGCCACACTACCGAAGAGGCTATTATAGCGATGCTCAAAACGGTTTACGACCCCGAAATACCGGTTAACCTGTATGATCTTGGACTGATCTACAAGATAGAAATCAGCCCTGATCAAGATGTAACCATTGAAATGACCCTTACTTCCCCCGGTTGTCCTATGGCTGACTATCTTATGGAAGATGTCCGCATGAAGGTAAGTTCCGTCGAAGGCGTCCGTCATGTCAATGTTCGTCTTGTCTTTGAACCGGAGTGGAACAAGGATATGATGTCCGACGAAGCTAAATTGGAGTTAGGTTTCCTCTGATGAGTATTTACTTCACGGCCGATGCGCATCTCGGCGGCCGATGCCATCCGGATCCCCCGGCTGTGGAACGCCGTATGGTACGTTGGCTCGAAAGTGTACACCTTGACGCCCAAGCGATCTGGTTCCTTGGAGACACCTTCGATTATTGGTTCGAGTATCGCCATGTTATCCCTAAGGGTTATACTCGTTTTTTTGGCAAGCTTGCCGAACTCGCCGATGACGGCATTGAGCTCCATTTCTTTACCGGTAACCATGACGTCTGGCTTTTCGACTATCTTCCCGAACAACTCGGCGCCGTCATTCACCGTACGCCTCTTATCGTCGATCTCCTCGGGACCACTTTCTTCCTTGCCCACGGTGATGAAGCTGACCCTAATCCCGCCTTCCGCCTTCTTCGTACCCTTTTCCGCTCCCCTTTGTGCCAGAGCCTTTATGCCGCTATCCATCCCCGCTGGTCTATGGCTTTTGCCCATCGCTGGTCGTATCGCAGCCGCTCCTCCCATTCCTGCAAGCCCGAGAACCTGACTCCTTACATTGATTTTGCCCAAACTGCTGTTCAAAGCGATCCTGACATCGCTTATCTCATCTTCGGACACCTCCACTGTCCTCTTGAACTCCCCCTTTCTCCTCCGAATACTGTTCCCCGTCTCTTTATACTCGGTGACTGGATCACCTCCCCTACTTCCCTCCGCTGGGATGGACAGACTCTCTCCTACCATCCCTGCTGATACCTGAATCTCTAATCTCTCCGATCCTGCACTAAGTGGAGAAACGCAAAACTCACCATAGTTCTAATTGAACTATGGTGATTCCCTCAAATCGTTGATCCACGAAGGCAACGCGAAGGTAATACTTTCTTTTTTAATAGAAACTTTATGAGGGGGTATATCCGGTACTCGAACCGGATATACCCTTTTCATGCTTCAAAGTACCCTGTTTTCCCAATTACCCATACACCTGCATAGTTCAATTAGAACTACGGTAATTGTTTGGAACAGAGTGCGAATTAAATAATTTAAAATCAGTAATTTATGTTTGTACGTGATATCATAGAAAAAAACCTGTTTCGTGCGAATGCAAGTTTGTATTATGCACTTAGGTACTGGCGCCACCGTAGACGGATTCCGCATTTTAAGAATCCTTCGGATCTCTCGGAATATCTATTGGCAGCACAATTAAAACCCGACTTCATGCGCTTTGCTCCATTCGCAGATAAAATAAAAGTACGGGATTATATCAGAAGTAAAGGACTTTCAGATCTTCTTCCTCAAATTTATCAAATAGTTCAAGATGCGAATCAGATAGATTTTGACGCCCTTCCGGATAAGTTTGTACTGAAAACCAATCATGGGTGTGGCGGCCATATCGTGTGTAAAAATAAGACTGTTTTCGACAAAAAGAAGGCTGTTGAGACATTGAATTTTTTAGTGAAAACTACCTATTCTATCATGGAGCCTCACTATACATATATAGAACCTGTTATCTATGCGGAACAATTGATTGAATGTAAAAAACAGAAAGATAGCCTTAGTGACTATAAATTTATGGTGTGTAATGCAGGGGAAGGATCCGCGGGGATGAAAGGTAAAAATAAGCCTGTAATACCCTGTATATTAGTAGTATGTGATAGATATATCGATTTGAAATTTTATGTCTACGATACGAATTGGAATAATATTAGTGAGAGATGGTTGAAAAGTAACCATAGACATCAGGGTAATGTCGAAAGGCCTGAAAATTTACAGAAGATGATAGAAATAGCCGGAAAGTTGGGTGAAGATTTTGAATTTGTTCGCGTGGATTTATACGATGTCGGTGATAGCGTCTATTTTTCTGAATTGACGTTTACCCCTGCGGGTGGTTACATGCCCTATTTTACGGATTTTGCTTTGAGAGAGATGTATAGACCGATCAAAGGTAACCTTGATAGTAACTTCTTTTCTCGGAAATAAAATTTCTACCTGTAAGTAAGAATCAATCGTTAATAATACCTACCTTTGCAACATACCTGTAAAGTACGGTATCATCATCCCCGTCTGTGGAGGTGACGAGCTTTGTTGTATCTAAGCGAGTTGTATCCACAAAAAGACATAGTTCATAGAGAACTATGTCTTTTTTTTGTGTCCATAGGGATTCTATTATCTCTGATTTCCAGCATTTTACCTTTTCATTCTGTCGAAAAGTTTGAGTGTCGGTGATGTACCGGCGTACTTACCTCGTATTTTATTCTATTTATTATCAATGATTTACAAGTTGAAAATCACCATAGTTCTCTATGAACTATGGTGATTTTTTGATAGACGTGGGGTTACCTTATAACTACAGCTTATGTATAAAAAGACGGTACATATTATAATTCTACTCCTGTTATCGCTGACTCCGGTGATAAATATAAACGAACTATTAAGAAGTACAGGTATCAATGAAGGGAATTTTATTAGCGGTGACATATTTTTAATAAAACTAATCAAAGACATAGGGTTTTTGGCGATTATATTACTGTCTTTATCCAGCATTATGTACACAGGTAAATTTCCAAAATCATATTTCTTTCTCCCTTTCTGTCTATTACTGTTAGGGTTTCCTGTGTTCATAAGTATAGAAAATACAGGCGTACTACATATATTGGCGGGATTGCGTTGGAGCTTACCTCTATTTTTATTCATATTCCTACATGACAGTATTGACGAAAGGTTTATGAATCGCGTAAGCTATTTTGTCTTTGCAATACTTTCATTAAATACCCTTTTTCAGGTGATAGAGTTGTGGTATATGCCGCATTATCAGGGAGACACCTATTTTAATTTAGCGGCCAGGGTACCCGGTATGTTTTCCCATGCACATAGTTGTTCCTCTTTTATCTGTTTGTCTTATTTGATTATTGATGAATTTGCAAGAAAAGAAGTGATAAGGAAAACCGGACAAATCCTTTCAATAATAGGAGTTGTTTTATCTATGTCGTCTACAGGAATGATTTGCTTGATTACAATGATGTATCTCAAAGTGATTAGAAAATGGAAATATTACACCGTATTAATATTGTTGATTCCATTAGTGGTGTTAAGTGTTTATAACTATGCAGATCTATTGACTAATAGAGGAGAAGGCTCATCGGAAATTTCAATAAGCACAAGAGGAATGTATTTCATGGATGGACTATACTCAACAGGTCTCATTTCTAAGACGTTTGGATATGCGGTCAATCTTACTTCTATGTTGGCTGAACAAAATTTCATAAAAACTTCTGCGGCCGATGCCTTTTACGCATCTTTTTTGATTAATATGGGGATTCTATATTTTTTATTATTAATAATTTTTCTCTTGTTTATCGCTATCAAGGCACAGATAAAAAAGAATGTATTCATGGTCAATGTGATTATTCTCTATGGTTTATTTTCTTTTTCTGTAGTTGTAACGGAAGTATTTCCTATGAATCTTTTTATCGCTTTGTTTATTTCCTATTTCATAAAGAAAAATCATGAAAGTAATAATTTTTATATTGTTCGTTGTGGTATCCGGAATTAAATAAAATCATACCTCTGTATATTGGCTTATAAAGAATGAAAATCAAATGAAGATAACTGTATATACCTATTCCGTATCACGCTATGCAGGAGGATTACTCGGATCGATGAATGGATTATACATGGATCCTGTATTTCGAAATACGGATATAGGAATTTATGCATATAAGGATGCAGGTATTCCTGTAGATTTAAATAAATGGGTAGACCTTCCTGTATATATATATTCTCGTCATAATATATTCGGTTATTCAAAACAGGTTCGTGAAGCTGTTTTGGGATCTCAAGGGAATATTCTTCACGTCCATGGACTTTGGCGTTATCCTCATGCTTTTATACATACGTGGCGAAAAAAAACAGGGAAGCCAAGTGTGGTAAGTCCTCATGGAATGCTTGCTCCTTATATTATTAAGCGACAGGGTTATATTAAACAATTGATCGGAAAATTATTATTCGCGGATAAATCATTTCATACGGTAACTTGTTATCATGCACTTTGTATGAAAGAGTTGGAAGATATCCGTGCTTACGGCCTAACGGCTCCTATTGCCATTATTCCCAATGCTATTCACTTACCGATTCTTCCTGTTAATTCTATGCAGATAGACGAAAAAAAACATTTGCTTTATTTAGGACGCCTACATCATAAGAAGGGGATAGATATATTAATAACAGCAATTGCGTTGATTAATCTGGAATATCCGGAATTGCTAAAAGAATGGATTGTTGACATTGTTGGATGGGGCTCGGATAGGTATTTAAAAAAGCTTCGATTGATTGTAGAAAAATATCAATTACAAGAAATTATTATATTTCATGGAGGATTGTTCGATGAGGAAAAACGGCAGATATATAGTCGTGCGGATGCGTATATTTTAGCGTCTCGTGGAGAAGGATTACCTATGACCGTACTCGAAGCATGGTCATATTCGCTACCGGTGATTATGACGCCTTATTGTAACATACCCGAAGGATTTGAAACCAAGTCGGCCATTCAGGTAGACAATACCGTTACTTCTGTAAAAGAAGGTATTCTACAACTTTTTAATATGTCGGATGAAGCGCGTATTACTATGGGGAAAAATGGACGTCGTTTGGTGGAGGAACAGTTTACATGGGAAGTTTCCGCTCAAAAGATGTTACGCTTATACGATTGGTTATTAAATGGAGGTGAAAAACCGGAGTTTGTATATTTTGATTAGGTTAAGGTGAAAAAACTATTAATCATAGTGCCGGTATTTGCACGATATCGTGTCCCTGTTTTCGAGGAATTAGGAGAACATTACGAGGTCTATGTAGTTTCTTCCGAACTTGATTCTTTCTTAGGGGCAGGATTAGAGGAATTTTGTTTCGAAGGATTAAAGATAAAGCAACATATACTTGTCCCGACCTATAAATTTCTCCATAGTAAATTGTTTTACCAATCCGACCTAATAAAAATAACTAAAGAAGTACGTCCGAATAAGATTCTTGTCTGTGCACACTCTCATTATATTTCATATTGGTTTTTATTGATTTATTGCTTTTTCCGTTCAATACCTGTTTATTCGCATATACGGGGACCTTATAACCGGTCCAAGTCCTTTTCAAACAGGATAATTTATGGAACGATATATTTCTTGATTTCAAAAATATCAACACGGACATTGTTATACACACCAAATTCTTTGAAAAGAATAGAAGAATTTGGGTTGAATAAAAAAAGATTTACTGTGATTTACAATTCGATAGTTAATCATTATCCGATTCCTCCGGAAGAGAAGGATTATTCAAAGATAGGAATACTCTTTATCGGTCGTCTACGGGAAGGTTGTAATTTGGAATTATTATGCGAAAGTATTATTGAACTAAGAAATGAAAATTATCCTATATCATTACATATAATTGGTTCCGGGGAATTATGTAAATTTTATACTAATAAATATAATGGGGGGGGGTATATGAAATTTTATGGAGATTTATACGAGCAAAAAGAAATATCGGAGATTTCAAAAGAATGTATTATAGGTTGTTATCCGGGCAATGCGGGATTGAGTGTAGTACATTATATGTCATTAAGTTTACCTTGCTTAGTGCATGACAATATTATGAACCATCAAGGACCGGAACCATCTTACGTAAGAGATAGAAATAATGGACGTTTATTTCATTATGGAGATAAAGAGAGCTTCAAGCGGACAATTAAAGAAATGTTGGATACCGGTGATCTACATTTATACGGAAAAGAAGCCTATAATACTTATTTACAATTATCAAATCCCTCTTATGCGCAAAGAATTATAAATGTATTGGAAACATTATCGGAATAAATGAAACTAACAAAGCGTATATATAAAGGATGCTGCATATTTCTGATTTTTGTAGTAGCAATTGAGATTTATCTACGCTATTATTGGGGATTTTGCGACACCGTATTGACAGAGGAAAATGAGCGATATGAATATATAGCTCAGCCCAATCAAGAGCGTTTCCGGTTTCGTAAACATATCCGTTATAATGAATTTTCCATGAGGAGTCGACCGGTAGAAAAAACGGATGGACACAGGGTTTTGGTCTTCGGAGATTCTGTGATAAATGGTGGAGTATTGACAGATCAAGATTCTTTAGCGACGATGATTATTGAAAATACTCTAAATAAATACAATTCATGGGGGGGGGTAATTCGAATATTGAATATTAGTTACGGGAGTTGGGGGCCGGATAATTGTTTTGCATTTATGCAGGAATATGGAGATTTCGATGCCGGTTTAATAATATTAATTATCAGTAGCCACGATGCGTACGACACAATGACCTTTGAAAAAGTTATAGATATACTTCCGAGCTATCCTTCCAAGCAATATAGCTTTGCTTGTTATGAACTATGGGACAGATATCTTCTCCCCCGTTTTTTTCACAAGCGACAGGAAAGTAAAGAACCTATTATAAAAGGAAATGTATTTAATCCCGGTTTTAAGTCTTTCCATGATTATGTAAAAGAAAAAAACATACCGTTTTTTATTTATTTACATCCTACTCTATCCGAACTGATAGCCGGAAAATACGAAATACAGGGAGAAGAGATCGTAAGATTTTGTAGTGATCATCATATCCTTTTACTGCAAGGTTTAGAACATGAAGACGTGCTGGATTTCAGGGATAAGATACACCTGAATGAACGTGGACAAAGACGATTAGCAGAGATTTTACTACCGGAGATAGAAAAATCACTGAGTGTCAATTGAATGAATATTTTTTAATTACACAGATGCAATCCGACTTATCATCGTTCAATAATTCATGGTATTATCCTGGAAACAAGCTCCGGATAATATGCTGGTACTTTGTCAACGTATTATTTTTCATAAACCCGTTGAATCCGTTTTATGCTATAAAACGCTTTTTGCTGAGGTTGTTTGGATGTAAGTTGGGGAAAAATGTATTGATTAAACCTTCTGTAAATATAAAATATCCGTGGTTTCTAGAGATCGGGAATAATGTGTGGATAGGAGAGAATGTATGGATAGATAATTTAGTCAAAGTGACCTTACGTGATAATGTATGTATATCGCAAGGAGCCATGTTGTTATGCGGAAATCACGATTATAAAAAAAGCAGTTTTGACTATAGATTAGGTGAAATATACATCGAAGACGGAGCATGGGTAGGTGCGAAATCGGTTGTTTGCCCTGGGGTAAGAATGGCCTCTCATTCCATTTTATCTGTAGGCGCCATTGCAAACAGGGATTTAGAGCCCTATACCATCTATCAGGGAAATCCTGCCGTAAAAATTAGACAAAGGGTTATCGAAAAATGAAGGTCTCGCTTATCACTGTTTCTCATAACAGTGCGAATACTATTCGTGATACGTTTGACTCAGTACTAAATCAAACCTATAAAGATATTGAATATATTGTAGTAGACGGTTTTTCCCAAGACGGGACAGTTTCGATTATACGGGAGTATGAACCGGAATTTGCAAGGAGAATGTGTTGGATTAGTGAGCCGGACAAAGGTCTTTATGATGCGATGAACAAGGGCATAAAAATGGCATCGGGAGAAATTGTTGGAATAATCAACTCAGACGATTTTTATCACAGGAATGATACTATTGAAAGGATCGTCTCCTCTTTTATAGAAGATAAGACGATTGAAATAATTTTTGGAGATGTACGTTATGTAAATTCTACAGATCTGGAACGTACAGTACGTTATTATTCATCAAAGAAATTCAACCCTTCGTTATTTCGCTTTGGTTTCATGCCTCATCATCAGACATTTTTTACATACAGGTATAATTATGAGAGGATTGGTTTATATCAAATTGATTACAAGATTACAGCTGATTTTGAATTATTAATACGTTTTCTTTATAAAAATAGATTAAAGTATAAATATTTGAATTTTGATTTTCTTAAAATGAGAAATGGTGGTATCAGTACCCGTCCTAAAAACCATCTGTTATTGAATCAAGAACTTGTACGTAGTTGTAGAGCAAATGGAATATATACAAATATGCTTATCATATACATGAAGTATTTTTTGAAGATATTCGAGTTTGTTTTTACTAAATAATGAGAAAATGTTTGATATAAATAATCCTCAGGGTAGTATGCTATGTAGGCACAAATTTGTACAAACATTATTTAGAAAGATATTTCTTTCTCTCTACCTTTTCTTGATTTTCTTCCCTTATACACAAATTGTAAAGATTGAGGGAGTAGGAGATACGCAACCATGGGCTCTATTAATTAGTATAATCGTATCTTTTTACTATGTATTTATTAAAAGAGAACCTGTGCCACATCAATTTAAACCTTTGATTCTTCTTTTGTTTATTGCTATCTGTATATTCTTTTTTCCGGAATATCTATGTATAGTATCCGTAGCTTAGTAGGATACTCCTCTCTTCCTTTTATCGGCTACTTCCCCTTACCTGGGATTTTTTGCAGGTTATTTACTATATTATAATTATACATCTAACCTTACCCGTGTGCAATAATCCCCTCTGCAACACGTTGTACTATCGGACGGAAGACGGGGTCTTAGATGCGGAAGTACCTTACCCATGCAATATCTCTCGTTTTGCTTCTTGTGTGTGTGGCAGGGTGCAAGACGGCCAAGCTGTCCGATGCGGAAGAGAAGCATCGGGCAGGTGAGTATTTCGAGGCAGCTTCCATTTACCGTAAAGTTTATACCAAAACAAAACCTCAGGAACCGGACTTGCGGGCTTACGTAGCCTTTCGCATGGGCGAGTGCAATCGCCTCATCAATAACACCTCACGAGCCGTTGCCGCTTACCTCAACGCACACCGTTACCACTATCCCGACAGCACTGTCCTCCTTCGTATTGCCCAGACCTACCACAAGCAGGGACGTTACACCGAAGCGTTTACCTATTACGACCGGTTCCTTACCCTTGCCCCCTCCCACCCCATCGCCCTTGCAGGACGTCAAGGTTCTCTTGACGCTCCTCTGTGGAAGGAAAACCCTACTCCTTACATCGTGCAGCGCATGGACAAGTTCAATTCTCGCAAAGGAGAGTTCTGCCCCATGCTTACAGGAACGGATTTCGATCAACTTTACTTCGCCTCTTCCCGTCCCGTCAAAGACAAAGATTTAACCGCCAGTCCGATTACCGGCCTCAATACTAACGATTTCTATCTTGTCCGTCGCGATGAGAGCGGCCTCTGGCAGAAACCCGAACTCATCGAAGGCGAACTCAATACTGATTTCGACGAAGGTACCCCTTCTTTCTCTTCCGACGGAAACATTATGTACTATACTTTCTGTTCGCAGGACATAGAAACGGGCGCTCCACGTACAGCGGAGATCTATCGTTCCAACCGTAGCAATGCGCAGTGGAGTAAAGGGGAGAAGATCATTCTGCTTAAAGACAGTAGCACGACACTCGCGCATCCTGCGCTTTCGCCGGACGGTGTTTACCTCTATTTTATCTCGGATATGATAGGGGGATATGGGGGAAAGGACATTTACCGGGCCCGGGTAACCGAAAGCGGCTTTGGGATGCTTGAAAATCTTGGGCCGGATATTAATACTGTGGGAGATGAGATGTTCCCCTATCTGCATAAAACTGGGGATCTATACTTTTCATCCGACGGGCACCCTGGGCTGGGCGGACTTGACCTGTTTAAAGCTGTGGAGGACAGTTCAAGGAATTGGCAGGTGCGTAATATGGGCGTACCCATTAATTCCTTTGGGGATGATTTCGGGATTACGTTTGGAAGAGACACAGCGGAGGGTTTCTTTTCATCGAACAGGAATGACGGGCGGGGCTATGACCATATTTATAGTTTCCGGTGTCCTACGGCAGAGATTATAGTGGAAGGGGTTGTGCTGGATATAAATGACCAGGTGTTGGAAGAAGGCGTTGTGCGTATAGTGGGGAAAGACGGATTGAACGTGCGGAGCGGTGTGCGGAAAGATGGCTATTATCGAATTACGGTTAGTCGCGGTCAGGAATATGTCATGATGGCCGGTGCGCGTGGGCATCTTAATCAGCACCACGTTTTTAAGACAACTCTTGAGGAAGAGACCTATGAGGTGGATTTTTTCCTGGCACCCATCAGCCAGGCGGTTGTGATAGAGAACATTTTTTATGACTTTGACAGGGCTAGCCTTCGCCTTGCGTCGCGTACATCCCTGGACACGGTGATACGAATGCTGGAAGATAACCCGCACATTACAATAGAACTGTCGGCACATACAGATCGTAAAGGATCGCAAGAATATAACCGGCGACTGTCTGCACGCCGGGCGCAATCGGTAGTTGATTATCTGATTAAGGGCGGAATAGCGGAGGATCGTCTTGTGGCCAGAGGGTATGGGAAAGACGAGCCGCTGGTTGTGACTAAACGTATGGCGGAAAAATATCCTTTTCTGCGGGAAGGGGATATACTGACGGAAGAATTTATTGTCATCCTGCCGATAGAGCAGCAAGAGTTGGCGGATCAGCTTAATCGTCGTACGGAATTCAAGGTCCTTCGCACCAATTACGGTCTTTATTAAATTAATTAGTTGCCGACATACCTGAGCCGTTTATCTATGTAGAAACGTTTTTTTATGCTTGAAAACTTTTTATGGAGAAAAATACCATAAACGTGGTATACACATAAGTGGAATAAATTACTGTCTTTGCTGAGTAAAAATATACAGGGTTATGGAAAAAAAATACTTGGGATTAGGGGTGCTGCTTCCGGGGATGGCGTTAGGAGAGAATAGTGCGGAAGAAGAGAAGAAAGATAATAGGCCGAACATTATCCTCATAGTGGCGGATGATTTGGGGTATTCGGATTTAGGAGCGTACGGGGGAGAAATACATACGCCGAATATAGACAAGTTGGCGTACGAGGGGATACGCTTTAGGCAGTTTTATAACAATTCTATCAGCGCGCCTACGCGTGCGTCATTGTTGACGGGGCAGTATGCAACGAAGGCAGGGATAGGCTATTTCAGTGTAAATTTAGGCTTACCGGCGTACCAGGGGTTTTTGAACAAAGAATCTTTAACGTTAGGGGAAGTATTACACCAGGGGGGTTATCAAACCTATTTATCGGGCAAATGGCATGTAGGAGAAAACAAGGAAGGTAATAAATACCCCGTAGATAGAGGGTTTGACCACTCTTTTGGAATACTCGGGGGCGCTTCCACGTATTTTTACGGGAACGGATATGCAGGTGCAGTGAATCCGGGGCCACTGGTGAGGGATAAGGAAGTAATCTCATGCAGTGAGGACAGTAATTTTTACTTTACGGATGAGATTACGGAGCATGCGATACAATATATAAACGATGCACAGAAAAAAAAGAATCCGTTCTTTCTATATTTGGCGTATACAGCACCACATTGGCCGTTGCAGGCGCGTACGGAGGATATTGCCTTATATAAAGGGCGTTATGATGTCGGGTGGGATACCATTCGCAAACAACGCAAACAGCGTCTAAAAGATTTAGAGTTGATAGGGGACGGGGTTACTGTGGCGGAAAAAGACAGCGATGTGCCGCCATGGAAAGACTTGACGCGTGAAGAAAAAAAATTGTGGGCGGAAAAGATGGAGATCTACGCGGCGATGGTCACCAGGATGGATAGTGGCATCGGCGCGGTGATACGCACGCTACGCGAGGTGGGTGAATTAGAAAATACGTTGATTCTGTTTATGTCCGACAACGGAGCGCCTGCGGAAGAGGTGGCAGGGCAATTCGGCAAGGTCGTTAACAGCGGTCCCATAGGGACGGCAGGCTCATTTGAATCGCAGGGAGTACAATGGTCGCACGTATCAAACACGCCGTTTAGGGGTTATAAATCATATGCGTACGAAGGAGGAATATGCTCGCCATTTATCGCTTGGTACCCGAAGCATATATCTGGCAATGAGATCGTAGACGGACGCGGGCACATTATAGATATAGCCCCTACGTTGTATGAAATTGCCAAAGTGGATTATCCCACACATTTTAACAATACTGTGTCTCATAAGCTCCCTGGAAAAAGCCTGGAAAAGGTGCTATATACTCAAACAGAGTTGGATAATCGACCGCTTTTCTGGGAACGCGCCGGCAACAAAGCCGTGAGGTATGGAAAATATAAGTTAGTATCTATTTATCCGTCCTATAAATGGCAACTCTATGACCTGGAAAAAGATGGCGGCGAAACAAACGATATATCCTCAGAGAACCTCGAAATAGTAGAGTTCTTGACGTTTCTCTATTTCGACTGGGCAATACAGAATGATGTCGTTCCCTTTGATTTGATACGTCCTAAAGAACCCCTCTTAAAGCCGGTGCATGAGCGTGGACACACAGTATATTAGTCCATGATAGCTGCACCTTTTGCTCACTCGTTTTATATGATTGCCAAGCCCGTAGGCGCTCAATGCAATATGGATTGTGCTTATTGCTATTACTTGGATAAGCGCGCTCTTTACAACAAAGGACAGCCCGCCATGCCGGAGGATATATTAGAGCGTTTTATAGATCAATATATCGGTGCACAAACACAAAATAATGTCCTTTTTACCTGGCATGGCGGCGAAGCCTTACTGCGCAAGATGGATTTCTTTCACAAAGCATTGAGTCTCCAACAACACTACGGCAGGAAATATACAATAGAGAACAGTATACAAACCAATGGCTCTTTGCTGACAGACGACTGGTGCCGTTTTTTCCATGACAATCATTTCCTTGTAGGCATCTCTATTGATGGACCTCTTCACATGCACGACCGCTATCGGCGCATGAAGAATGGAAATTCTTCCTTCTACCATGTAATGCGCGGTGTAGAAAAGCTACAACGTTTTGACGTGGAATTTAATGTGCTTGCAACCGTAAATGATTATAATGTACACTATCCCTTGGAATGCTACTCCTTCTTTAAAGAGAATGGCTTCCGTTATATACAGTTCACCCCCATTGTAGAACGGCTTAATGGTATACCGGCCCCTTACAACGTCACCCCCGATGACTGGGGAAATTTTCTTATTACTATCTTTAACGAATGGATACAGCATGACGTCGCTTCTATCTTTGTCAACTACTTTGATAATGCTCTGGCGAGCTGGACAGGACACCCTGCCGACACTTGTATATTTGCACAGACCTGTGGACATTCCGGTGTGATAGAACATAATGGCGATGTGTACAGTTGCGATCATTTTGTAAATACATGGAATAAACTTGGAAATATTCGTACCTCCACGCTGATAGATATGATGTATTCGGAGAGACAGCTTATCTTCGGGCAAGACAAACGCGAAAGGTTATGCGAGACTTGCCGTCAATGTGAATACCTTTTTGCCTGTCACGGTGAATGTCCTAAAAATCGTATCGCGAATGAAAACGGCTCTTTGCTCAATTACCTTTGCTCCGGCTACCTTCGTTTTTTTCACCACATTACCCCTGCTATGGAATTTATGAAGCACGAATTGATACACCACCGTCCGCCTGCCAATATTATGAAGGCCATTTCGTCAAACAACATAGATTTCCGACAAAATGACGGAAGCGCTATGCATATCTCCGCTAAGGGGAGGAGCGAGTTTGGTCACGCGTAACGTGACGGCAGTAAGTTGCGGAAAAGTACACTTAAGAATAGTAAGGATACGTCCGGCCAAATGTTCAAGAAGATGAGAAGGGATACTCATTTCGTGACGAACGAGATCGTAAACGACGGCATAGCTAATGGTATCGTCAAGATTGTCGGTTATCGTAGCTTTTTCAAAAGGAACAGAGAGAAGGAGGTCAACGGTAAAGTCGTTACCCGTCAATCTCTCCTGCTCGTTGACACCATGATAGGAGAAAAAGCGCATCTGATTTAGTTCAATTTGAGTGGTCATGAAGTAGGTAAAGGAATACCGAGTTTTTGTGCCGTTTCTAAGAGGAAGCAGCGGGCTGTCTCGTAGTCGTTGGGGATAATCCCGTCGAGGATAGCGTCTTTGAGAGCAGTTTTCAGTTGACCGACAGGAGGGGAAGGGGGTAACCCGAAGATAGACATAATCTCTTCGCCGGAGATAGGTGGTTGAAAGTTACGAATACGGTCTTTTTCTTCGATGACAATCATCTTTTCCCTGACGAGACGGAAATTATCTATGTAACGGCGTACTTTAGCAGGGTTTTTACTGGTAATATCCGCTTCACAGAGAATCATAAGGTGTTCGAAATCATCTCCGGCGTCAAAAAGCAACCTGCGTAGAGCAGAGTCGGTAATTTCTTCGTCGGAAAGTACAATAGGGCGCATATGCAGGTCCACCATTTTTTGGACGTAACGTAACTTAGCGTCGGTAGGCAAGCGAAGACGTCGGAAGATAGTATTGACCATTCGCGCACCGACATAATTGTGATTGTGGAAAGTCCATCCGAGGCGGTTATCCCACCGTTTGACAACAGGTTTGGCGATATCGTGCAGGATAGCGCTCCAGCGTAGCCAAAGGTCTTGGGACTGTCGAGCTACTTTGTCAAGGACAAGGAGTGTGTGCGCAAAGTTATCCTTGTGCCCTATACCTTCACGTGTTTCGACGCCTTTGAGTGCAGAGAGTTCAGGGACAATAAGCTGGAGTAGGCCTGTACGGTCAAGTAGATCGAAGCCGACGGAAGGACGGGGAGAGAGGATAATTTTGTTCAGTTCGTCAGTGATACGTTCCGGAGAAACAATAGAGAGACGTTGGGTATTACGTACAATGGCATCGAAAGTATCGGGGTGAATGAAAAAGCCGAGTTGCGAGGCGAAACGTACGGCACGCATCATGCGAAGAGGATCGTCGTCAAAGGTGATGTCGGGATTGAGGGGAGTCCGTATAGTGAGGCTTTCAAGATCACTCAGACCGCCAAAAGGGTCAATGAGTTGCCCGAAGTCGGCAACGTTAAGGGAGATCGCCATGGCGTTGATTGTAAAATCTCGTCGATTCTGGTCATCTTCGAGGGTACCGTCTTCCACAACAGGTTTGCGAGAGTTTCGGTTGTAAGACTCTTTCCTTGCACCGACGAACTCCATTTCAAGGCCTGCTCCTTTGACTTGTGCGGTACCGAAAGTCCGAAAGACAGAGAGGCGCGCTCCCCTACCAAGTTTGGCTACCACAGCGGAAGCAAGTTCGATACCACTACCTACGGTGACAATATCTATGTCTTTTGACGGCCTACGTAGGCAGATGTCACGGACAAAACCTCCTATGACATAGGTAGGCAGATGGAGTTCGGCAGCAGCTTCCGCTACGAGACGGAAAGGTTTCGTAGTGAGTAATTTCTCTACACCGTATATACTATCCAGAATAGGCATCCTTTTAGATTATATTAAAAAGCAAGGGCGCTCACTGCAGAACGCCCCTGCAAAAAAGCAACCCGCGGGGAAGCGGATTACGACGAGCGGTAAGCGAGACTCGAACTCGTGACCCTCAGCTTGGGAAGCTGATGCTCTACCAACTGAGCTACTACCGCACGACGAGCATTTTTGCAGGGGCAAAAGTACACAACATTTCGATGCTTCCAACGTTTTTCTGAAAAAAGTAGTCTTATGGGAGAAGAATCAAAGGAGAAACTGACAGTTGTGAAGGTAGGGGGACGCATCGTAGAAGAAGAAGAAACATTAGATGAACTGCTGACAGACTTCGGTTGGTTAGAGGGTTACAAAATATTGGTCCACGGGGGAGGACGTTCGGCAACCAAGCTGGCTACACAGCTTGGGATAGAGAGTCGAATGGTGAATGGCCGTCGGGTGACGGATGCAGAGATGCTCCGGGTGGTCGTGATGGTGTACGGGGGATGGGTGAATAAGCGTATCGTGGCGGGTTTACAATCGTTAGGAATCAATGCAGTGGGTTTAACAGGAGCGGATATGAATATAATCCGTTCGGAACGCCGTGCTGTAGGGGAAGTAGATTACGGTTTTGTAGGCGACGTGCGTGCCGTGCGAGGCGATGTATTGGAACGGCTTATGCGTGAAGATATGGTTCCCGTACTTGCTCCGCTGACTCACGACAGACAAGGAAATATACTCAACACCAATGCAGATACGATCGCGGGAGAAACGGCGAAAGCGTTATCACAAGCATTTGATGTAACGCTGATGTATTGTTTCGAAAAACGCGGTGTACTGATGGACGAATCCGATGAGAAGAGCGTTATTCCGGAAATAGACTATCTGCTGTTCAGGCAGTATGTACGTGAGGGAATTATTCAAGGTGGGATGATCCCGAAGTTGGAGAATGCTTTTGAGGCGATTGAAACCGGTGTCAAAGAAGTGATTATCACCCATCCGGAAGGGATTCGGACAGGTATAGGGACACGAGTAAGGTGAGCCGGAAATAGGGAATAAGGCGGCAAAAAGGGTTACTTTTGTCTTTGTGAACGGAAGATGGATTTATACGGCGATAGTTCTCCTTGTTTCATTAGTGTTGCCTTTGATAGAAGGGAAGGCGCGCCGAAGTGCGGATATACCTTTGGAGGTAGAAGGCGGGAAAGTGTTGTTGAGTGGGAACTTCGCCGAATTGAGGAGTAACCATTTCCATTCAGGGATAGATTTCAAGACGGGAGGTCGGGAAGGTCTTCCGGTCAAGGCTGTAAAGCAAGGTTATATTTCCCGCATTTCCGTCAGTCATCTGGGGTATGGCAAGGCACTCTATGTATCTCATCCTGACGGTACAACCACCGTCTATGCTCATCTACGCAGTTTTGCACCTCATATTACCGAACTGGTTAGGCGACAGCAATATAAAGAAGAACGTTTCAGGGTGGATTTTGATGTGAAAGAAGGTTTGTTACCTGTCAATCGCGGAGAAGTGATTGCACAGAGCGGTAATACAGGTAGTTCAGCCGGTCCTCACCTGCATTTTGAGGTGAGGGAAACAGTTACTCAAGAAGTCCTTGATCCGCTTGACCTATATGCTCCATTCATCAAGGATGGTCTTCCTCCGCACGCACAAGGCGCTTATCTCTATGCCGTAAAGGGAAAGGGTATTGTTGGGAACGGACATTCTCCAAAAACCTTTTGTGTTGACGGCAAAACAGTAGAGGCTTGGGGACGTGTTGGAACAGCTATACGCGCCTATGACTTTATGGACGAGACAAGGAATGTATACGGTGTAAAGTATATAAGTCTGAAGGTAGACGGGAAAGAGGTCTTCCACAGTGAAATTTCCCGCTTTGCTTTTTCTGAAACAAGGTTTATTAATGCTTTCATTGATTACAGCGAATGGAAAAACAACCGCCGGTTCTTTATGAAAAGTTTCATTGAACCGGGTAATGCGTTACGTTTTCTTCACGCCAACAGGCAAGGATATGTTTGTATCAATCAAGAACGGGATTATCATTTTGTCTATACCCTTTCCGATGCTTTTGGTAACACCTCACACTTTCGTTTCACCGTGAAAGGACGGCGACGACTTATTCCTCCTCCTCCGACTTGCGATGAGATTTTCTGGTATAATGTTGAAAACCGGTTTGGAGCTAAAGGGATCCGCCTTTTTCTTCCGGAAGGCTCTCTTTACGACAATCTCTATTTCCATTACACTGCACCGACTACCGACCGCTTGTCGCATATACTACATAATGAACCTGTTGCCTTTCCCCATCCGGTTACATTGAGCCTTTTTCTTTCTCCGACTGACACTTTACCTCTTTCGGCTTACGGCATCGTCCGCCTTTCACAAGAAGGTCGTCAATGGATAGGGGGAACCTACAAGAATGGGCATATCGAAGCCTCCATTTACGAGTTAGGGGAATATGCGCTGGCTGCCGATACTATTGCTCCTTGTATTAGGCCTGTTACCCTGCGGGGAGGAAAACACCCGCTTGTAGCTTTCTTGATAGCCGATAATCTCAGTGATATTGCCTCGTACCATGCAGACCTTAACGGTCATTTCGTGTTGTTTGAAAGGGAAAGCGCGACAAAGATCGTTTGTAAGGAACACCTTCCTACAGGTAAACTCACACTAAGTGTAACCGACGGACGCGGGAATGTAGCCGTCTATACTTGCAACATCGGATGAGAAAGAAGTTGTTACGTATAGCCTTATGGTGTACCGTCTTGATATCAATGGGTTGTCTGCTACCTGCCGGGCTGCTCTTGCTACCGACAATACAAGAAAAGGTACGAGTGACAGTTCATTCGGAACTTTCGAAATGGCTTGGGACTACAATTGAGATAGGTACCTTACATCTGGAATGGTTGAACCGCTTGCGCATTGAGAAGATTATCGTGAATGACAAGAAAGGAAAACAACTTCTGGAAGCCGATTACCTTTCGGTGGGTTTTCAGGTGTTGCCGCTGATCGGCGGGCGGGTTGTCATTGATTTCATTCGCTTGACGGATTTTATAATTTGCTTGGATAAAGATGAAACGACAGGGGAACTGAATGCTCAATTCGTCATTGATGCTTTTAAAAATAACGATAATAGAGAAAGAACAGATATTCGCCTTCACTCTGTCCTGATCCGCAAGGGGAAAATGACTTTTGCCTCGGAAGGATTGAATATCACTGATTTTTCAGCAAAATTTTCCGCTCCTGTTCTTCGGAAAGACAGCATCCATATCCGTCTGGATCAGTTCTCTTTATCGGAAGCGAGAGGGTTTCGGTTAGAAAACCTGAGGGGAAAGGTATCGGGAAACGGGAATGATCTTTCTGCCGAAGGTATAGATGTACGTTTGCCTCATTCGATGATGCAAGTATCTCAGGTGAAAGTAGGGGTAATGGGCGTGACTGTATCTGTGGATAAGTCGGAACTTTGTCCGGCAGACTTTGCTGCCTTTGTACCGACGCTCAGTACTTTCACGGATACGGTACATTTTTCCGTCTTCGGCGGCGGAAAAAAGGATTCACTGACTTTGCAAAGATTGAAGGCCGGAATAGATGAGGATGCCGGATTCGAAGGGGAACTGACTATCACACACTTCCTTTCCGACTCAATGTACCTTGATGGTGTTATCAGACGTCTCTTTGTCACACCAAATGGAGTCACTCGGTTGATTGCCGGATTCGGCAATAGACTGCGCCTTCCTGTCAATATCAAAGAATTGGATACATTGTCTTTTACCGGCAAAGTGAGTGGAACGACCGAAAAAATTAAAGCTTTTGGGCGCTTCGCTTCCGGACGAGGTACACTTGAAACGGATGTGTTTTTTGGGAAAGGAATAGGAGACATAGCTCTCACTGCAGACGGTTTTGTGCGGATCAGTTCTCCGGATCTCAAAGCTAGTGGGAAAGGGAGGGTTACATTCATGCGTGACGGCAACCTTGCCGGTGCCCTCTCTGCAACCATTGACCGTTGGTTTTTCAAAGGATATGATTACACAAACATTATCCTTGATGGTGATTTCCAACGGAACGGCTTTACCGGATCTTTGCACATGGACGATCCTAATGGAACGGCGCATTTGAATGGTATGTTCCGTAGTGCAGGTAAAAACTCAGTCTTCGACTTTACTGCCGATGTGCGGCATCTGCGATCCGATCGCCTCCATTTGACTGCAGATTGCTCCGATCCTGATCTGTCTTTTACCCTCTCTACAAATCTCACCGGTAACCATATTGACAATACACAGGGTGTGCTTCGTATCAACGACCTTCGCCTGCTGACCACTACTAACAATTTTTTCCTTTCCCAACTGACATTGGCTGCCGACGAGCAACCTTCCGGACGTAAACTTACCGTTTCATCCGATCTTATTAACGGCGAATTGAGCGGCGTATATTCTTTTGCTACACTCATTCCTCAACTCCGTCAGACACTATCCTGTTATTTGTCGGCCTTCTTTCCCAAGAAATTGGTTAAGGCTCCTTCTCTACCTGATGATAAGGGAGAGTTCGCTTTCTCCTTTACGGTGAGTAATACGGAAAACTTGTCGACGGCTTTGAAATTCCCTATTGCAGTAATAGAAGAGGCGAAGGTATCGGGTTTCTACAACAGTCGTTACAATAAGTTCCGATTGGAAGCTTGGTTTCCAAAATTCCGGATCGGGCGATCTTTGGTGGAAGGTGGGTACTTTTCCTGTGAGAATCCTTACGCACGTATTGAACTCTTGGCACGTGCCACACAAATAGGAAGGGAAGTAAGGAATTTCTTTAATTTCAAAGCTGATGCCGCAGGAGACAATCTTCATGCCTCCCTGAGTTGGTCAAACAATAAGACCCCATTTTCAGGAGCCTCCTTTTCTGCCGGTGTTCTTTTCGCCGAAGAGGATGGTTTATATGCAGGGATTGATATAGACGAGAGTCTTCTTTATATCAGTGATACCCTATGGCATATCATGCCCGCTACCCTTACCTTCAGAAAAGGCAAAGTGCATATAGACCATTTCTCCATTGAGCATGACGACCTCCATCTCCTTCTCCACGGAACCCTCTCCCACGAACTTGCCGATACCCTCTTTTTAGATCTTCACAAGCTGGAGCTTTCTTATATTTTCGACATTCTGAATATTCCTAACCTACGTTTTGGGGGCGTTGCGACGGGGACTTTCCTTATCAATGACCCCTACGAAGACCGTATTGTACAGACCAATAATTTCATCGTGGAAAATTTTTCCCTCAATGACGCTCCGCTTGGACGTCTTAACCTTCATAGCGAATGGGATGATATCCGGCGGGGAATACTCATGTTGGGAAGTATTTATAATAATGATTCAATTTGGACAGATGTTAGCGGATACATCTATCCCGTCAAACCCCATAGAGGATTATCCCTGTATTTCAATGCTAACGATCTCAATCTTGAATTCCTTCGTCCTTTTTTTCGTCCTGCACTACGCGATTTCGCCGGCAGGGCTTTCGGGCCTGTTCATTTTTTTGGGCCATTTTCCGACCTTTCAGTTACCGGTGATGCTTACGTAAAAGATGCGCGAATTGGCTTCGACTTTCTCAACACTACCTATTCTTTTTCCGATTCCATCCATCTTGATACCGGAAATATACGTCTTTCCGATGTTCTCCTGCACGACAAAGCCGGTAATACCGCCCGCGTCGACTTCTCTTTCCGGCATACTTTTTTTCGAGATTACTCTTTCTCGGCAGATCTCCATACCGACAATTTCCTTGCCTACGACCAATCCGAACGCTTGAACCCGATGATTTACGGAACAGCTTTTGGCAGCGGATCCGTCCACATAGACGGTAACGATAAACGGATAGACTTCGGCATCAATATGAAAAACCGCCCCCATACCTCCGTCAATTTCAACTTCACCCACGTAACTGCTACCGAAGAAAATAGCTTTATTCATTTTGTACCTTCCCTTTCTTCAGGAATTGGAACTTCCAACCTCACTTCCGGTAAAAAGAAAACGATAATTTCTCCTCCTTCCACGGACGAGGAACTCATCGAAATATATCTAAACCTTCTCCTTGACATTACACCCGATGCTACTCTCGAACTTGTCATAGATCCTACCTCCGGTGATCGTATACGGGGACGTGTTAACGGTAATATCCTTCTCCAGTATGGCACCAAGTCCGACGTTCGTATGTATGGGACTGCCGGTATCGTGGAAGGGGATTACAATTTTAGCCTCCAACAATTCATACGCCGTAATTTCAAGATACGTGAGGGTGGAGCCATTACTTTTCAAGGAGATCCCATGCAGGCTATCCTTGATGTCGACGCTATTTATACCCTCTCTGCAAACATTGGGGATCTTGACCCCGGACTTCTTATTGAATCCGACCGTACCAATGTACCCGTCAATTGCATCCTCTCTCTCGAAGGATCATTGCGACACCCTGCCATCTCCTTTGATATTGAATTGCCCGGTTCCAATGGTGAAATAGAACGACAGGTACGTAATTTCATCAACACTGAAGGTATGATGTCACGACAGATCATCTACCTCATGGCCTTAAATAAGTTTTATACACCTTCCTATTCTTCTTCCGGACGTTCAGATGACTTCAGTGCCGTCGCTTCCGCAACCCTGTCCTCCCAACTGTCCGGACTTTTGAACTCTCTTTCGGAAAAAGTACAGATTGGTGCAAATATTTATTCTTCCTACGACGGTATGGATGACACTGAAGTAGAAATGCTTCTTTCGAGTCAACTTCTGGATAATCGCCTTCTCTTTAACGGAAACTTTGGCTATCGTAACAGTTATAACTTAGGGAAAAACGTCTTCGTCGGCGAGTTTGATCTGGAATACAAATTAACCCCTTCGGGTGAGATCCGCCTTAAAGCATACAATCATGCGAACGATATGTACCGGTATTTAACTCAATCCCGAACGACCCAGGGATTCGGGATACTTTTCAAGAAAGACTTTACCTTTTTGCCCGATCTCTTCCGTAAACGTAGGCGGTCAGTAAATGGAAAGAATTTTCAATAAGCGTTCCTTTCTCCGCGAAACACATTGAGGATAGTGACGAAAACGATCTTCACATCAAGGAAGAAAGACCAATTTTCAATGTACCATACGTCTCGTTTGACACGTCCTTCCATTTGTTCTAAGGTGCGCGTCTCCCCGCGATACCCTGTCACTTGCGCCCAGCCCGTTAAACCGGGCTTGACCAGATGCCGCACCATGTATTTGTCGATAATAGCGGAATACTGTTCCGTATGCTTCAACATGTGCGGACGAGGACCAACGACAGACATCTCTCCAAAAAAGACATTGATAAATTGTGGATACTCGTCAAGATTCGTACGGCGAAGAAAGTCTCCGATGCGCGTTTTGCGGGGGTCGTCTTTACAAGCTTGCAATGTATCGGCTTCTGTGTTTACCCACATTGTACGGAACTTACGGCAGTAAAACTCTTTTCCGTGAATACCCGTTCGTTTCTGTCCGAAAATTATCGGGCCGGGGGAACTAAGTTTAATCAATGCTCCTATCGCCATATAAATGATGGGATAAAACAAAAGTGCTACAGAAGAGCATAGGATGTCGAAGATTCTTTTCAGGATACGATTGGATATTGCCTGCAACGGTTCTCTTCGCGTACTCAAGATCGGAACAGACTCCATCAAATCCATCGCAAGGCTTTTCTTCACTTGGCGGTAAAATTCCGGTACGATATAAAAGCGCATGAAATGCTGTTCGGAAAAGTTCATCATACGCGCCATTTTTTCATCTTGCGTTCCCGGCAACGTGTAGTAAATCTCGTCCACGTCATTTTTAAGGGCATAAACCTCTACCTCATGGGTCATCCCTATATAATTCGGCAAGACGGTACGCAAATTCGTATTATCATCAAAGAAACCTATGACGTTGAAACCATATCCCAAATCATTTTTCATCACACGGTACAGTTCCATCCCATTCTTTCCTGCCCCTACAATAATCACCTTTTTGGAACTGTATCCTTTGCGTCGGTACCATTTCAGGCACATCCTCACCCATACTCGCCAAATAGTAAAACTAAAAAGTAATGCCACGTAGTAAGAGACTAAAAACAGCGTACTACTTTCTCCCGTACGGAGGAACATCAAACTCGCCGAAAGAAATAAAATCAATACTGTAACCAATAGAAAAGACCGTTGTACAACTTTCTCCAAAAAAACTACCGATGCGTGTAAGTGTATGGGTACAAAATAAACGGAAAAGAAATAACTAAAATTATTCAATAATAAAACCTGTCGCAGATGTACGAGATGTAATTCGCTTTCTCCTTCGCCTGTCCATCGGAACATCGCCAAAAACAATACATTCACCACCACCAGGTCACCTGCTCCTACCAACCATTGTATCCAACTTCGTTTCTTACTTACCTCCATTCCAGCCTTTTGTTTATTCCCCCCCCCCTCCCCGATTCGTTTTCCTCATCGGTAGAAAAGGCTGTCTCGAAATTCGAGACAGCCTTTTTTCCAATAGTTCGATCGCCCTTTAATTGTCGTCAAGTTCGACCGATACCTTTATCAATCAGAGTTTTACTTTACTTTTATCAACACAGCTCGGTTCCATTCATTTTCAGCGTAAGGCTGCTCTTCGGATCCCTTCCATTCAACCGTTACCAAACCTTCCGCAACATGATACTTATTTGTAAGCACATTCGCAACAGCCTTTGCACGCTTTTCAGATATCAAGTTATTATATCCTGAACTTCCTGTCTTGCGGTCGGCAAAACCGGTAACCGTTATCGAAGAATTCGTCTTGTTCACAAACTCCGCAATCGTAAAGAGAACCGGTAACTGGTTCTTTTCTACGATAGAACTGTTGAGGCGGAAATGAATGATCTGATGTGTTCCGTGTACTACCACAGTAGTAGTGGTAGTAGGCGGACATTCCGGACAGAAAACAGGGCGTTTACTCAACTTTTCGTTTTCTTTCAGGAGATCGGTGTTCTCTTCCCGCAGGATGTTGATACGGTTATTGAGGTCGTTAAGCTGGGCGTAATCTTTCGGTTCAAGTACTTCGAAAGTAGGTTTGCCAAACTCCCAAGTCAGACCGACTGTCCCTTGTATAAGGGCATCCGAAAGCTGTCTGCCCGCCATACGGTTGAACGTCTCATTCATCAGCGCACCTTGTACCTCAATGTTAAGGTCAAGTCGCTGCGTGAGACGGAATGCCGTCAAGATACCCGCATTTAACGTCGGCGATTCCGAACGCGGGAAAGAATACGTCCCATCGTCATTCTGCGTAATACTCACCGTGTAATCGGGTATCAACGGAGTATTCTGATCCCCTGCATACAAGATTCCATTTTCCACCCTCGTTCCATCGGGGAGATTTGTCCGGAAACGCTGTACATACCCCATCCCCAACCAAGGAATCAAACGGAAGAGCCGTTTTTCGTTATAAGGCGCCCATAGGTTTGTTACGTCCAAAAGAATATTGGCATGTCCCCCCCCGAAGTAACCGCGTTGTAGATATTTCCCATCCAGGTCCAACGGCGAAGCAACAGGGCCTCCCAACACATGGATACGGAAAGCGATGTACGGATTGAACCATTTCCCCACCGACACCTGGGGTATAAAACTGTATTGATTCAGCAACCCAGCCTCCATGCTCCGGTCGCCATAAAACAGGTTCACTCCTCCCGCCAGAGAGAAAAACCAATTGTCACCGGCCTTATTGTGCCGGAAATGTGTCTTGTAGCCTGCTTCCGTGCTGTACCCGTCTAAAGGGGCAAATTCCTGAGCGGAGGCGTAGCCTATAAGCCCCACAAAGAGCGTAGACAAAACCACTTTACTTGTTTTCATACCTTTTCCGAATTAGGGTTCAACAACGGCGCAAAGATAGATTTTTTCCAATACAAACTACTTTGTTCACTCAAAATAATTCAACGCCCTATACCCGCCTTTTTTTATATACGCATCCTTCTTCATCAACAAGAGGTCACTCTCCATCATATCCTTAATCAGCGCATCTATGCCGTACTTCGGTTCCCATCCCAACTGCTCGCGTGCTTTCGAGGCATCCCCGATTAGCATTTCCACTTCCGTCGGACGGAAATACTGCGGATCTACCCCCACCACTTCTTCGCCTATCCGTTTCTCCATACCTTGTATATACTCCTCTCCTACTGTTTCGCCGAAACGTATTTTGTCCATAGCCGTAACGATAGCCACCTCTTCCGTACATTTTCCTTTAAAGTCTACCTTGATACCGATTTCGCCGAATGCTTTACGGATGAAATCACGTATTGTCGTCATAACACCTGTCGCGATTACGTAATCCGACGGCTTCTCTTGTTGCAGGATGGCGTACATTGCTCGCACGTAATCCTTTGCATGACCCCAGTCCCGACGCGAGGAGAGGTTCCCCATAAACATTTTTGTATACATCCCCAAGGCAATACGCGCCACAGCTCGCGTCACCTTCCGCGTTACAAACGTCTCTCCCCGTAAAGGTGATTCGTGGTTAAAAAGGATCCCGTTTGAAGCGTGCATCCCATAAGCTTCCCTGTAATTCACCGTGATCCAATAGGCATATAGCTTTGCTGCCGCATAAGGGCTACGAGGGTAGAAAGGCGTCGTTTCTCGTTGAGGAACTTCCTGTACCAAGCCGTATAGTTCCGATGTTGACGCCTGATAGATCCGCGTCTTTTCCACCAGTCGCAATAGCCGCACTGCTTCAAGAATACGCAATACTCCCAAACCATCCGCATTCGCCGTATATTCCGGTGTATCGAAACTAACTTTCACATGACTCATCGCCGCAAGGTTGTAGATCTCGTCCGGCTGTACCTCCTCTATAATGCGCGTCAAGTTCATGCTGTCCGTCAAGTCTCCATAGTGCAGGATCAGGCTACGATCCTGCACGTGAGGATCCTGATACAGATGATCAATCCTATCGGTATTAAACAATGACGATCGCCGTTTGATCCCGTGCACCTCATATCCTTTCTTAATGAGATACTCTGACAGATAGGCGCCATCCTGCCCCGTTATTCCTGTGATCAAAGCCACTTTCATCTCTACTCTCCCTTTTTCAAAATGTAGGGCAAATCATCGTATTCGCCTTCCCCCGCAAAAGTATTCAAATTTCTCCCCATTATTCAGGTGTAGGGGCGAATAATCGTTCGTCTTCTTTTACTTGGTACCGCGAGCAGGCTCATCTTTCCGGCGATATCATCCCTGCATCTACGGGTATTTTTTAAAAGGGAGAATACTTGCTTAATTGAGAGTAAAGTGTACTTTTGCCCCGATTTCCTTACAGGAGGCCGATAAGTGCAGTCGGAAACGACCGCCGCCTTCGGGGACTAAACTGTTTAAAGATTATAGAACAGATGTTTGTGATTGTAGAGATTGTGGGCCAGCAGTTTAAGGTGGAACAGAATAATAAACTGTTCGTGCAACATTTGCAGGGAGCGGAGAGCGGCGCTTCGGTAGAATTTGACAAAGTATTGTTGGTGGACAAAGACGGAGAAGTGACGGTGGGACTTCCTGTAGTAGAGGGCGCCAAGGTGGTGTGCGAAGTGATTTCCCCGCTGGTGAAAGGGGATAAGGTTTTGGTCTTTCATAAGAAGCGCAGGAAAGGATACCGTAAGCTGAAAGGCCATCGGCAACAGTTTACCGAAGTCTTGGTCAAAGAAGTTATTGCTTAAGTTTTGATGAGTATTTCCTTATTCGGTATAAAAGATAGATTAGAGATATGGCACATAAAAAAGGAGTCGGTAGTTCCAAGAACGGTCGCGAGTCGGAAAGTAAACGCTTAGGCGTAAAGTTGTTTGGCGGACAATTTGCTAAGGCGGGTAATATCATAGTCCGGCAGCGTGGGACAGCTCACCATCCGGGTGAGAACGTAGGTATTGGACGTGATCATACCTTGTTTGCCTTGGTCGATGGTGTTATTTGTTTCCGCAAAAGGAAAGGAGACAGATCCTATGTTTCCGTGCAAAGGGAACTTTCCAACTGATCGTTTCGAAACATTAGAAACGCCTTTCTACTACTACGATATCGCTTTATTACGCAAGACGTTGGAAGTAATCGTAGCAGAGGCGGGGAAATACGGTTATAAGATACATTTTGCGGTAAAGGCCAACGCCAATCCCCGCTTATTGTGTTTGATCGCAGATTATGGTATTGGTGCAGATTGTGTGAGTGGAGGAGAAGTATGCACAGCACTGAAAGCAGGTTTTCCCGCAGAAAAGATCGTTTTTGCTGGTGTCGGAAAGGCCGATTGGGAGATAGAACTTGGATTGGCAAATAATATCTTCTGTTTCAATGTGGAATCGTTGGCCGAATTGGAAGTGCTGGATGCTTTGGCGGTTGCCAAAGGAAAAACGGCAAAAGTAGCTTTGCGTATCAATCCTGATGTGGATGCGCATACGCATGCCAAGATCACGACAGGGAAGCGGGAAAATAAGTTTGGCATCAACCTCAGCATGCTGGAAGGGACGCTGGAGCGTATGAAAGCCCTGAGGCACATCCGGTTGATAGGAATTCATTGTCACATCGGTTCGCAGATAACCGATATGTCGCCGTTTCGTGACTTGGCGGTGCGCATTAATGATATGCAAGTTTTATTGGAAGCACAAGGTACAGTCATAGAGCACATTAACGTAGGTGGAGGTTTAGGGATAGACTATTACCACCCTAACCATCTCCCCCTTCCGGCTTTCGACGACTATTTTGCGACTTTTTATAAGTTGCTCCGCCTTCGTCCAAGACAAGAAGTTCATTTTGAACTGGGGCGGTCTGTCGTTGCTCAATGTGGTAGCCTTATTTCACGAGCGCTATATGTGAAAGAGGGAGAAGTAAAGAAGTTCGCGATCATGGATGCAGGTTTTACGGATTTGCTCCGTCCGGCAATGTACGATGCCTATCATCGGATAGAAAATCTAAGTAGCGAGATTGCCGAAGAGGAGTACGATGTGGTGGGGCCGATATGTGAATCATCGGATGTTTTCGGACAAGATGTCCGGTTGAATAGTGTAAGGCGTGGCGATTTGCTGGCCTTTCGTTCGGCAGGAGCTTACGGGGAAGTAATGGCCTCGCAATATAACTGTCGCAAGTTGCCGCAATCTTTTTTCTCTGACGAGTTGTAGTAATTGAGGATAGGGATGGAAAACACTGTGTCGGTCGTTTATATTTTGATAGGGGTCACGGTAGGTTTGTTTCTTGTTCAGTCAGCTTATTGGCTGTTACTATATGCCCGTCCATTACGGAAACTTTACCAGGCGCCTCTTTCACAGAAAAAGAAAACTGCCACTCCCCCCGTCTCAATCGTACTCTATGTAGAGCGTGATGTGGAAACTTTGCAGGAACAACTGCTATCCCTGCTTTCGCAGGATTATCCTTCCTACGAAGTGGTAGTGGTCATTGACGACACATCCGGACAGAGTGAAGTTATCCTCAAAGGGCTTGAAGAAAAACATTCCAATCTCTACCATACTTATATTCCGGAAGGAGCTAAATACGTCAGTCGTAAGAAATTAGCCCTTACGATAGGTATCAAGGCAGCTAAGCACGATATCCTTCTTTTCACCGAGGTCCGTTGCCATCCCGTCAGTAACAAGTGGATAGCCTCCCTTTCACAGGCTTATACCCCCGAAACGGAAATTGTACAGGGGCTGTGTGGTTATCGTTATACAGACGGTTTCATGCACCGCTTTATTGCTTACGATAATTTGATAGAGGGGATGCAGTACCTTTCGGCCACTCTTGCCCATCACCCTTTTACCGGTAATGGACGTAACTTATCATATCGTAAATCCTTGTTTTTTAATAAAAAAGGATATTATCAGTCGTTAGCTTTACGCGATGGAGATGATGATTTGTTCGTCAACGAATCGGCAACACCAAAAAATACACGCATCGTTTATTCTGCGGATAGTCTCACCGAGACGCCACCGGTGGCTGAATTCCGTCAATGGATGGCGACAAAGTTTGCGCGTGCTGTTACGAGTTCTCACTACAAAGGTGCTATGCCCCTGTTTTTCCGTATGGAAACATTGTCTTATTTTCTTTTTCTTGGGGCGGGCATTATTACCGTCCTAATGGGTTTACCTGACATGTGGAAAACGAGCGCTGTGGCGGGAGGCCTTGTGCTTACACGTTACGTAATTAAGGTGGTGATCTTGCATAAAGCGTCCGCCTTGTTCAGACAAAAACCCGTAACAATGTGGTTGTTTGTGTTGGAGTTCATCCATCCCCTGTTCGGCATGTACATCCATATCCGCCGGTTCTTTCACCGTAAGGAGGAGTATACCCTTCGAGTGAACTAAAGAAAAAGGGGATCAGTGTCAACTCACTAACCGGAACAGTTCATCCAAAGAGATATTCCCTTCATAAATAGCCTTTCCTACAATAACGGCGGGAATACCGGCTTCGTCAAGCTGGCGAATATCTTCGGTTGATCCGACACCGCCGCTGGCTATGACATAGACGGGAACTGTTTCTTTTATCTCTTTATACAAATCGACAGCCGGTCCTTGTAACATGCCGTCACGGCCAATATCGGTACAGATAATTGTACGGATACCTTTGTCGTAATAATCGGAGATGAAAGGGATCAGTTCTGCTTGCGTCGTCTCTTGCCAGCCGTTAATGGCTATATAGCGGTCTTTGGCGTCAGCGCCGAGAATGATGCGTTCACTGCCGAAACGTTCCAACCATGAAAAAAAGATATCGGGAGACTTTACGGCGATACTTCCTCCTGTAACCATTTCCGCTCCGCTTGCAAAGGCTATTTCCAAGTCTGTATCCTGTTTAAGCCCCCCGCCGAAGTCAATCCGTAATGAAGTATGTGAAGCAAGTTTTTCTAATGTCCGGTAATTGATAATATGTCCTGCCCGTGCCCCATCAAGATCAACTACATGAAGGCGTTTGATTCCGCAGTCTTCAAAACGATAGGCTACTTCTATCGGATCTTCATTATAGATCTTCTTCGTTTGGTAGTCGCCTTGTGTCAATCGCACACATTTTCCTTCAATGAGGTCAATAGCTGGAATGATATCTATCATATATTCAGGAAATTACGCAAAATCCTTTCGCCTATGGAGCCGCTCTTTTCAGGGTGGAATTGTGTGGCGTAGAAATTATCTTTATGAAGAGCGGAACTGAAAGGTTGTGTATATTCGGTAACAGCTACAGTACAGACGTTTACCGGTACATAATAACTGTGCACGAAATAAACAAAACTGTTCTCCAACGAAGAGGGAAAAAGCGTACCCGAAACGTTTGTCAATGTATTCCAACCCATGTGAGGGATCTTATCCTCACGCCTATGAGAGACGAAACGTTTCACTTCCACATCAAAAACTCCGATGCAATCCGCATCCCCCTCTTCCGAGTGGCGACACAATAACTGCATACCAATACAGATACCTAATACCGGCTGCTGCAAACTACGTATCAATTCATCCAATCGCCGTTCTCTAAGGTAGGACATTGTCGTATTCGCTTCTCCTACACCGGGAAAGATAATTTTGTCCGCCCGACAGATATACTCAGCATCGTCTGTTATCACCGGATTGATACCCAACCGTTTGAGCGCATAATCCACTGAACAAATATTGCCTGCATTATACTTAATGATAACTACGTCCATTCTTCCTTGTTTAGTCCGGTTAGCGAACGGACACAAAAGTAAACCTTATTGGCGGAAACTAAGCCCATCCCCCGAACGGTCAATCAGGATGGGATGACTGCGGTCTATCTTCGTACCAAGTATTTCCTTCGATAGCTCGTTGAGCACATACCGCTGTATGACACGTTTCACAGGGCGAGCGCCAAATTGGGGATCGTAACCTTCGGAAGAGATAAAAGCGACGGCTTCCGGTGTGAAGTCGAGGGTAATACCATTATCGGCGAGCGTCTGCCGGACGGTATTCAATTGTAAGGTTACGATGCGCCGTATTTCGTCCTCATTCAAAGGTGTGAACATAATCACTTCGTCAATTCGGTTGAGAAATTCGGGTCGTATGGTTTTTCGGAGTAGTTCAAATACCTGTGCACGGGTATCACGAATGGTACATTCCTTATTCCCTTCATCCATCTTGTCCATCTTTTCACGGATGAGAGAAGATCCGAGGTTACTTGTCATGATGATGATGGTATTCTTGAAATTCACCGTGCGTCCTTTATTGTCTGTCAATCGTCCGTCGTCCAACACCTGCAACAGAACGTTGAATACGTCGGGATGCGCTTTCTCAATTTCGTCGAAAAGGACGACGGAATAGGGTTTGCGACGGAGCGCTTCGGTAAGTTGCCCTCCCTCCTCGTATCCCACGTATCCCGGAGGGGCACCGATGAGACGGGTAGCGCTGAATTTTTCCTGATACTCGCTCATGTCAATACGGGTCAACATGCTATCATCATCAAAGAGATAACCTGCCAACGCTTTAGCCAATTCCGTTTTACCGACACCCGTCGTTCCGAGGAAGATAAACGAACCTATAGGCCTACGTGGATCTTGCAGTCCCGCACGACTACGCCGCACGGCATCGGCTACTGCCGTAATAGCTTCATCCTGTCCTACTACGCGCCGGTGTAATTCCTCTTCGAGGTGCAACAGTTTGTCTTTTTCACTCTGCATCATTTTACTCACAGGGATCCCTGTCCAGCGGGAAACTACATCGGCAATATCTTCGCTCTCCACTTCCTCCTTAATCATTGCCGCCGAACCTTGCAAATCATGTAACTGTACCTGTACTTGTTCTATCTCCGCCTCCTTTGCCTTGATCTTGCCGTAACGGAGCTCGGCTACCTTACCGTAGTCACCTTCGCGTTCCGCCTTTTCAGCTTCGAATTTCAACTGCTCAATGTCGCTTTTATTTTGTTGAATACGTCCGACAAGCCCTTTTTCGGTTTGCCACTGTGCTTTCTGCCGCTTCTCCTCTTCTTTAAGGTCGGCAATTTCCTTTCCCAAAGATTCCAATTTGGTAATATCGTTTTCGCGTTTAATAGCTTCGCGTTCTATTTCCAACTGCTTGATACGGCGAGAAATCTCATCCAATGATTCCGGTACGGAATCTACCTGTATACGTAAACGAGCCGCTGCTTCGTCCATAAGATCAATAGCTTTGTCGGGCAGGAAACGATCGGTGATGTAACGCGAAGAGAGCTGTACGGCAGCAATGATGGCATCGTCCTTGATACGTACTTTATGGTGTGTTTCGTATTTTTCTTTCAGTCCGCGTAAAATAGAAATAGTATCGGTCTCATCCGGCTCTTCCGTCATCACAATCTGGAAACGACGTTCCAAAGCCTTGTCTTTCTCAAAGTATTTTTGATATTCGCTCAAGGTGGTCGCCCCAATAGCCCGCAACTCGCCCCGTGCCAATGCCGGTTTCAGGATATTAGCCGCATCCATAGCACCCTCACCTTTACCTGCACCTACCAGGGTATGTATCTCGTCGATGAATAGGATAATTTCTCCCTCCGACTTAATCACTTCATTCACCACCGATTTCAGTCGCTCCTCAAATTCACCTTTATACTTGGCACCCGCCACCAAAGCACCCATATCAAGAGAAAAGAGTTGTTTCGATTTCAGGTTCTCCGGTACATCACCACGTATAATACGATGAGCCAAACCCTCGGCGATAGCCGTTTTTCCTACACCAGGCTCTCCTATCAATATAGGGTTATTTTTTGTCCGTCGGCTCAATATTTGGAGTACACGGCGTATCTCATCATCCCTCCCGATAACGGGATCTAATTTTCCATTACGTGCCCGTTCGTTCAGGTTCACTGCGTATTTTCCCAGGGCATCATAGGTATCCTCTGCCGAAGGACTTGTCACCTTACTCCCTTTCCTCAATTCTTCAATAGCAGCTTGCAGATTTTTTTCCGTCAAGCCCATATCTTTTAAAAATTGCGAAGCAGGACTGTCCACTTTCAGTAACGCTATCAGGATATGTTCTATTGAAACATACTTATCCTCCATTTTACCGGATATTTCGATAGCTTGCAGGAGTACATTTTCCGTCTCACGGGAAAGATACGGTTCTCCACCCGACACTTTCGCTCCCGCCTCAATCCGCCGGTCAATTGCCGTATGTAATCCCGATATATTTACCCCTATCTTATGAAAGATGTAATTTATGACACTTTCACCTGTCAAAATGACAGCTTTTAAAAGATGTACTGTTTCTATAGCTTGCTGTCCATTCTTTGCAACCAACTCTACGGCCAATTGTACAGCTTCCTGTCCTTTAATCGTAAAATTGTTCAGATTCATCGTCTTCATAGTTTTAGAATTATTACTTACTAACTAACCAATCCCATCCTACTATAAGTCTGCAAAAACGATGCCAAGCACGAAGGCAAGAAGAAAAGCCTACCGGTATGGAATGGATACGGAAATGTAAGCTAACTTTGTAACTTCGAAATGAGAGACGGCGTGGTGAACGATCGGAAGGCACCGTTGAGAAGGACGGAATGAAGGCGTTAATGTTCGGGTGGGAATTTCCCCCACACATACTCGGAGGCTTAGGGACGGCGAGTTACGGGCTAACGCGAGGGATGGCTACACAAGGCGATATGGAGATTGTGTTCTGCATCCCGAAACCATGGGGCGATGAAGAACAGCATTTTCTGCGTATTGTAGGGATGTGTAACGTACCGGTGGTGTGGCATGACGTGAATATGGACCACGTGAAATGGAGGTTGGAGTCCTTTCATACGGATCCACAACGGTATTTCGATTATAGGAACCATATCTATGCCGATTTCACTTACCGTTATGTAAATGATCTGGGTTGTTTTGAGTTTTCGGGACGTTATCCGGACAATCTGTTGGAAGAGATTGATAACTATTCTATCGTGGCAGGGGTAGTGGCGCGTACGGAAAGTTACGATGTGATCCATGCACACGACTGGTTGACTTACCCTGCCGGTATCCATGCCAAGATGGTGAGCGGGAAGCCTCTCGTTATCCATGTCCACGCAACAGATTACGACCGTAGCAGAGGAAACGTCAATCCCGACGTTTACGGTATTGAGAAGAACGGGATGGATTATGCCGATCATATTATCACGGTAAGTAACCTGACGCGGCAAACGGTTATTGAGAAATATCATCAGAATCCTGACAAAGTGACGACGGTACACAACGCCGTAGAGCCACTTAGTCCCGATATCCTCGCCATCAAGGATAAGAGAGGAGTAAAAGATAAGGTGATCACTTTCCTTGGACGCATTACGATGCAAAAAGGCCCTGAATATTTTGTCGAAGCAGCCGCCAAAGTATTAAGCAAGGCTAATAACGTGCGTTTCGTCATGGCTGGGAACGGCGACATGATGGACAAAATGATACGCCTTGTAGCGGCACGGCATATCTCGGACAAGTTTCACTTTACCGGATTTATGAAAGGTATACAAGTGTACGAAGTGTTGAAGTCAAGCGACGCGTATGTGATGCCGTCGGTGTCCGAGCCGTTCGGTATATCGCCGTTGGAAGCCATGCAATGCGGCGTACCAACTATTATCTCCAAACAATCGGGCTGCGCCGAAATATTAGAACATGCTGTCAGTGTAGACTATTGGGACATCGAAGCGATGGCCGACGCTATGTACTCCATTGTTACCTACCCTTCCATGTATCAATTCCTTCGGGATGAAGGGAAAAATGAGGTAGATAACATCAAGTGGGAGTATGCCGGAGAAAAAGTCCGCCGTATTTATGAGCAAGTCATACGCCAATATTAACAACGATCCCACACATGAAAACAATTTGTTTCTATTTTCAAGTGCACCAACCGTTTCGATTAAGGCGTTACCGGTTCTTCGACATCGGGAACGACCACTATTATTACGATGACTTTCACAACGAGGAGATTATGCGTCGCATGGCGGAGCATTGTTACCTACCCGCTAACAAGACAATGCTGGAAATGATACAATCAAGCGGCGGACGTTTCAAAGCGTCTTTCTCCATCTCGGGTACTGCGTTGGAGCAGATGGAACTTTATTCTCCGGAAGTGCTTGACAGTTTCAGGGAGTTGGGGAAGACCGGTAATGTGGAGTTTTTGACGGAGACGTATGCTCATTCCCTATCATCGTTAGGAGATACAGAGGAGTTCCGCCTGCAAGTAGACCGCCATAAGGAAAAAATACATGACGTTTTCGGTATAGAACCGACAATACTGCGTAATACGGAGTTGATCTATTCGGATGATATTGCCGAACTCGTTGCCGATATGGGTTTTACGGGAATGTTAACCGAAGGCGCCAAACACGTAATGGGGTGGAAAAGTCCGAATTATATCTATACCTCTTCTGTGCAACCGGAGCTTCGGTTATTGTTGAAAAATAACCGGTTTAGCGAAGATCTGTCTATGCGTTTCAACAATTACAGTTGGAATGAATATCCTCTCACGGCCGACAAGTACATAGGGTGGATCGCCTCTACACCGCAAGCCGAACAGATCATCAATCTTTTCATGAACTACGAAGTACTCGGTTCTATTCAACCTGCCGAATCGGGTATCTTCGAGTTTTTCAAAGCGTTGCCCCGCTTTGCTGCCGATTGTGGTATATCTTTCTCAACGCCCTCAGAAGCGTTCAACCTGCTTAATCCTGTCGAAAGTATCTCTGTGCCGCATCCCATCTCGTGGGTGGATGAGGAACGCGACACTGGCTCGTGGCTTGGTAATGTCCTGCAACAGGAGGCTTTCCGGAAAGTTAACGACATCAGCGAGCGCGTCCGTATAGCCAAAGACCGTCGTATCCGGCAAGACTGGAATTACCTCCAAAGCAGTGATCATTTCTATTACATGAATACTCGTCACCCAGGTGGTACGTTCAGTCCTTACGACAATCCCTACGATGCTTTCAGTAACTATATGAATGTTCTTTCCGATTTTATCGTCCGCCTCAACACCTTATTTCCGGAAGCAATTGAGAACGAAGAGCTTAATGCCTTGCTCATCACCATTCGCAATCAAGGTAAAGAGATTGAGACACTCCAGAAGGAAGTTGCCCGCCTCCGTAAAAATAAAGTGACGAATGAACAAAATAATAAGTAAAGAATACCTGTCTGCCCACGTAGTAAAATTGGAAGTTGAGGCACCGCTAATTGCTCGTGCAAGGCGGGCGGGACATTTTGTCATCGTGCGGGTCGGCGAAAAAGGGGAACGGATCCCTCTGACCATCGCCGGAGCCGATATCGTCAGAGGAACGGTGACGCTGATTGTACAAGCCGTCGGGGTATCTACACGAAAGATCTGTGCTTTGGAAGTCGGACAAGCATTGACCGATATAGTCGGCCCCTTGGGACAGGCTACGCATGTAACGAAAATCGGTACCGTCGTTTGTGCCGGCGGTGGAGTGGGAACGGCTCCGCTGATGCCCATCGTAGAAGCTTTTTACGAGGCAGGAAACCGCGTAGTGGTTGTACTGGCGGCGCGTACCAAAGAACTGATCATACTCGAAGAACAAATGCGTGCGCATTCCGATGAAGTAATCGTCATGACCGACGACGGTTCCTACGGTACGAAAGGATTGGTTACTAACGGTGTAGAAAGTATCATCTTGCGTGAGAAAGTGAATCTTTGTATCACCATAGGTCCTGCCGTAATGATGAAATTCGTCGCCGAGCTTACCCGTAAGTATGAAGTACCTACCGTAGCTTCGCTGAATACCATAATGGTGGACGGGACGGGAATGTGTGGAGCCTGCCGTGTCAGTGTAGGAGGGCAGACAAAGTTTGTTTGTGTGGACGGGCCTGAGTTTGACGCCCATCAGGTTAATTTTGATGAGATATTGATGCGCCTGCGTAGTTGAGATGAAAATACTTGTTTTGGGTGCCGGAAAGATGGGATCTTTCTTCACCGACTTGTTGAGTTTCGACCATGAGGTCGCTGTATTGGAAAAAGATCCAAAACGGTTACGCTTTATTTACAACGCTTTACGATTTCAACGTCTGGAAGAGATATTCGGATTTGCGCCGGAGATCGTTATTAACTGCGTAACTTTGAACTATACCATTGAGGCTTTTCGAGAAGTGATACCTTTTCTGCCCTCCACGTGTATTCTTTCCGATATTACCTCTGTGAAGACCGGTCTCAAAGAATTCTATGCAGAATCCGGCTTCCCGTTCACTTCCACTCACCCCATGTTTGGCCCTACTTTCGCCAACCTCAGTAATCTTGCAGGGGAGAATACCATTATTATTTCTGAGGGTGAGATACTCGGACGTACTTTCTTCACAAAACTCTATTCCAACCTACATTTACACATTTGTGAGTATACTTTTGAGGAGCACGATAATGTCGTAGCCTACTCCCTTGGTATACCTTTCGCCTCTACGATCGTCTTCGCTTCCACAATGAAACATCAGGATGCACCCGGTACTACCTTTAAACGGCACATGAGTATCGCTCGGGGGCTTTTTTCGGAAGATGATTATCTCCTTACCGAGATCTTATGCAACCCACGTACTCCGCAACAGATAGAACGTATCCAGGAAGAACTCTTCATTTTACAAGATTTTATCCGCCGGAAAGATATGGAAGCCCTAAAAGCTTACCTGAAAAAGATACGTAAGAACCTTGAGTAAGATGGAAAATAAAGACCTTTACAAGGTAGGATTGACGATGGTGAACGGCGTGGGAGATGCCATTGCACGCAATTTATTGACGTTTTTCCATGGAGACGCAGAACTCATTTTTCAGGAAAGCCAGCGACATTTGGAAAAAGTATCCGGTGTAGGACCTTCCGTAGCTGCTGCAATACGCGATCCTGAAGTGCTTAGAATGGCAGAAAAAGAATTGGAATTTGTCGCTAAAAATAAGATTCGCATCTATTTCCTGACGGATGACGATTATCCACAACGTCTCCGTGAATGTGCCGACCACCCCATTTTGTTCTACTACAAGGGAATAGCCGATTTGAACGCCAAACATGTCATCAGTGTGGTAGGTACCCGTTCGTTCACATCATACGGTCGGGAGTTGACGGATAGGCTTGTGGAAGACCTTGCCGTCCGTTATCCTGACCTGATTATCGTGAGCGGCCTTGCTTACGGCATAGACATACAGGCGCACCGTGCTGCACTGAAGCATGACCTTCCCACTGTTGCCGTCCTTGCCCACGGGTTAGATCGTATCTACCCGTCCGCGCATCGTGATACGGCTGTTGAAATGCTTAAACAAGGAGGACTTTTGACGGAGTTCCCTCACGATACGACACCCGAAAAATCCAATTTTGTAAAGCGTAACCGGATCGTAGCTGGACTGACGGAAGCGCTCATCGTTGTCGAAGCGCCACAACGTAGCGGATCCCTTATTACTGCCAACCTCGCCTCTTCCTACGGACGAGAGGTCTTCTCTTTCCCCGGACGCACGACTGATTCCAAATCGTTAGGGTGTAACACTCTAATCCGTACAAATAAGGCCGGTATGATCCTTTCTGCCGAAGACCTCGTTTCGGCTCTTAGCTGGGACACCTCTTTTGTCGTCATCCCTCCTTCTGAGGCTCCTACCCTACCCTTTTCCGACGATGATGCCGGTCACCTCCTCGCACTCATTCACCAGCACGGCGAGGTTTATATTAATGAACTTGCCCACCTTGCTTCCATGCCTATCTATCAACTCTCGTCCCTCCTCTGTGACCTTGAGACGAAAAACTTTATCGTTGGCTTACCGGGGGGAAAGTACCGTATCGCAAAGACCTGAACAAAACAGGCGAGGAAACCTATTGTCACAACCTTATGTTACAGGAGAAGCGAATCATATTGGGAATAACCGGAAGTATTGCTGCTTACAAGTCTGCCGCTATTGTTCGGGGATTGGTCAAAGAGGGAGCGGAAGTACAAGTCGTCATGACAGCAGCTGCCAAAGAGTTCATTACTCCCTTGACTTTTTCCACACTCAGCCGTAAACCGGTTATCAGCGACTTTTTTTCCCGTCGTGACGGTTCCTGGCATAATCATGTGGACCTTGGGCTTTGGGCTGACGCTATGCTCATCGCCCCTGCCACAGCCTCTACTATCGGCAAGATGGCCAATGCCGTCGCCGACAACATGTTAATCACTACTTACCTTTCCTGCAAAGCTCCTGTCTTTGTCGCCCCTGCCATGGATCTGGATATGTTTGCCCATCCCGCCATGCAACGAAACCTTTCTTTTCTACGCTCTGCCGGAAATCATATCATCGAACCTACCGACGGTGAACTCGCCAGTCGGCTCATCGGCAAGGGACGAATGGAAGAACCTGACCGTATCCTCACTATCCTTGCTGGTTTTTTTGCCCCGCCTCCTTCTCCGGCATTATCTCTTACGGGGAAGAAGATACTGATAACAGCCGGCCCTACCTATGAACAAATAGACCCTGTCCGCTTTATTGGAAACTACTCATCAGGGAAAATGGGTTTCTCCCTTGCAGAAACCTGTGCGACAAGGGGAGCGGAAGTAACACTCATTAGCGGCCCTGTTTCTTTGGAAGCGAAGCACCCCGCAATTCGTCGTATCTCCGTTGAATCCGCTGAAGAGATGTATCGTGCCGCTACCGAATCCTTTCCCTTGATGGATGCTGCATTGCTCTGTGCTGCCGTTGCCGATTATCGTCCCGAACAACCTTCTGTCGAAAAGCTCAAACGTGAACAACAAAAAGAACTTACTCTTCGCTTAATTGCCAACAAGGACATTGCTGCCACCCTCGGTGCTCTCAAACGTCCGCAACAAGTACTCGTCGGTTTTGCCCTTGAAATCGACGATGGGAAAGTTACCGCTACCGACAAACTCCATCGCAAGAACCTTGACTTCATTGTCCTCAATTCTTTGAAAAATAAAGGAGCAGGTTTTCGTTGCGACACAAACAAAGTGACCATCCTTGATCGTACCGGTGCCGTCATTCCTTTCCCCTTGAAAAATAAGGCTGAAGTTGCCGAAGACATAATTACCCATCTTCACCATTTCCTTTGCTAAGCCCTGCAATTACCCTCAGTCATGTTGAAGTGGATTAAAGATTGGATGCTTCCTCTGTCTATACTCACAGGAGCATTAGCTTACCATTGGCTTTGGCCGCTGGGATGCATTCTACCATACTTGATATTTTCCATGTTATTATTGGCTTTCTGCCGCCTTTCTCCAAGTGATATCCGTTTCCGTGCAGGACACGGATGGCTATTACTTATACAAATCGGAGGTGGGATAGCCGTATATTGCCTGCTTATACCTGTGAACAGGGTGATAGCGGAAGGCGCTATGATAAGTGTCCTGGCGCCTACTGCTGCAACCTCTGCCGTCGTCACTTCCCTGCTGGGCGGTGACATGGGTTTTTTAACCAGTTATATGTTAATCAGTTACATAGCTATGGCTATAGTCGCTCCTCCTCTCTTTTCTTTGGCAGAGGCGACAACCGGAGGTGTTCCCTTTACCGACACTTTTCTTTTCGTATGTCGGCACGTAGTACCTGTGGTGATTTTCCCTTTGCTTTTAGCCTGGGGATTGCGTCGTTGTATACCGAAAGTGTGCAGGTATCTGGAAAACCTGCACGGGATAGCCTTCTATATATGGGCATTCTCTTTAGTAATCGTAACTGCACAAACCCTGCACATCTTGGAGACAGGACAGACTTCCTCCGACCGTATAATTATCTTCCTGCTCGCTACCATCTCTCTCATCTTCTGTATTGGACAGTTTTTATTAGGACGTTATATTGGTGGCAGGTTTGTCAGTGATCCTGTTTCCGCAGGGCAAGGGTTAGGCCAGAAAAATACCATTCTTGCTATTTGGATGGCACAGACTTATCTTGCCCCCCTCTCTTTTGTAGCGCCGGCAGCTTATGTCCTCTGGCAAACCATTGTCAATGCCGTTCAATTGCACCGACATAGAGGAAAAAAACGAGGGATGGATAACGGAAACATCGCAAAATAACTACCTTTGGCGAGGAAATACCTTGTACCGTGAATGAGGCAATTTATAAAAGGTAAGTAACGATGACAAGTATAGGAAGTAAAAGGCTGTGGATACAAGTTGTGTTCGGAGGAGCAATTATGATGGGAATCACGCAAGGATTTGCGCAAAAACACGAGGCCTATCCGAGTGCATTCCCCGATGGACCCTTTGCCCACCTCAATAAGGAAACTACATTGTCCGAATTGGCGTATATTACACCTGACAAAGCGACACATCCTATTGAGATATATGACCTTGATGGCTCTCATAAGGGAACTACTAAAAAATACTATGCGCTCTTTTACCGTTACTGGACTTTCTTTATCTACGAACTTCCACCTATTGGACAGAGGGAGGTAACAGTGTGGAACCTGTGTTTTTCATTAAACAAGACGATTCCCGCAGCAGGACTCCCGAAGTTGCCGTGGGATTTGACGAAGCTTGAGTCACAAACGGGAGAGCAGGCCGTGATGAACTCCTTCAACGGAAAGTGGCTTTCAAAATTTCCCTCCGGAAACTATACGGCGGGCGAGGTTGTACCGTACGGAGCGGTACCGGTAGATGCAGTTAGTCTTTATGATTTTACACACTTTACGGAGTTGCAGATGCTCTACTTCCTTGCCAACTATGCGGTCGTCTCTTCTGTTTGGAGTGAAGATAAAGCTAAAGCGTGGAAATGCTTGATGCCCTCCTATGACGAAGGGTGGAAAGAATTTGAGCCAGGAGGGCGTTACTTCGATGAGGGGAATTTTCTACTAATTAATGAGGCCCCCTGATTTATAGCGCTTTTTGAGGAACGAATGATGAAAGGAAAGATTTGTGTGTCGTTGCTTGTTGTTTTTGCTATGACTACCGCGTGCCGTTCGGGTAATAAACCGTTAGAATCAGGAATAGACGTAACTAATTTGGATACGTCCGTATCCCCGCGTGCCGACTTTTTCCAGTACGCTTGCGGAGGATGGATGGAGAAAAATCCGCTGACGGGGGAGTACGCACGGTTCACTTCTTTTGACAAGCTGGCGGAAAATAACCGTATCCGACTGAACGACCTTATAAAATCTATCGCTGCCAAGACAGTCGAACAGGGTTCTGTCGAACAAAAGATAGGGGATGTATATAACCTGGCGATGGATAGTGATAAATTAAACAGAGAAGGTTATACCCCGATAGAAAAAAAGCTGGCAGACCTCGCTACGGTGACGGACAGGAAAGAATTATCGAAACTTCTCCCTTCTCTATTAATTTCCGGAGTAAATGCCTATTTTTCTGTTTATGTGGATGCCGACCCTGAAAACAGTTCGGTGAACCTACTCCAGACCTATCAGGGAGGTATTAGCCTGCGTCAGCGTGATTATTACCTTGATGAAGATGAGCATACACTGAATATCCGTAACAAATACAGGGAACATGTAGTAAAAATGTTCGAGTTGACAGGTTTTGGCTCCAAAGAAGCCCTGAAAAACATGGAAGCTGTATTAAGGATAGAAACCCGTCTGGCAAAGGCTGCTTATGACAATGTGAAACTACGCGACCCTCATGCTAACTATAACAAAGTGACAGTTACTGAATTGCAAAGTTTGTTTAAAGGGATTGATTGGCCTGTTTATTTCGAGCAGTTAGGTGTGGGAGCGGAGGTAACGGAGGTGAACCTTTCTCAGAAAGAGGCTGTCATCGAAGTGGGGAACATCATCGCTTCGGAACCACTGGAAAGTCAGATCGCCTATTTGCAATGGAAGCTGATTGATCATGCGGCAAGTTATCTCTGTGACTCTATCTATGCAACGCATTTCGATTTTTATGGCCGTGTGTTATCCGGCAAAGAAGAGCAGCAGCCAAGATGGAAACGCGCCGTAGATGCGGTAAATAATATGCTGGGTGAAGCCGTTGGACAGATGTATGTGAAAGAATTCTTTCCTCCTGTCGCTAAGGAAAGAATGATAAAATTGGTTGCTAACTTGCAAAATGCTTTGGGTGAACGTATACGGAACTTATCGTGGATGAGCGGGGAAACGAAAAGTAAAGCCTTAGAAAAGTTAGCTACCTTCTACGTAAAAATAGGTTATCCCGATAAGTGGAAAGATTACTCTTCGCTGGACATCCGGAAAGATAGTTACTATGATAACGTAGTGAGAGCTACGCAGTTCGAATACGCATATATGCTGGCCAAAGCAGGGAAGCCGGTAAACAAAGACGAATGGTTGATGACGCCTCAAACCGTCAACGCTTACTACAATCCTGCAACGAATGAGATTTGTTTCCCTGCCGGAATCCTGCAATATCCTTTTTTCAGCATGGATGCGGACGATGCTTTCAATTATGGTGCTATCGGTGTGGTGATCGGGCATGAGATGACTCACGGCTTCGACGATCAAGGGCGTCAATATGACAAAGACGGTAATTTGTCCGATTGGTGGACGGAAGAAGATGCCGCCCGTTTTGAAGAACGGGCTCACGTGATGATTGACTTTTTCGATGCGATTGAGGTTGCCCCCAGTGTCCATGCCAATGGTAAGTTCACCTTGGGAGAAAATATTGCGGATTACGGTGGCTTGCAAGTATCTTTTCAGGCTTTTAGGAAAGCTATTGTTAATACTCCGCTCGAAAATAAAGATGGCTTTACGCCGGAGCAACGCTTCTTTATTGCTTATGCTACCGTATGGGCAGGTAACATTCGTCCCGAAGAGATATTAGTGCGAACTAAATCCGATCCTCATTCGTTGGGGAGATGGCGCGTGAATGGGGCGCTCCCACATATTGATGCATGGTATGAAGCTTTTGATGTACAGGAGGGCGATCTCATGTTTGTTGCTCTGGAAAAACGTGTCTCCATCTGGTGAAAGGATAGGGTGTGTAGAATAAACAGTTAACTGAATGGTTGATCAAGACAGAATTATACGAAGGAATATTGAAGATGAAATGAAGTCATCCTACATTGATTATTCGATGTCGGTGATTGTTTCCCGTGCGTTGCCGGACGTGAGGGATGGTTTCAAACCGGTACATCGCCGGGTATTGTTTGGGATGAACGAGTTGGGAAATACCTCCGATAAGCCTTATAAGAAATCAGCCAGGATTGTAGGGGACGTATTAGGTAAGTACCATCCACACGGAGATTCCTCCGTATACCTCACCATGGTGCGTATGGCACAGACATGGTCGTTGCGCTATCCCTTAGTGGACGGTCAAGGTAACTTTGGTTCGGTAGACGGTGATAGTCCTGCTGCCATGCGTTACACGGAAGCTCGCCTAAGTAAGCTTGCCGAAGAAATGCTACGGGATATTGACAAAGATACCGTCGATTTTCAGCTCAACTTTGATGATACCCTGAAAGAACCTACTGTCCTACCTACCCGTATTCCGAACCTGCTCATCAACGGAGCTTCCGGTATTGCCGTAGGGATGGCCACCAACATGCCTCCTCACAATATGCGAGAAGTCTTGGACGGTTGTATAGCTTACATTGATAGTAAAGGAGAGATTGATATAGAGGGGCTTATGGAGTATATCAAGGCTCCTGACTTCCCCACCGGTGCGACGATTTACGGATATGCCGGGGTAAAGAATGCTTTTGAAACAGGACGTGGACGTATTATCCTGCGTGGAAAAGCGGAGATAGAGGCAGGTACCTCTCACGACAAGATTGTTATCTCCGAAATACCTTATCTCGTCAATCGGGCGGAACTCATTGCCTATATTGCCTCTTTGGTGACGGAAAAGCGTCTGGACGGTGTGATGCACGCCAACGATGAGTCTGACCGCCGTGGAATGCGCATTGTTGTAGACGTAAAGAGGGATGCCAATGCCAATGTCGTGTTGAACAAACTGTACAAGATGACGGCCTTACAGTCATCGTTCAGTGTCAACAACATCGCCCTGGTCAACGGACGCCCAAAACAACTGAACCTGAAAGATCTTATCAAGGCCTTCATTGATCATAGGGAAGACGTTGTGCGCCGCCGCACAAAGTTTGAATTAAAAAAAGCAGAAGAGCGTGCGCACATATTGGAAGGACTGATCATAGCCTCCGACCACATAGATGAGGTGATACAGATCATCCGTGCCTCCAAAAGTCCCCAGGAAGCCATCGAAAAATTGATGGAACGCTTCACCTTATCGGAAATACAGGCACGAGCTATTGTAGAAATGAGGCTTCGCCAGTTGACCGGACTGGAACAGGATAAGTTACGGGCGGAATACGATGAAATACAAAAATTGATCACCTACCTGAATGAGATCCTCGCCAATCCGGAACGACTCATGGAAGTCATCCAAGATGAGTTGCGGGAGATCAGGAGCAAGTACGGCGACGGACGGCGTACCGACATCGTCTATGCTTCCGAAGAAATGAATCCCGAAGATTTCTATGCCGATGATGAGATGATCATCACCATCTCCCACTTGGGTTATATCAAGCGGACGCCTTTAAGCGAATTTCGTGCACAAGGGCGCGGAGGTGTCGGTGCGAAAGGGTCCGAAACCCGAGACGAAGATTTCGTAGAATACATCTACCCCGCCTCCATGCATGCCACACTCCTGATATTTACCGCCAAAGGCAAATGTTTCTGGTTGAAGGTATATGACATCCCCGAAGGCGCGAAAAACACTAAGGGACGTGCTATCCAAAATATCCTGAATATTGAAGCTGACGATAAGGTGCAAGCATTCATCCGCATCAAGAACTTGACCACTGATACGGAGTTTACAAAATCCCATTACCTGCTCTTTTGTACGAAGAAAGGGGTCATCAAGAAGACCGTATTAGAAGCCTACTCTCGTCCGCGTCAGAATGGTGTGAACGCCATCAATCTGCATGAGGACGATGGCCTCATGCAAGTAGCTCTGACCAACGGTAATAACGAAGTGCTTATCGCCAATCGCAACGGGCGGGCTATGCGTTTCCATGAAAGTGCCGTTCGTGCTGCCGGACGCACCACAGGAGGTGTAATGGGTATGCAATTGGACGACGGAGACGACGAAGTGGTCGGCATGATATGTATAAAGGATAAGGAGAAAGAAACGGTCTTGGTCGTTTCGGAACAGGGGTACGGCAAACGCTCCCGAATAGATGACTATCGTATCACTAACCGTCGTGCAAAAGGGGTGAAGACTATTAACGTGACGGAAAAAACAGGTCGGTTGGTAGCTGTCAAAAGCGTTACCGAAGAGAACGATCTGATGATAATCAACAAGTCGGGAATCACCATTCGCCTTAAAGTGTCTGACCTGAGTGTGATCGGACGTGCCACTCAGGGTGTCCGCCTCATCAATTTGGAAAAGCGCCATGACGAGATAGCCTCTGTCTGTAAAGTGATGTCCGAAAGTGATGAAGCGGCAGCCGAAGAAAAAGCTGTCCGTGAAGCCTCCGAACATAGCCATACCGAACCTATGCTCATCCACGAAATCTCCTCTCCCAATGACGAAGAACTATAACCTATATACAACGTACTTATATAAATCAACAATAATCCTAAAAGTAAATCTCATGAAACGTATACTTTTTCTGTCGGTAGTTCTCAGTACGATGGTAGTAACCGCTTTTGCACAGAAGAAAAACGTAAGTCAAGCGCAGAGTATCGCCAAAGGCGGTTCTGATTTCATGGAAGCGAGAGAATTGATACAAGTTGCCTTACAGCATGAAGAAACGAAGAATGACCCCAAAACGTGGTATGTTGCCGGTTATATTGAAGATCAGTTGTTCAGTACCGAGAGAATGAAAGAAGTACTTGGAGGAAAGCCTGATCAGACAGTCATGTATGAAGCGCTTTTGAAAGAGTTGGCTTTTTTTGAAAAAGCCTGCGAATTAGACCGTCTCCCTGATGTCAAAGGTAAAGTCAAGCCTAAGTTTGAAAAAGATATTAAAGGTATCATGTCGGCCAACCACCTCTATTATATCAATGGGGGAGCTTTTTATTTCGATGAACGAGACTACCGTAAAGCCTACGAAGCCTTTGATCAGTATCTGCGTATCGCCGACAATCCTATCTTCAAAGGTGAAAAAACAGCCGAACGAGATTCTAACTATATGACTGTCCGTTTCTATGCCGCCGTAGCAGCTACTCAACTAAGCGAACCTGAAACAGCTATTGTTGCCCTCAAACGTGCAACGGAAACTCCCGATTTCCGTATCAATGAAGTCTATCAGTACCTTTTTAATGAGTACGACGTGCTGAAAGACACCGTCAATGCCGAAGTAGTCCTCAAGGAAGCGATGGGACGTGTCCCTGAAGAACCTTTTTTCCTCTTGAACCTAATCAATATCTACATCTATTCAAGCAGGAACAAGGAAGCCGTAGATTACCTGAACCAGGCCATCGTAAAAGATCCCACCAACCCTATGTTGTACAACGCGGTCGGGAGTGTTTATGAAGACGGTTTGAAAGACTCCGGAGAGGCTGAAAAAAATTTTTCCAAAGCCCTTGAAATAGATCCGGAATACATTGACGCCGTGTCCAATCTTGGAAGGGTCTATTACAATCAAGCTATCAGTAAACAGGGAGACGCTAACCTGATCACCGACAACAAACTCTATCAGGAAGCCGTCGCTTCCGCAAAAGCTCTCTTTGAAAAAGCTCGTCCATATTTCGAAAAAGCGCACAAGCTTAAACCCGAAGAAGTAACCTACATGATTGCTTTGAGAGGTATCTACTATAATCTGAACATGGGTAAGGAATTATCCGAAATAGAGAAATTGTTGAACGAATGAGGATGGTTGATCTGCAAAGCCAGTACGTCCATATCAAAAAGGAAATAGACGAGGCCATTCAAGAAGTCTTGAATAGTGCTGCCTTCATCAATGGACCACAAGTGAAGGCTTTCGCCGATGAGTTGGCTACTTATCTTGACGTTCCGCACGTCATTCCTTGCGCCAACGGAACGGATGCTTTGCAGATCGCCCTTATGGGACTTGGACTAAAGGCGGGAGACGAAGTGATTGTCCCAGCCTTTACATATGCCGCCGCCATCGAAGTGATCGTCCTTCTGGGAATGACCCCCGTGCTTGTTGATGTCGACCCTGATACTTTCAATATTGATGCCGGACAAATAGAACAGACCGTTTCTTCACGAACCAAAGCCATTGTCGTTGTCCACCTCTTTGGTCAATGTTGTGATATGGAGCGGGTGCTTAACGTAGCTAATAAATACAATCTCTTTGTCGTCGAAGACAATGCCCAATCTTTGGGAGCTACCTATACTTTTTCCAACCGAAAGACAAAGAAGGCCGGTACAATAGGACATATCTCTACAACTTCCTTCTTTCCAACCAAACCTTTGGGAGCTTATGGAGACGGAGGTGCTCTTATTACTTCTGATTCGAAACTTGCCGAGCGTGTCCGTTGCATTGCCAATCACGGGCAAAAAGAAAAATTTCATCACCGGATGATCGGATGTAATTCTCGGCTTGACACCCTTCAAGCCGCTATCTTGCGAGTCAAGCTCCGTCACATTGATACCTTTACGGAAACTCGCCGCCAGATAGCCCTCCGCTACGATGAAGCTTTCCATAGTTGCACTCACATTATTCCCCCATATCGTGCCTCCTATTCTTCCCATGTTTACCATCAGTACACTCTGCGAATAAGTAACGCCGAACGCAATGATCTGAAAGATTACCTCCATACCAAAGGAATACCTTCCGCTGTCTACTATCCCCTTTCTATTCAGGAGCAGACTGCTTTCAGGGTACTCGTCCGCACAACCCAACCTGTGATGCGGGAAGCCGCCCGTTTGAGTCGTTCCGTCCTTTCCATCCCTATTCATAGCGAAATGGACGACGCGGTGCAAAACAACATCATCAATGCCATACTCGGATACGGAAAGAAACGCTAAAGTACGTTTCGCCGTGGTCGGATGCGGACACATCGGCAAACGACATGCCGAGATGATTTGTCGTGATCAGGATGCTGAGCTTGTTGCCCTCTGTGACAATCGGCCTCGAAGCCTCCTTGCCCTTGAGGCTTATGACGTTCCCTTTTATTCTTCTATCGAAAGCTTGTTAGCCGATGCTCTTCATGCCGATGTCATCAATATTTGTACTCCTAATGGATTGCACGCCTCTATGGCCATCCTTGCCCTCGAAGCCGGATACCATGTCGTTATAGAAAAACCCATGACGCTCACCCTGACCGATGCCGAGAAAATCCTCTATATTTCCGAAAGGCAGAATCGTCGTGTCTTCTGCGTCATGCAAAACCGCTATTCCCCTCCCTCTGTCTGGTTAAAAGAGATTGTAGATTCCGGATTACTCGGTCAAATCTATATGGTGCAACTCAATTGCTATTGGAACCGCGATGAACGTTACTATCTACCCGGTGGATGGCATGGCGACGCCCACCTTGACGGCGGTACCCTCTTCACCCAGTTTTCTCATTTCATAGATATCCTGTATTGGATTTTTGGAGACATACACCATATTCAAGCCGGTTTTTCTAATTTCAACCACTTTCACCTTATTGATTTCGAAGATTCCGGTATTGTACACTTCAAGTTTGTAAACGGTGGAGGGATGGGTACCCTTGCCTATTCTACTTCGGTTTGGGATAAAAACATGGAAAGTAGTCTCCTCGTCATTGCCGAAAACGGTAGTCTCAAAATAGGAGGACAGTATATGAATCAGGTCGACTACTGCCACATCAAAAACTACCGGATGCCTATTCTTACACCCACCAACGCTGGTAATGACTACGGTGCTTACCAAGGATCTGCTCAGAATCATCATTACGTCATACGTAACGTCGTCCGTGCACTTTCCGGAGTTGAACCGGTCACCGCAACTGCCCTGGAAGGGCTTAAAGTCGTTGACATTATCCAGCGCATCTATCGGTTGAAAAACTGATTAGATACAATTTTGTGTATTTTGTACCTCATGCGCGAAAACCTTGTCGTTGCTTACACAACCTTTTTGCCATTTAATTTTCCCCCTATCTTTGCTCCCCAAAATCATCAACGCTTGTTATGAAAAAAGGGGTAACCCTCTTTCTCTTCCTTTTGACAGGAAAAATAGGAGCACAAGAGGCAGACACTATTATAGACCCTTGGTGGTCGGAAACCAATAAAAAAGTTATCGCTCCTTTAGAACAGGCAGGGATCCGGTTTGAGTGGTCGGAAGATTCGGACTATATTCCCTCCAATCCACTTTTCCTCCCTATAGTTTACAGGCAAGGTCTGTTCCTCGAAAGTTTCCTTCTTTCCGTACCTTCATGGCCTGTCGGAAGTCCAATCTCTGCATTACCCTCATACCCTACCCCTGTCAATGTATTGCCCGAGTACACTGCCCGAAAAGCTATAAAAGATAATCTCTATCGTTTCTTCACACTCTACCATCCCGAATATTTCCGTTACACTTCAAACGACATCCCCTCAAGTTACATCGTTCCCAACTTCATCATCCAGGACACGCCACGAGAACTGCCCTTCGTTTTCGATAACGACCTGCATGCCGACGATATGGACGCTCCCATCCGGTTCATTCCCGATCGCCGTTATTGGAGATCGGCCTTTGAAAGTGCTATCCACTTCTCCCAAACCTATTTTTCTCCCAATTGGCATCAGGGAGGAACAAGCAACCTCAACATCCTCACCCGTAACCACCTTAAATATGATTACTTGCGCGGAAAAATACAGTTCACCAACGAACTCGAAATCAAAGTCAGTACCTACACTGCTCCCAAAGATACCTTGCGTAACTATAAAATCGGTGAAGATATATCTCGCATCCGCAGTAACTTTGGTTATCAGGCTTTCAATAAATGGTTTTACACTCTCGACGCCGAATTACGCACCCAACTTTTTTCTGCCTTTGCTGAAAATACTACTCAACGCATGGCCTCCACTCTTTCCCCCATTGCCTTCAATCTCGGTCTCGGTATGAAGTACGATCTGAAAAAAAACTTCTCCCAGCGACACAGGAAAATTTCCCTTTCCCTCAATCTTGCACCCCTCTCTTATACCCACATGTACAGTTTCATGGATGCTCCCGAAGATATAGACCTCGGACGGCACGGTTTCCGGAAAGACCCCGAAACCGGAAAGTTCGAAAACGTACTCCGGCAATTCGGTTCCACCCTTCGCGCCGACCTTTCCTGGCAATTCAACCGTAACGTCACTTGGCAATCCCGCTTTTATTATTTCACCAGTTATGACCGCATCGTCAACGAATCCGAAAATACCCTTTCTCTCGCCATTAGCCGTTTCTTTTCCACCCGAATTTACCTCCACCTACGTTTCGACGATGGAGTAAGCAAAAAAGAAGGTTTCAACAGTTACTTTCAATTTAATGAGCTTCTTAGTTTTGGCTTTAACTATAAATGGGACTATTAAAAAACAATGTAACCCCTAAATACTATGTCAACAGCAAAAAAAGACACTGAAATCCGTAAAGTGACGACCCGCCGCCTGATAGAAATGAAGCAGCGCGGAGAAAAAATTTCTATGCTGACGGCCTATGATTTCTCTATGGCCGCTCTTATTGACAGGGCGGGAATAGACGTCATCCTCGTCGGGGATTCCGCCTCAAACGTGATGGCCGGTAATCTTACCACCCTGCCTATTACCCTTGACCAGATGATCTACCATGGTAAATCCGTCGTCAAAGCCGTCAAACGTGCTCTCGTTATCGTTGACCTTCCTTTCGGAACCTATCAAGGTAATTCCAAGGAAGCTCTTGCTTCCGCCATTCGTGTCATGAAAGAAACTCATGCCGACGCCATTAAACTTGAGGGAGGTACGGAAATACGTGAATCCGTCGAACGTATCCTTTCTGCCGGTATCCCCATTATGGGACACTTAGGGCTGACCCCTCAGTCTATCAATAAGTTCGGGACCTATACCGTACGTGCAAGAGGGGAAGATGAAGCCCGTAAACTCATATCAGATGTGCACACACTCGAAGATGTCGGCTGTTTTGGCATTGTGCTGGAAAAGATACCCGCCGTACTTGCCGAACGCGTTGCTTCTGAATGTCTAATTCCCATGATCGGCATCGGCGCAGGGAGTGGTGTCGACGGACAAGTACTCGTCATGCATGATATGCTCGGGATCACCCAAGGTTTTTCCCCTCGATTCCTTCGTCGTTACGGCAATATCGGGGAAACCATCACACACGCCGTACAGAGATATATTGAAGATGTGAGGTCTAAAGATTTCCCTAACGAAAAAGAACAATACTGATTCCTCTTCAAAATATTTATAGTACTTTTGCTGGCATTAGATTTAGGTCACACAAAATAGATTGCTTCATGAAAAAAGTATTCGCATTGATCTTGATTTTAGTGTCAGGACTTGCCCTTCAGGCGCAGAACATCCAACTGCACTATGACTTCGGTGGTGCAATGTATGACGATTTGGATGGGCGAGCGCCGCTTACCTCCACCGTCGAACACTTTATTCCCGACAAATGGGGTAGCACCTTCTTTTTCGTAGACATGGACTACAAGGATGGGAAGATCATGAGTGCTTACTGGGAATTAGCTCGCGAACTTTCTTTCTGGAAGGGACCTTTTTCGGCACATGTCGAATATAATGGAGGTGTCGGTTTCGGTGATGCGTATCTTGCCGGTGCTACTTATACCTACAATAGCCCTAGTTTCAGCAAAGGCTATTCCATAAGTCTTATGTACAAAGGTATACGGCATACCATGTATCACAAGCCCCATAATTTCCAGTTGACTGGCGTTTGGTATCTTTCCCTTGAAAAGGGTTTATACGACTTCACCGGTTTCGTTGATTTCTGGAAAGAAAAGAATCCATCCGGAAATTTTATCTTCCTCTCCGAACCGCAGTTCTGGATGAACCTCAACAAGCTGAAAGGCATCGATGAAAAACTCAACCTCAGCGTTGGTACGGAAGTAGAGATTTCACACAACTTCGCTTGGAGAGATGGTCTATATATCATCCCCACCCTGGCCGCCAAATGGAAGTTTTAAACAGTACTCCCCCCTCAGAGAATAAATAAATATACCCCCTCCCCTTTGGGAGTGGCGAACCTTGCCACGTCAAGGTACTTCCTGCATAGTCAAGCCATAGTTCACAGGGAACTATGGCTTTTTTGTGTCTATAAGGAACATCATTCCTGCTGATTATCAGCATCTTACCTTCTTTCCCATTTAGTAATTTTGAGTGTCGGCAACGTACCGGCCTGCCAAAACCATATCCTATCCTCTTTACCCTCAACGCCTTACCAACTCCAAATCACCATAGTTCCCTGTGAACTATGGTGACTATTCTTTTGACAGTCATCCCGCACACCGAACAATGTTGAAAGTACTGCATGTAGTAGAGACCTTGGTATCAGGCATCCACACCTTC
>JAITRW010000039.1 GCA_031288175.1 Tannerellaceae bacterium
CGTCGGCAAGGCCGCCTTCGCAGCCACCGCCATCGATTCCGTAGCCACCGGTGCCGCCCTCACCTCCGTCGGCGATTCCGCCTTCGCCACCCCCAAACTCACCGTCGCCAACTTCTCCGCCTCCGCCTCCCTTTCCCCCACAAAAAAACTCTTCGGCGCAGCCCCCGTCCTCACCACCCTCTATTTCCCCACCGCCCTCACCGCCATCCCCGCCGACGCCTTCCGTGACGTCACTACCCTCAAAGCCGTAGCCTTCCCCAACGCCCTCATCTCCATCGGCAACTCAGCCTTCCAAAACTGTACGGCCCTCGACACCGCCATTGCGACGGCTAAACCTAACCTCGTAAACCTCAAAACGCTCGAATCCATCGGCGATTCCGCCTTCTTCGACTGTACGAAACTCGCCCTCAAAGACCTCGAATGGAATGCCGCCGAAGGCGATCAGCCCATCTTCGCCCTCAAATCCATCGGCAAGGCCGCCTTCGAACGCTCTGGCCTCTCAGGCACGATCTCCCTCCCCAACAGGAACGTCTCCATCGGCGTCTCCGCCTTCCGCGGTACGGCCCTCACCTCAGTAACCCTCCCCGCCGCCCTCACCGTCATCCCCGATTCCGCCTTCCGCGGTTGTAAATACCTCGCTGCCGTCAACGTTAGCGCCCTCAAAAAACTCACCTCCATCGGCGCAGAGGCCTTCCACGGTACGATCCTCTTCCAAGAATCCCCCAGCGTCCTCTCCATACCCTCCTCCGTAAGTACCATCGGCAAAGGTGCCTTCTCCGGCCTTGAAAACCTCAGAGAAGTAGACTTCTCCACTCCCGCCGCCGCCAACCTCACCCTCCACGCCGATGTATTCAAAGGCTGCTCCTCCCTCGAAAAAATCAGGCTCCTCACCAAAAACGTCCCCGCCCTCGCCTCCGGTGTTTCAATCTCTTCCGTCCTCCCCTCACGCTCCGACGCCTCCTCCCCAGGCAAAATTTACATGAGCTATGACTCAGATACTCGCTCTAAATTCTCCTCCACTTGGTCTTACGTGGACAACATCAACTGGAAAGACACCGCAGCTTACAGCGTGAAAATTTCTGCCCCCACCTCCCCGATAACCTTCTTGTATGGAAGAAAAAACCCTCAAAAGAAGGTAACCTTTCAATTCTGGGATAATTACAAAGAGACCTCATATATAGTGAACACCTACGACAAAAGTAAAATAAACATCTCAAAATTCTCCTTCCCTGTAACGGTGAATGAGTTAACCGATGCAAAACCCTTCGAATTTACTATAACGCCCTCCCCCTCCCCCTCCCCCTCCGCTAACCCCACGACAGGCTCCCTCTCCATCGCATACTCCGGCCCCGTAGACGAATACGCCTTAGTGCCCGACATAGCTACCATAGCTACCGATGTACATTTCCCGAAGATCACCGCCCTCTCCTTCACCGATCAAGACGGCCGCTCAATAACTGAAAATAAATTTAAAAAAGGTGATGAATTTACGATCACCGCCACGGTGAAGGTCAACAACCAGGTCGTCAACGACCTCGCCCTCGCCCTGACTGTCTTGGACGATCAAGAAACCTACGGCTTCGACCACTCCAAACTCTTCAAAGTAGAAAACACAAACTCACCCCTCTCCAAAGAAATCACCGTCATCGGTTACCCCACCAACGGTATAGCCTCCTTTTTTACCGCTCCCATAACGACCAAAATAAATGACGCCTTCGGTGCTGCCTCCGTAGACACCTCCGCCGCCATCAAAGTCCCAACCTTCGCCGTAACAGAATCAAAGATCATTCCCAATAACAAAACCCTCTTCCTCAGCGATGAGGACTTCGACAACGGCTTCACCCTCTTCGCCAAAATTATGGCTGACGACACCCCTCTATCCATCGCCGACCAACTCATCGTCGTCCAATCCGACGGCAAGGCCGTCCGATCCACCCCAACCGTAGAAGAACACATCAAAGAGAACATCACCATTCTTCCCGGAATGTCCTTCCAATCCAATATCATCGTTGAAAACGGCACCGACGACAATAATAGCTTTATCTCCATCAATAAAGTACCTCAACATCAGGTAGCCAGTGGTGGTGGCTTCACCTTAAACTGGCCGTTCCTCTCTTCCGACGACTTCGGCGCAAAAGACTTAGTCGTTGCCTACGGCTCATCCACCCCCGCCCACCCACAGTTCGAATTCAACGGCCTCAAGTATGAAGTCATCGAAGAATCGCCCCTCCGTAAGGTCAAAGTTGTGCCCTTAGACCCCACGCAAGACCCCACCTACTCTGCCCTCTCAGAATCCGTCACCATCCCCACGATAGTCTCACGGACGGTGGAGTTTGAGGATCAAACCAAACAAACCCTCCAATACTCCGTCACCGAAATAGGCACCTCCGCCTTCCGTAATTGCGCCTACATCAATTCCGTCACATTACCCGCCACGATCCAAAAAATAGGCAAGTACGCCTTCTACGGCTGTACGTCCGCCTCCGTCACCTTCGCCGCCAACTCCACCGCCCTCCAAACCATTGGCGACTTCGCCTTCGTCGGCACAAAAATCATTGGTGCCCTCACCCTCTCCGTCACCTCCATAGGCTACTCCGCCTTCCATAAAACCGACATCGCCCATCTCACCCTCACCGCCCCCTCCGACGCAACCGACGCCGCCATCAAAGCGGATGCCTTCTCAGAGACGAAAATTAAAAACCTCTCTCTCACAGGGCCTTTCGACGTCTCCCCGGGTGCCTTCCGACAAACGCCCCTCGCCACCCTCACCCTCAACGGCGTCTCCCCCATAGAAAGATCCTTCGCCGACATAGATTCCCTCAGGAGCGTCACCTTCTCCGGCAAAGGTTCCGTAGCCTCCTCTGCCTTCGCCAACTGCGACAGCCTCAAGGAAATATCCTTCGCCTCAGGCTCTGACTACACCCTCTTCGCAAGCGCCTTCTCAGGTTGCGGCGCCCTTACCTCCCTCGCCTGGCCCGTCACCCCCACACTAGACGGAGCCGTAGAATCCCTCGTCGACATTGGCATCCCCTCCACCTGCACCATTTACGTCCCCTATAACAAAATCGATGAGCTTGATGAAGCTTGGGACTGGCCCCTCCTCAAACCCACCTTCGCCATCGAAATACTCGAACCCAAAGTCTGCCAAGCTTTCAGCGGACAGGCAGCCGACCTCAAATACCGGATCCTCCGTTACGGATTCCCCCTCTCCACCGACCAAAACGATCCCGCTCACGGCGTTGGGTTCAACTCCTCCTTCGGCGCCGTCACCGTCTCCCCGACCGCAGAAGAAGGCACGGCCGAAGCCACCCTCTCCTCCGACGAACTAACCGGTTCTGGTTCCTTAACCTCCTCCGGCATCGGCACTCGACGCCTCCTCTCCGACCTTGACGCCGTAGCCGTCGATACCTTTGTCCTCTCCCTACCAAACACCTCCATCGTAGGTGACCAGGGCGTCCTCTCCGATACCTTCGTCTTCAAAGTCAACAGCCCCGTCGTGCAGACCTTCTCCGTCGTCAATCCTGATGAACACCCCTACGCCGTATTCCGCAAAGACACCCTCTTCCTCTTTGCCCACGAAAAAGACCTGCCCCTCAAAAACACCGTCTCCCTCTTCGGCGTCGAAGTGCCCGCCTCCCCCTCCGTCCTCACCGAGTGGACCGGAGAAACATCCCGCACCGAAACCCATTCCCTCTCTCCCGGCAAAGGTGCAGACGTAGGCAAGGTAACCTTCTCCGCCGGTAGCCCCGACACCGTCTCCTACACCGTCACCGCTACCGTCAACGACGCCGTATCCCAAACCCGATTCACCGCCGTAGTGCTCCCCGTGGATACGTTCCTCAACGGCATCTCCGTCTCAGCGTTATCCTTCGCCACCGTCACCTCCACCCAATCCGTTACCCTCTCGATAGGAAAGATAGGCGTAGCCGCAAACGGTAAAGACCTCGATAGAACCATCGCCATCGACCCCACCAAGTGGGTATACCCCACCGACTTCTTCACCGCCGAAACGGACGGCAATACGATCACCCTCACCCCAAAACGCTTCGTCAGCAAGGATACCACCTTCGCCGTCTCCTCCCCCTATTTCGCCTTCAACGGCTCTAACCCCAATTTCATCTCCTCAGGGAAAAGGGACACCTTCAGACTCACCCTCAAGAAACCCGTCGTCACCCTTGACGTAGATACCCTATGGCCTTACGATAAAGACCACACGGGCATCCTCCTCGGCACCGGACGCCATGCCTCCCTCACCCTCAAGCCCAAAATATCCTTCGATGGCGTCCTCCTTACCGTTGCCGACTTCTCCAAAATAGATGGCCTCTCCATCGTCAACAGCTCCATCGTCGACCCCAATCATTCCTGGGTTCACTGGAAACAAGTCGATCCCACCAGTGACATCATTACCTATAAGCAAAACGAGCAGACGGCAAACGTCACGTGCTACCCCAGCAACCTCGGCTCCACCTCCGTATTCTTCTCCCTCTCAGGATGGACGATTGATAACAGTCCAGCCACCCTCATCAACATCCCCGAACTCGACAAAAGCCTGCGTATACTCGCCAACGGATTGTTTCCCGACGATAATACCGTCACGCTCCAACCCTTCGGGTTAGGCAGCAGCGTAACGCTCTCCGCACAAACCGTCATCTCAGGTATACCCGGCCAGGTCCTTGACTCCAAGGACGTTACATGGACTCCCTCAGGTTCCGCAATAGTCTTCGACGGTAATACCAATACCGTCTCCGCTAAACCCATCATCACTAACTTAGGTACCTTCAATGGAGGGGGTTCTGTACAGGCGGATTACCGTGGCTACCTCACTACCATCAACTTTATCGTCCCCGCTCCCACGATCACCCTCGACGTCATGCCCGCAGGTGGCACCAATATCTTTGACCAATCCCGCCCCATCTCCCTCAAAAAAGGACAGCCCCTATCACTCCGTGCCGTCATCAAAACCGATGGCCAACCACGTGAGGAATTCACCGGCTCTTTCCCCGTCTCCTGGACGGTCATCGAAAATGGGACTAACGTCTCCCTCTCCTCAGAGCCGAACGGACGGACGGCTACCCTCACTCCCCTTACCACCGGCTTTGACGAATACTCCGCCAAAATAAAGGTCGCCGCCCTCGGTGTCGAACACTACATCGACGTCACCATCCAAAAACCGGAACTTGACCTCTCCCTCAACGACCCCGCCCCCATTAACCTCTTCCTCAACAGATCCACCGAAGACGAAGTCGCCGTCACCCTCCTCGCCGATAAGCAGCCCGTCGATGACCCCAATGCCGTTGCCCTCACCTGGTCCTCCTCCGATGAGAACGTCGTCAAAATTACCCCATCCTTCACAGGATGGGCCACCCAACGGGCCCTCAAAGCCGTGGGCGTAGGTGCCGCTCAAATCACCGTGGCCATTCCCGGAGGCGCCGAAACGACGCTCCCCGTCGTCGTCCCTCCCCCAACCATCAACCTCTTCATCGGTGCCCCAGGATCCCCCAACTCCACCACTAGCCTTGCCGTCCATGCCTCCCTCACCCTCACCACCAGCCTCGTCATCGACGATCAAACCATTGACACCGCCGCCGTCTCCTGGATTCACTCCGCCCCCGGGGTCCTCCTTGAAACCGCCTCCGGTAAAAAGCAGACGGCTGCCTTCACCCCTCTGAAAATCGACGGTACCGTCTCCCTCCGCGCCAAAGTGACCGTAGAAGGCAAAGACTATACCTCCAACGTCATCACCGTCAACGTCACCAAACCCGCCGTCACCTTTGACCCTATCCCCCAAGGTGACGAGCCTATCTACCGCACCGGCAATACCGTCTTCGATACCCTTAGGGTAGGGCAGGAGGGTAAAGTCCTCTCCCTCAACCTCAAACTCAACGACCAAGACCCCGACCCCATCGTCCCCGACGTCGTCTGGACTTCTTTCAATACCGCTGCCATCACCCTCTCCCCGACGCCCTCCAAGCTGAACGTCCCCGATTCCGCTTCCCTCTCCGTCCTCAAGGCTCCCGATGCCGATTCCGTCATCGTCTCCGCCAAAGTAGCCGCTACCGGCGATTCCATCCGTTTCCGCATCCACGTCACGCCCCCCGATGTCGCCATTGCCCTCCTCCCCGGCTTCTCCAAGGAATTACAAATCGAAGACACCCTCTTCCTCAAAGCTACCGCTCGCTACGGCTCCCTTCCCCTTCCCGTCTCCGCCTATGCCTGGACGGCCTCCCTTCCTAACGCCGTCAAGATCCTCACCTTCTCCGATAGACCCGATTCCATAGCCGTCGTTGCCCAACACGCCGCCGCCGATTCCGTCGCCATCGTTGCCCTCCCGGCTTCCGGTGGTAGGGATTCCTTCCGCATCAAGGTCATAGCTCCTTCCCTAACCCTCTCCCCAGCCATTCCCCAAGGGCAGTCCCTCACCACCCTAAAACCCCTCGATCAGATAGAGCTTGCCTTCCAGGCCGCTACCACCGTCGACCCCCCGGCCGTCAGTCGACCCCTCTCCGATTCCACTCACAAAACGGCCCTATGGTCCTCCTCCGATTCCTTCACCGTCCTTGTCAACAAGAACGGCCTCATCACCGCTCGCGACACGGGCCTCGCCTCCGTTTCCCTCTCCGTCGCAGGCGTTAACGTCTCTCGCCTCGTCTATGTCCCCCTCCCTGATTCCATGAGGATCGCCGTCTCCGCCGATACCAACAAACTGTTCATCGGCGAAACCTTGCAGCTCCGTACCTCCGTCTTCGTCAACGGTGATGAAATCAACTTCGAGGCCTTCCCCGACCCCGCTCTCGCCGATTCCTTCGCCCCTACCTGGAAATCCCTCGACACCGTAGCCCTCGCTACCGTCGATGTAGACGAAAACGGCCTCCTCTCTATCCACCCCAACAGAAAAACGGGTGATTCCGTCAAGATCGTCGCCGCCGTTCATGCCTTCGGCCTTACCGTCACCGATACCTTTATCGTCTATCCACAATCCAAACTCGGTATCGATGTCCTGCCCCTACCGGCCTCCGCCTCCGCCTTCATCCGACCCGACGGCCTTTATCTCTCCGGCTTCGACCCCCTTGATTTCATCTCCGTCTTCTCCGTCGATGGACAACTCATCCTCCGCGCACGGCCCTTGAATGGACATATCCCGCACCCCTTCCTCCCACACACCCCTTATATCCTCCACACCTCCAAGGGCGCTTTCAAGCTTATCTCCCTTCCCCATAAAAACGATTAATCCCCCTATAAAAACGATTACCCACCCTAAAAACGATTAATCCCCCTTTTCTTTCTACGATTAATTTCCCTTTCTTTTCCCTTTTCTTTGAGCCTGCCGCCTCCCCGGCAGGCTCTCTTTTTTTTCTTTTCCCCCTCCCCCTGAATCCCTTGAACTAAAACCGTTCGTTCCGAAAGTACGGAGCATAGAGCCCTGAACCCTCCTGAACCCTCCTGAACCCCTTGAACCCCTTGACCGCTGAACCGCGTCACTGCCCCCCCCCTCTGACTTACACCACCATCGACAACTACCTCTTTACTTCCTTTTCTATGAGCCGATTATCCAAACTAATCGGCTCACAAACTTACTTCTATTGATACATTTATCCTCTGCTCTCCCAGCATAAGATAGTGTCACAACACTTCCCTTTATTAATCAAGAAAAATAGTATAAAATAGAGCTTTTTAAACTGATATGGTACACTGATTTTGCACACATAATTAGGTAAGGCGCATTCATTTTTTTCCATTACATTTGGGGCTGTAGAATAAAGCGTTATCAGGTTATGAAAAAACTGACAATTGCGCTCGTAGCGCACGACAGGCGAAAGGCCGATATGGTGGAATGGGCTTGTCACAACGCGGAGTACCTTTCCCGCCATCGGTTAGTATGTACCGGAACGACCGGAGGGTTGATCGCCAGGACTTTCGAATCTAAAGATGTGCATGTGGACATTATCTGTATGCACTCAGGGCCATTGGGCGGCGATGCGGAGATTGCCGCCATGGTGGTTAGGAAAGAGGTTGATCTTGCCATCTTTCTTATTGATGACCTGAATCCACAACCCCACGAAGCGGATATACAGATGCTCCTCCGCCAGTGTCGTGTGCATAACATACCTATTGCCTGCAACAGGTATAGCGCTGATTTAATGATAACAAGCGCTCTTTGGGAAGACGAAACCTATGTCCCTTGTCTACCGCAGTACATTCCATACGACAGAAATTAGGAAGCCTATATTATAATATCTCGCAAAAATTCTACCTTTGAGACGTCATAGAGGCCAGTAACGCCGTTTGTAAAATGTGAAATTATAAAGATTGTAATAAACCTAAAATAGTAACAATGATGAAAGAAATAGTAGATTTTCTCAAAGAGGCCGGTACGTTTTTCCTTGCCACCACGGATGCCGGTGGACATCCTCGTGTGCGCCCTTTTGGTGCTTTTGCCGTCAAGGATAAAGAGTTCTTTCTCGCCACGAATGATTATAAAAAAGTATATCACCAATTGAAAGGTAATCCCCGTTTCGAGATCTGTGCAAACCTTCCGCACAAACAACAGTGGTTACGTATCAACGGTGACGTCGTTTTCCCGGAACAAACGGAAGAGCTAAAAACGTTTTTCCTTGATGCCAATCCTGGTCTTAAGGAAATATATCCTACGGAAGAAGCCCAAAAATCAATTGTTATTTTTAGGCTCAACAAAGCCGGCGCCCATATTCTTTCTTATTCATCCGATAAGCCTGTCCACTCCTACTGCATCGGCTGAAAATATTTATTAAGTTTGCGGCAATAAATAGGAGTCGTATGAAGAAGGTGCTGTTGGGATTAGCCTTCGTTGCAGGTATTTATACACCGGTTGTGGCGGGGATGTGGCGCGTGACGAGTGTGAAGGGTAGTCTGGCGGATACCCTCGTGGCGTTGCAAAGTGGCTCCGAAACTAAGTTAACGGACTTGATCGTTAGTGGAGAAGCCGCCGAAGAAGATCTTTTCGCTCTCAGCGCCTTGCCGGATTTGCGTTTCATTGATCTCAGCGGTCTTCTCGTTGAAGAAAGTGTTATTCCGGATAGCCTCTTTTATGGTAAGAAGCTTCAAAGAATCATTTTCCCCGACGGTATTGAGGCCATTGGGGAATCCGCTTTTGAAAAATCAGGGTTGGAAGGGCTTATCCGATTACCCAAAAGCCTTGAACGTATTGAGAAACGTGTTTTTAAAGATTGTTTCTCCGTCACCTCCTTCTCTTCTTTTGGAAGTAGCAATTCGCTCCGTTACATCGGTATTGAAGCTTTCAGCGGTTGTAACTCGTGGGAAGGGTCATTGGCAATGCCGGTTGCAGTCGACAGTATCGGACAGGGGGCTTTTGCTCTTTGTGAGAGACTTGAGGGAACGTTAACCCTTCCGGACAGTCTCCTTGAAGTAGGTTTTGGAGTGGCTGAAAGAGGTGTTTTTGAAGGTTGCGGTTTTGTTCGATTGATTCTTGGTAAGTATATCGAACATCTCGGCAAGGCGGCTTTCCGTCATTGTTCCCGTTTGGGTGGGACAACTCGTTTCAACGACCATATTGTGTTCGGTGATTCGGTTTTCTATGGAGTAGGCGATGACTTTGACACCATCCCTTCGCCCTCTGTTTATGTCGCTCTTGCAGGTAGTGATGATAACGACGGCCTTTCGTGGGAGACACCTTTCCGTTCCCTCGCTCGTGCCATAACGGCTGTCTGTGAGGAGGATCGCAACTTTCATATATACCTTGGTGAAGGAACTTACATAGAAGAATCTCTTCCTGTCATCACTCAGCCGATTTATTTGCATGGGGGATATTCCAACAACAATCAAAATACAAATCCGTCTATTATTGTCCTTAACCATTCGGACGAATCCGGTCTCGTTTTCAAGTCTTCTGACGGAACGCTCCTTTCCCTGAGACTTGATAACTTTACCCTTATTGGATTACATGTTTCTTCCCCTCTCTCTCTTATTGGAGTAAATAAAGGTTATTCCCTTTCCGATGCTGTCGTTCAAAACCACCTCTCCCTCGAAGGAGACAGGGTAAAACTTTGTGACACGATTACTATTTCAGGCGAAGTCATTGCCGACGGAGCCGATCTTGTGCTCGAAGACCTCGTCTTACGCCGTACATCTGACGCTACTTTTCGTGTCGGTATCCCGAAAAATTTCGGATTATACTATGAATGGTCTGTACTCAATCCTGATTTTCCCCTTCTCGTTTCCGCGGAAGAATGGCCCCTTGATCTTGTTTATCCCCTGATTGTTTCATCGCAAGAAACGAATTATGTATCCCCTGTCCTTATGTGGAAAGAGCAGGAGGATGGCTACCTTCTCTATTGTACAGGCCAGTCCTCCGAAATACCGGGATTCTCTATCATTGCTCCGTATTCTCTTGTACTCGGCGATCGTGCTTCCTATACTCTTTACCCGATAGCGGACATCCCCCTTTCCGAAGATATCTTTCCCCTCATAGAATGGTCTGTTGGCGATAGTACGCTCCTCTCTATCAATGCTAACACGATTACCGGTCGCGGGAAAGCCGGTGAAACTTTTATCAAAGCCCGTTTAGGTGAAAATATCGCTACTCGTGACGTTTACATTGGACAACTCTCCATTGACCGTCCTGAGGCAACCGTTATTCCTCCTAATACTGTTACCAATTTCACCGCTACTCTCTTTCCCCTCTCCATGGTGCACCGTGACATTGCTTGGAGTATCGATAATCCCAATATCGCTACCGTAGATGGAGACGGTGTAGTAACGACCGGAGATATAACAGGTACTTTCACTCTCACGGCTTACATGGTTAACGGTCCTGATGTACGTGACGTGCGGACATATTATGTCGGTACTTGTATTAGCGACATAGTTATCCCCATGGTTTCTCGTATTGTCGTTGGTGATACCGTTAAAGTTACCGCCATAGTAACACCTTCCAATGCATTAATGCAAGTACTGGACTGGTCGGTTGGCGATTCTTCCCGCCTCCATATTATTGAAACGGATGAACTTTCGTGTACGATCGTTGGAAAGAAAACAGGTACTGTTGAATTATATGCTGAGGCTGCCGACGGTGGAAAGGCCTCTGCCATGCGTGCTGTCACTATATCCGCTTCTCCTCCAACGCCCATCGTTGCCGCTGTTGTCCCGCTTTGCAGGTCAGTAGAATACAACAAAGGAACTCTTTCTTGCTTGCAACTTGCGGATTTCCGTGTCTCCCTCCATGCCATTACAGGACAGCCTATAGCCACTTTTCAACCTACACAAGCAGCAGAAAATTTCCATATCCCCTTGTATACAGGTATATATATTCTCTCCGCTGAAAAAGGAGATGAGCGTTTCATGACCAAGTTCGTGGTTGAATAAGTAAAGTATCTGATTATGAAAAAAGGAGGCCTTTGTCTTACACTCCTTCTCTCTACTCTGATTTGGACGGTAACAGCCCAGGAGACTTATGTCGCTTGGGAGATTCCGAACCTATCGTCGCTTATGGATTCTTTGGAAAAAAAGACGCCCGAAGAGTGTGCCGCCATACGCTCGTTTGTTTTCAAGGAGGGTAGTAAAGTGGATAGTATAACCATTCGTGTCATCAAAGAAAAATTTCCTTTACTCGAACGCCTTGATCTTTCCGCCGCCGATTATTCGGACAATACTAATCAGGAAAAAGTCATTCCTCCGTACCTTTTTGCCCATTGGTACAACCTCAAAGCCATTGCTCTTCCCCATTCCATTAAGGGTATAGGTGAAGGGGCTTTTTATGCATCCGGACTTGTCGACGTCATTCACATCCCTGCCTCGGTAAAAAAACTTGGGATGGGGCCTCGTAAGCTTGTTCATTTTGATGAAGAGGATAATACCATACATGGGGTTTTCGAAAATTGTTCTCTGTTGCGCGGAGTTATCTTTGACGAAGAAAACGGCGTATCGGAACTTGAAGAGATCGGTATCAAGACTTTTTCTCGTTGTGTCAACCTTGCCGGTACGCTCCATTTCCCTGCTTCCCTGAAAAAGATCCAACCTATGGCTTTTTACCATTGTCGAAGCCTCGAACGTATTGACCTGCCTTCTGGTCTCGTATCCCTTGGCGACGAATGGATGGCTCTTGACACAACACGCAAACCTTTTGGTGCCGACGAATGGGAGCGGAGTCACTGTGGAACGGTCGGCGCCTTTTCCGGATGTACCGGCCTTTCCGGAAATTTGACGATACCTAATGGGATAACTTTTATTCCTAATGGTACTTTCGCCAATTGCTCCAGCTTGAATGGTATTCTCTCTATTCCTTCCTCAGTCGTCGTCATTGGTGCTTCCGCTTTTGACAACTGTACAGGCCTTCGTTCGGACGATTCGCTTGACCTTACCAACGTAAAACATATCGGTATGGGAGCATTTCGCAATTGTCACTCCCTGGAAGGTCCGCTCATTTTTCCCGATTCTCCTGAAATAGGCTGTGCCGCCTTTACCGGTTGTCATTCGTTGGAAGGAATCCTCCCTGAAAAATTGGATACTAAGGGACAAGTCATCGGAACGTCCGGATCCGCTGATGGCTTCCGTACTATTAAAGAGAAAGAAGAACTTGATGATATTTGGGGTGACTATGATTTTTCCGTCTACTATCCTGAAGACGCTTTCAAAGATACTCCCTTTGATGGAGGAAAAACACCAAAAGGCGTTTATGTCAGGCCTGAACATGGTAACGATAACACTGGAGACGGAAGTTCATGGTCTACAGCTTTCCGTAGTCTTGAGCAAGCTCTCAAAACCCTTAAAGACAGTACTCATTGGGGACGTCTTATTTTCATTGAAGAAACGAAACAGATTGTCCGCTTCAATTCTACTGTCAGTTTTGATGTTGACGGCGTAATCATTCAGGGTGGATATCGCTCGCTGGGTAACGGGCAGTGGGATACCTCACCGCAAGGTGAGGCCACTACTTTACGTTCAAATGGCCCTTACCCTGTTTTCCGGATCACTGAAAATGTAAAGGAACTTACTCTTGAAAACCTCGTCATAGATGGGTTTGAAACCGACGATACCCTTGATCTCACTAGTAAGGGAAGTGTCCTCCTTCTCAACTCAAATTTCAAGGAGACGGTATACCTGCATAAGGACTTTACTTTCGACGGAACTCTCACCATAGGAAAGCATCTTTTCCATGAAGATGGTATTGTCTCTTTCCAATGGGTTAATCTGAATATCTCCGATTCTCTCCAGCTCTCCTTTGACGGTTTTGCCGTCATTGAAAAACTTATCCTCCCTTGGCTTCCTTGTGACAGCTTTATTGCTTTCACCGTTGAACGTCCACAAGGAAATATCCTTAATGAAAGCGTTCTTGATGAGCATATTTCTATGATGGTGGGAAGTTACGATGTACCCCACGCTGATTTCCTATGGAAACCTGTGGTGAACGGAGAAGAGGGTCTCTATCGTTTAAGTGTATCCGCAGAAATAAAACTTCGAGAACTCACCGTTTCCCCTGTTTCTCCAACACTTGCTTCGGGAGGACATACCCTCCAATTAAAACTTTCGTCGGAGATCCCTTCTATATTCCGCCTGACCGAAATAGAGTGGATCTCTGATCTGCCGCTTGTGGTAGAAGTTGATGAACACGGGCTCTTAACTTCCGGTACCGATCCTGGTATTGCCACCGTTACTGCCATTGTCCGCCTTCCTTCTGCTATCAAAGAAGAACAAGGGAAGGAAATCGGTCGAATTGAAGTCTCCGTTTACGTATTCGGGATTGTCCCTGCGCCTCATCGTGCCACTGTCTCTCTGCACGATAGCATTCAACTTGATGCCACAGTCTATCCATCTTACCTCCCCGATGTCGAACTTGTTTGGACAAGTGATAATCTTGATATTGCGACTGTAAATAATACAGGTCTCGTGCAAACTTATGGACAAAGCGGTGATGTCCTCATTACCGCCACTGTGAAAGGGTATGCATCCGGTACGGCGACTTTTCCTCTTAAAGTAGCTCAACTTACAAATACCATTCTCCTCACTCCGTCTGTCGTTGGTAAGATAAAGACCGGTTTTATCGTTGATTTCATTGCACGTTGCCTCCCCGAAGATGTTGAAAACAGATCCGTAGAGTGGACTATTTTGGATACGCACATCGCCGACTTTCTTGCCCATAGCGACACCTCGTGTCGTATTAAGGCAAAGGAGGCCGGTTCCACTGTTTTATGCGTCAAAGCGCTCGACGGTAGTAACACAGAAATTCGTTATGTGCTTGATGTGTTGGCAGCTTCCTCCACGAATACTATTCTCCTCTCCCCTTCCATCTCCGGCAAGATAGAAACCGGTTTTATCATTGACTTCGTTGCACATCGTCTCCCCGAAAATATTGAAAACAGATCCGTGGAGTGGACTATTTTGGACACGCACATTGCCGACTTTCTTGCCCATAGCGACACCTCGTGTCGTATCAAGGCAAAAGAGGCCGGTTCTACCGTTTTATACGTCAAAGCGCTTGACGGTAGTGAGGTAGAAGTCCATTACCTACTTAATGTGTTCGGAAATCCTCCCACAAGCTTGGCCTCCGTTACCGTTTTACCGATACGTGTCCATTACGAAGAGGGAACCCTTTATCTCAAAGGCTTAAACGGTCATCACGGACAAATCCTTACTGTTGAAGGTGTCGTCAAAGCGGATTTCCGTGTATATGGAGACGAAGTTCATCAAACACTCATCTTACCTGCCGGTATATATCTTTTCCGTACCACCGACAAGGTTGACTTCGTCCATAAGTTTGTCGTCAAGTAAACCATCCTTTGCCATGCACGTAATACCTTACACATATATGAAACGGGTGCTGATATCTTTCTTTGCTTTGGTTGTGACGGTAACGATTGTTTCTGCTAGAACCAAAGCTATCATCCACGTTACACCCGGTTCTCTCATTACGGAAATAGGGGGTGATAAAGATGTCATTATAGATCTCGTACTCACCGGTAGGTTGAGTGCCGAAGATTTTCGTCTGTTAAGAGAGATGGAAAATCTTGAGAATCTTAATCTTGCAGAGACGGAAATCCCTTATAATGAAATACCTAACGAGGCTTTTTTTAACAACTACACCCTTCGTTCCATCGTTCTTCCTAATACTCTTGAATACATCCGGCGTGACGCTTTTAATAGTTGTACTTCCCTTACTTACCCTGTCGTAATTCCTTCTTCCGTACGTATTATTGAGCAAAGGGCTTTCTACAATTGTCCTTTGACGCAAATAACGTTCAACGAAGGGTTGACTACGATTGGAGATTCCGCTTTTTGCGGAACGAACCTCACCGGAACGTTGGATTTGCCCGCTTCGCTTACCTCCATCGGTCGTAAGGCCTACTATCTGTGTGACGGACTGACAGGTAGGCTTATTTTGCCCGATGGATTAACGGAATTAGGTGCGGCTGCCTTTGCTCGTTGTAATTTTGATAATCGCCTTGTCATCCCACAAGGTATACATGAGATACCTGACAGCGCTTTCGCTTTCAATCGCGGCCTTGCTTCTTTAGAGTGGGGAAATATCACAGGCATAGGAACAGCTGCGTTTGACTCTTGTACCAATTTGATCGAACTCCCCAGTCTTGTGGGAGTTAAGAACATAGGTGTGGCCGCTTTCCGTAATTGTACTAAGTTGAATTTTGCGCTTGTGCTGCCCGAAAGTTTGGAAATACTTGGGCAGGCTGCTTTTGCGAATTGCCTAACTCTTTACGGGGAAATCGTTATTCCTAAGGGAGTAGTTAATATTGGCGGGGCAACGCCTTTGGACCCTGGCGCTGAGCTGACTCATCCTGAAGGTGTCTTTGAAAACACGCTTATTCAGTCTCTATCCCTTCACATGGACATTGCTTTCATCCACGCACGAGCATTCATCCATTGTCGCGCACTCAAAGGAAAACTCAGAATAGGTATTGAGACGGTTATAAATAATTCCGCTTTCTTCGATACGAGTATCCAATTGCTCTTTGTCAGTCATACCTATGTGCGTGTGGATGGAAAAGGTAATGACACCAATAACGGTACAACTTGGGCTACCGCTTATGCTTCTCTTGAACAAGCTGTTGCCACCCTTACCGTCGGCAATCAGGACGATGGCTTCGAGCGTACCCATGAAATATACTTGCAGCAAGGTACTTATACGTTGACTGACGTTGTCTTACTGCCGGACAGTATCATTCTTCGCGGTGGTTTCGTAGGTGATGAGATGAGAGGAACTGCCAAAGGAGGAACTCTTTCCTATATTCGTCGTAGCGATGGAGACACAGCCGTGCAATTGGGAGTAACAGACGACCTTCCTATAAGTTTTAATTTCTCAAATGTTGAAATTAAAGGGTTGCTTGCCATAAGTCCCGTTACTTTACAAGCTGACAACGTCTCTCTTGTAGACGTTACGTTTAAGGATAGTGTCTGTTTACAGGGTACCGTCAATCTTGTCGGCACGCTCGCTACTTCCGACCTTATTGCCGACACATTGATTCTCAGCACGGTATCTCTACAAACTCCAGCCATATCCTGGATAGTAAAAAAACTTGTCCTTCAGGATAGCCTTCTCGTGACATGGGTAAATGGGTTGAATGCTCATCCTCTTTTTAAGGTGACTGATAGAAATGCTTCGGTCTCTACACCTATCGGTCGTATGGTTTCCGTTTGGCGTGGAGAACGTCTCAGTGGTTCCCTCTCCCGTTTTGTTTGGAAAGAAGTTGCCGGTGTGCAGACTCTCTTTCTTTCTACTATCCCGCAACTGGAAGACTTCAAATTCCCTTACAGCCGTAGGCTTCTGCGGCCTGGCGATGTAGTGACTTTAACCCTTTCCCTGGGAGAAGGTGTTACCCACCTCCTCAGTGAGTATGATTATCTTACGTGGAACATCACCAAAGGAGCTGACCTCGCCTCTTTGGATGAGAATGAATACGGTAAGTTGATCACAGGGAATCAACCGGGCCTTGTTACGGTCGAAGTTTCTGCTTTTGGTCACAAGCAGCAGATAGCTATTTATTTAGCTGAGATTAATATTGTATTTCCTTCCGAAAACGGTGTCATCCCTCCCGGAGGACAACTTGCTTTTGACATCGTCAAGATTCCCGACAATATCCCTTATACTATCCTCTCTGAACTTCAAAATCCGGAAATTGCCCACATAGAAGGTTCACACATACTTGCCGATGCAAGAGGCACCAACTATATCCATGTCTGGTTTGCCGATTACCCCGAAATAGAGGACACGCATTACTTCACTATACAAGATATAGCCGAAACGATCATCATCACAGGGACAGATGGTAGCTGGGTGCCCGGAGAAATCTACACTTTCTCCGCAACTATAGAACCGGCTTTTGCCTATGCGCAAGAAGTGGAATGGGCTGTCAGCGACGCAACGGTTGCTAAGATTATAAAGGATGATACCTATCATCCTCTATCTTGTACCGTTGAGGCGCTTTCATCGAAACGTGCTTACATCTCTGCAACAAGTGTTGATGGGTACGCTTATGCCGTCCATTATTTTGGAACGGGAACCCCTTCTGTTGCCATGTATCTTTCGGGAGATATTGCTCCTCATGTTACTTGCAGTGATGGAGCCCTGCATCTTACTAATCTTGACTGTTACACCATTACTCTTCACACTCTTTCTGCCCGTCTTGTTATTGCACCTCGAAAAATTGTTACGGCGGACGCTATTATTCCTGTTCCGAACCCTATTCCTGGTACCTATCTCCTTTCTGCTACTTCGCCAACCGCTCCATCTTTCACTGCCAAGATTCTGGTGAAATAATCCCATTTTACAGTGAGACCTAATCCCCCTCCTTTTATTATTCTTGTTGCGTGTTGCGCATCATCTCTTTTTCATTCGGGTAGCGTCAATGCTACTCCTCTTGCATCCTCTTTACCCGATTTGGCACAGACTTTTGTAGACATGCCGTCCGACCGGATCCCTTTACTTGAAGAAGCTTGGAGAAAAGACCTTGTAGCCCTCTATCGGGACGGTAAAGAAGCCAAACTTCAAAATCGCCTCAAAGGCTTCTCTCACTTGAAAACTCTTACCCCTGATTATATATTTCTCCAAGTCACTGCCGGTAGTACGCTCGAGCTTCAGCTTCTTTCCCTCGCCGATACTGCCGCTGTTCTCTGTATGATTACCACCGTTAGTGCCCCCGTCCTTGATAGTCGTATAGAATTTTTTACTCCTGATTGGACGCCTCTTTCCCTCACCTCTTTTTTTACCCTACCCAATATTTCCTCTTTTCTCCTTTCCGATGAATTGCCTCCCAACTTAGAATGTTTGGATATGCCCCTTATTCATTATCAACTGAATCCCGATGCCCTCACGCTTATTGCCTCCCTTACCACGCCTTTTTATCTGGATGACAATCAACGAAAAATTGTCTCCCCATATATAGTTCCATCTAAAACCTATATATGGGACGGTTGCCGATTCAAATAATCTTTTCCGACATATGGCCTTCCAACAAGACACATTATTATTTGATATTCCTTTACAAACTGATCTCCTCAGGGTGCTGCCTTACGAAAAAGAAGCCATTGCCGTAGACGCCGCTTGTTCCGGTAATCCCGGTAAGATGGAATACAGGGGTGTCAATCTTGCCACCGGACAGGAAGTTTTCCATGTCGCTTACCCGCTCGCCACCAATAATATCGGAGAATTTCTTGCCATCGTACACGCTCTTGTCTATCTCGCCAAATGTCAATCTCCCTCCGTTCCCGTATACACAGATAGCCAAACCGCCCTTGCCTGGGTACGTAAACGGCAGGCAGCTACCACTTTGGTGTATACCGCCGACACCGAACAAGTACATCGGCATCTACTGGGTGCCACCGCATGGCTTCGCGAGCACACGTATACTAATCCTATTCTTAAATGGCAAACCGACAAATGGGGGGAGATTCCTGCCGATTTCGGCCGCAAATAATGAATATAAAAACTATCGCTATGTATGATATTCCTGTCCTGTTTTTGATATTTAAGCGTCCGGAAACCACCGAACGGGTTTTTGAACGTATCCGGCAGATAAAGCCGAGCCGTTTGTACATTGCTGCCGATGCTCCCCGCGCCGGACAGCCGGACGAGATCGAACAATGCCGCCGGGCACGTGCCGTAGTCGAAACCGTCGACTGGGAGTGTGAAGTAAAAACACGCTATAGGGAACAAAATCTGGGATGTCGGCGAGCCGTCACCGAAGCAATCTCCTGGTTTTTCGAACAAGAAGAGTATGGTGTCATTTTTGAAGATGACTGTCTGCCCGACCTCACTTTTTTCCCTTTTTGCAGGGAACTCCTCCTGCGTTACAAAGACGATGACAGGATAGGCATGATTGGAGGAAATAATTTTTCCTATAATAAAGTTAAAAATACGATACGGGGGGGGGTAAATATTGTACCCGATGGACTGAGTTACGACTTTTGTTCCGTCTCACATATCTGGGGATGGGCTACCTGGCGGCGAGTATGGAAAAACTACGAGGCTGACTTTCCTTATTGGGCAGAGGCTAAGAAAGATTATAATAAACGTAAGTCCCTTTTTCGTTGCCTGCGGGAAGAGATTTATTTTTCTTCTTTCCTTTCTGACACATTGCTTGGAGAGCGGAAAATTAATACTTGGGACGTTCAACTTTGGTTCACACTTAGAATACAAAATCAGTTAGCCATCTATCCCTCTGTGAACTTGGTGACTAACATTGGTTTAATATCGCCCGATGCCACTCACAAGACTTCTTCTTCCAAAATCAAAAAAAATTATATCCCTTCCTCTCCCGTCTCTTTCCCGTTGAAACACCCCCGCTATGTGCTGGCCAACTACCGTATTGACCAATTTGCATTCCATCGAAACTTCTTCTCTTATAAACGACTTCTCCGTTATTTTCTAAACGATTATTAATCCTCCACCTATCTCCGGCATATTGTATTTTTATCGCTTGGCCTATTTTATTTATAAAAGAAACTGTTGGATATCGGTAATATCGTCATTTCTATTGCCCCATTACCTATTTTGGCAGGAACAACATACTCATTACCTTGTATTTGTTCTATCGGATAATCATCAAAAAAATTGAAATAGAATTCGCTCAACTTTTGATTCCGAGACTCAATCTCATACCTCGTCTTTTTAATATAGGTAGTTGTAGTATAAGGATTTTGCTTCCCTTCTATTCCTGTTTTGATTATTTCCTGAATATTCCCTCTAATGTCGATGCCCGACTCATTCATAGTTATATATGTCGCGGCATAATCCTCTTCTACGAGTTTATCGTCGCTATTCGTATCCACTATATACATAACTATTCTTTTTGTAATCGGCTGATATGCAATATTCCATTCATCAAGGCGAGTATCACGGCCGTGTTCCATAGGATAGAACCATTTTTCCTCTAATCTGGTTGTACTGATCGAATACGTATACTTGGTATGTCTGAACCACGTAGGATGTCTACGGTTTTCAGTAATATATAGGTTGAACAACTCTTCAGGGCCTGCATACACAGTCATCCCTTTTGAAACTACGGTTTCTCCCTGTATATCCCCTTCTATCCGAAATACAAAACAAAACGCCCTACCCGTCAACAAGCGATTTAATACCTCTTCCCTTGATAAAGCGGTTTTCTTGTTGCTTGTGTTTCCTTGAAAAAATGGACGCCTTCCCCCTCCGGTCGCTATACTTTCAATTGCACTAAAAGCGTCTCTAGAAATTCTAAATCGGAAGATGGCATCTTTTACATCCGTACGCAGACTACCCGGTTCTTGACTTGGAGTGCTCATACCGTAGTACATCATGCAACGTGTAGCCCGAAGGTTATCCCCTGAGTTTCTGCACGCTGTCAGTAATTCCGGATCAATCTCTGATTGTGGTACCCATCCTCTTCCAGTGTATTTCTCCGATAACTCCTCAAGCCCTGACGCTCGCAGACTGCTCTTCTTCGTGTGTGCAGGAGAAAACACAGGGTCTACATATTCATATTCTCCATTTACCTCCAAGTCCGCAGAAGCTTGCCTTAATCCAGCACCGCCTTGCTTTTGACGGATACTACCGCTCTCATCCACTACATACAGATGGAACCCCGGCACCTCATCGCTACCTAACGAATCTACCAGCGTTCCATCCAGATAGATACGCCGAGAGTACATTACCGGTATCTCCTCATTTCCCGTATCCATATCAACAACCTTTGTACCTGCCAACTCCGGCACATGAATGTTCAATAACGGTACCGTCTGTTCTATTGCCTCAATCTCCGCATCACTGGAATATTCAACTAGTACATCTCGTAACGTCACCCCAGTCTCCAACTCTTTACCCTTCGCCACCGGATAGAAAATGTTATACCCGTTGTCTATCTTCTCCAACGCCTGAGCTTTCAAGAAATCCCGCACCTCTTTTCGCTCATACGAGGCTTTGGACAGTATCTCCGAAAAACGAGACATTCTCTGTTCTTTGCCAGTAACTGTTGCTATTGACAACGTTATATCCTCCCTAGAAATATCAAAGTCTCTCTCACTTGAACACGAGATTAGACATACACTCCCGAAAACAATACCAACCAACTCTTTAGCTTTCATTTTACTCATTTTTAATTGTTGATACGTTTTTAATTTTAATACATAAAATCCATATCACGTGCAAAGGAAGGTATCAAAATTCAACCCGCCAAATGTTTTCATATATTTATAGACTATATTATTAAACATATTTCTACTATCGATTTTCTCATATAAACACCTTTTTAGTGTATTGCCTTCTCCTTTATATGAAAAAGACTACTGCAATTCAAGCTATCAGCTACCATTAAAAATTAAAACCTATCTTTGGGGTTTATTGAGCAGAGAGTGCATAGAAAGATGGTTTGTGAGAAATGGGCTTTGGGGATAGACCATACCCGTCCGGGGTATGCGGCCAATGAACTGCAACAACCCGTTATACGTGTCAGCTATTGAAGACGCCCTCCGTTTCTGCCGTTTGTTGAGTGAACGACTGGGATGTAAGGAGACCCTTCCCTCCGAAGCACAATGGGAATGGGCTTGCAGGGCGGGAAGCGACTAAGTGAAAATCATAGTAATAACATCTAAGCTGATTCAAGATGTCATTAAACAAAGTAATATTGATTGGGAATGTAGGACGGGACCCCGAAGTACGGTACTTCGACAATAACGCGGCGGTAGCAAATTTCCCCTTAGCTACCTCCGAACGGGGATACACTTTGTCAAACGGAACAGTCGTCCCTGAACGGACTGAATGGCACAACATTGTGGTACGGAGAGACCAGGTCGCTTTCGTGGAAAAGTGGGTAAAGAAAGGTTCCTCGGTCTATGTAGAAGGGAAGATCCGTACAAGGAATTATGATGATACGGCAGGTATCAAACGTTATGTGACAGAAATTCATGCTTCTCGAATAGAATTTTTTAATTTTGGAAATCGTTCCGAGAACACTTCCACTTCGGTAACTACTCCAAATGCAGACTTTGACACCCAACAGGCTGACACAATACCCAACACCCTCCCTCCTATTCCCAATACTACAGAAACTCCCGAAGGAGACCTTCCTTTTTGATAGATAGATTGTTTAATTAGTACACAACGTTTTGGACTCAGATATTCCCCCGAAACTTGGCGCCTTGATCTCGCGGCTAATGACAAGGCGCAAAACGACGGACAATTCCGTTGAGCCTCTCTCTAAGGTCCCCAAGTTCCATAATACGATGGCTTCAGGGATTATGACCTCACGCCTCGATATGGAAACCCTTGATATTCAGTCTTCTTTTCCCAACGTCATTGACTTTGTGATACGTTCCGGCTATTCACGTATCCCCGTCTACGAAGGTACCGAAGACCATATCAAGGGTATTCTCTACATCAAAGACCTGCTACCACACACTCTACACCCCGACCCCGATTTCCGGTGGCAAACCCTGATACGCCCCGCCTATTTTGTGCCCGAAACCAAGAAAATAGGTAATCTCCTCGAAGAGTTGCGTACCGGACATTTCCATATTGCTATCGTGGTTGATGAATTCGGATGTACTTCAGGGCTTGTTACCATGGAAGACATCCTTGAAGAAATCGTAGGCGATATTTCGGATGAATACGATGACGACAAGCAACCCTGTATACGCCTGGCGGACGGCAGTTTTATTTTCGAAGCCAAAACACTCCTGTCCGACTTTTTCCGTCTGACAGGAGCCGACGAAACCGTCTTCCGTGACTATACACAAGGGGTTGAGACCCTTGCCGGAATGTTATTGGAGATGAAAGAAAGTTTCCCCTTACGGCGAGAAGTCATCATTCACGACAAATATCGTTTCCAGATTCTTGAAACCGATGATCGCCGTATCCTCAAAGTCAAGTACAGCCTGCAATGAAACGGCTATTGCCGGTACTTGTTCCCCTCTTGACGGTAATCGGATTCGCCTGTTCGCCGCCGCCAACTCCCAAGCCGTTTGGATACCTCCGCATTGATCCGCCCGAGGCCGGTTATATCCCTATCGCCGAGACAAGCCTTCCTTTTATTTTCCATATCTCCGAAGCTGCCGAACTGTATAGTTGCACAGATACCGGAGGTTCTCACAGCCTGAACATCATCTATCCGGATTATGGGGCGACATTTTTTTGCGCCTTCCTTAACGACGCCGACCTTCTTCACAAAACAGAGGCCGACTGCCGACGCCTTGTAGCCCTTCACACCGTCGAGCGTTTCTCCGAACACGCCTTCTCCGACCCCGAAGCAGCCGTTCACGCCACCCTTTTTCTCTTGGACGGCAATTCACCGACACCCATACGATTCCATCTCACCGACAGCGTCTCCCGTATTTTTCACGGCACCCTTCTTTACGATGCTCCTCCCAACGCCGATTCCCTGACTCCCGTCACCGCCTTCCTTACCGAAGACATCATCGAACTCATCCAATCTTTCCGCTGGCGCTAATCACCTCCATTTGATACATTTATAAAATGATAGGTGATAATCGTTCCTATTAATATCAGAAAAATACCAATATAAGCACCCATATTTAATTTTTGATGAAAAACAACTATACCTATAATAGAAAGGACTACGATTCCAACCCCTGACCATACTGCATACGCAATTCCGAGAGGAATATTCTTTAATGACAGAGACAATAGATAAAAACAAATACAATAACACGGTACGCACAATAAAGAAGGTGTCAGTTTTTTAAATCCGTCAGACATATTCAAAAGAGACGTGGCAATTATTTCGAAGAAAATTGCCATGAATAAGAATACCCAATATTTCATTTCTGCAAACGTTTATAATTTATGAATAGTTCTTTCATAACAAGGAAACTTTTTATACGTCTTATACGTCAGCAAATCGGCGACGACGCAATACAAGGATAGAGAGCCCTAACAAGACAATGGCATAGACGCTTTCGCCCGTAAAACAAATATGTACGGGGAGACGGAGATGTATGCCGAGCAAGTAGACATACACCACATAAACCAGAAGGGTCAGGAATTCAATAAGGAACGCGATACGGATATTACCTGTCCCCGTCACTCCGTTAAATACGACCGCAGCAGCCGCATTGAATACCATAGCAAAGGAGATAACATACACCGAAGGTACCGTTTGCAGGATCAGTTCCCTATCCGTAGTATAGAGGCTGACGAGGGTATTGGCAAAAAGGCAGATCAAAGCAGAAGCCGCAGTGACAAGGGCGATTGAGACAAATGTAGTCTTCCGGATAAGAGGTATGACCTGGTGGCGCAGTCCTTCGCCAAGTACATTGCTGACGAGGGTATTCACCGCAGCGGCCAGGGATTGAACGGGTATGAAAAGAATGATATAGATGGAACGGGCAATGTTGGCAATCGCCAGGGAACGTTCACCGAGACGCTCAATGACCAGGAAAAAGAAGAAGAAGGTACTGATGGAGACGAAATGTTGCAACATGGTATAGAAGGAAACGGAGAAGATACGGCGAAAAAGAGGCCAGTCGGGACGTGGGATGTGGCGGAGACCGTACCGGCGGGTATCTACGGTTCGACAGGTATAGAGAAAAAAGAAAAGGAGAGAGCCCCCCTCAGCCAGCACGGAAGCAATGGCGGCGCCTCGGATACCGAGTGCGGGGATATGAAGGGATTCGTTACCGAAGATAAGGAGGTAGTCGAGAACGACATTCGCGCCGGCCATAAAAATGGCGTTCCACGTCAAGACCTTGGTACGGGTAATCCCTACATAGAAAGCACGGAAAACAACGTTGGTAAACGAAAAGAACAGGCCGAAAAGGCGGGGCGAAAGATAATCCGCCGTCGCCTGGCGGACGGCGGAAGAAGTGATGATCTGTGGAAGGATGGTAGGGAGGCACAACCGGATAGTGATATACAGGACAGTCACAAGACTGAGCAGAAAAAACAGCGTTTGCACAGCCACAGGCCCTATTTTGGCATAATTGCCCTCCCCGTTACGGCGGGCAATGACGATCTGTGCGCCCGTACTGAAACCGAAGGCAAGGGTGAAGCAGCAGATATAGAAAAGGCCTCCCATCGCGGAGGCCCCAAGTTCTATTTCCCCGACACGTCCCAGAAAGGCGGTATCTGTGACGTTAATGACATTTTGCGCAACAAGCGAAAGAAAGATAGGATAAGATACATCCCATAGTCTCTTCATAGGCAAACTTCCGGCAAACAATCAAAGGTTAAAAAGGTGGCGGATACTATCCACGTAGTCAAGTTTCTCCCAAGTAAACAGCTCTACATCGCGAGTCAACGGTTCGGGGTGATAATGGGAGGAAAAGACCTTCCGGACAGTACGCGGGGTACGGCCCACATGTCCGTAAGCCGCCGTCTCACGGTAGATAGGATTACGGAGCTTCAGACGTTCTTCAATCGCCTTGGGACGAAGGTCAAAGAGCGTAGTGATGCGACGGGCTATCTCTCCATCTGAAAGAGCAATGCGGGAACGTCCGTAAGTGTTGACGAAAAGATTCATCGGGCGAGCCACTCCAATGGCGTAGGATACTTGCACAAGCGCCTCGTCGGTCACACCGGCCGCTACCAGGTTTTTAGCGATATGACGGGCCGCATACGCCGCAGAACGGTCTACCTTGGAAGGGTCTTTGCCGGAAAACGCGCCTCCTCCATGCGCCCCTTTTCCTCCATAGGTATCTACAATGATCTTCCGCCCCGTGAGGCCTGTATCTCCATGAGGACCGCCTATCACGAACTTCCCCGTAGGATTGACGTGATAGGTAATATCTGCCCCGAAAAGAGCTTGGATACGAGGATGATAATGCTGTTTGACACGAGGGATAAGGATACGCTTGACGTCATCTGCTATACGCGCCTGCATCGCCTTGTCGGCTTCCGCCTGAGTAAGCGTAGTATTCGGGGTTATGAATTCGTCGTGTTGCACGGAAACGACGATTGTATCAATACGGAGAGGTTGACCCTCGTCTGAATACTCGATAGTAACCTGGCTCTTGGCGTCAGGACGGATGTACGGCATGACCTCCGGTTCTTGGCGACGGAGCACGGAAAGCTCTTTTAGGAGAGAGTGCGCCAAATCAAGCGCAAGGGGCATGTAATTCTCCGTCTCGGCGGTAGCGTAACCGAACATCATCCCTTGGTCGCCGGCTCCTTGCTCCATAGGGTCGGTACGTTCGACGCCGCGATTGATATCCGCGCTCTGTTCGTGGAGGGCGGATAGTACCCCGCACGACTGAGCCTCGAACTGATACTCGCTTCGCGTATAGCCGATGTCTGCTATCACATTCCGTGTAACTGTCTGCACGTCAACATAGGCGCACGATTTGATCTCTCCGGCAAGAACGACCTGGCCGGTAGTAACCAGCGTTTCACACGCCACTTTAGAATCCTTGTCATAAGCAAGGAATTCATCCAGGATAGCATCGGAGATCTGGTCGGCTACCTTGTCAGGATGCCCTTCTGAAACGGATTCGGAAGTAAAAAAATAACTCATGGCTCTGTCCCTTTTAATTTATATGTTAAACCTTTTTACGCGGGGACAGAAGTAAGTACTCGAACGACAAGGGAACAAACGACTCGTTTTAGCATTTTTTCCCGTGGTTGCAAGCAGAACAAAGCTATCCACGCTCCTTTCGATCGCAAAGATATAATGAAGTTCTCACATACTCCTCTTCCACGCCACAAAAAAATCTCTGCCACAAAAAAATCTCTACTTTTGGTCCGATATGACCGCTCCACTCTTCTCCGTTATCACCGTTACTTTCAATGCCTCTTCGATACTGAGGCGTACGCTTGACAGCATCTGCGGACAAACCTACGAGGGTATTGAATATATCATCGTCGACGGTGCTTCCTCCGACGATACCCTTGCCTGCCTCGCTCGCTATCCCCGTATCGCTCACATTATCAGTGAACCCGACGAAGGATTGTACCACGCTATGAACAAAGGGCTGCAGCTGGCCACGGGGGATTACGTCTGGTTCATCAATGCAGGCGATTCCCTACCCTCAAACGACGCCATAGCCCACCTGGCCGCATCGCTCCACACGGAAAATTTACCGGACATTATCTATGGAGAGACAATGATGACGGATGACAATGGGCGGATATTAGGCGCTCGACGGTTGCGGACGCCGGACGTATTGACCTGGAAAAGTTTCCGGATGGGAATGCGGGTCTCCCATCAGGCTTTCATTGTACGGCGTGAACTGGCGCCGCCTTTCGACTTGCGTTACCGTTTTTCTTCGGATATAGATTGGTGTATCCGTAGTCTGTGTGTAGCTCGACACGTTTATAATACACGGACAGTCCTGTCCCATTATCTGGATGGAGGGTTAAGTACACGGAGGAGGAGGGCATCGCTCCTCGAACGATTCCGGATACAGTGCCGTTATTACGGCCTCCTGCCCACACTCTTCCGGCACCTTTGGTTTGCCGTACGCTTCTCTCTTGCCCGCTCCCGTAACTACACGCCCCTGCTCCTCGCCTGCTTCCTCTTCTCTTTTGGCGTACAGGGGCAGAAAGCGGAAAAACTGTTGGATCAAGCGGCGGTACGTTATGCCCATTCCGGCGGTGTATCTGTCTCCTTTGCCGTTCATAGCCGTACGGTAGCGGGAGAAGAGAGTTTTGCCGGACGCTTGAGGATGAAAGGAGAACGCTTTACCTTGTCCACGCCTGACCTCCACATTTGGTACGACGGACGAAACCAATGGACATATTGGGTCCGGAACGAAGAAGTCATGGTAAGCGAGCCGACAAGGGAGGAAATACAGGTTACGAATCCCGCATTGATATTCCGCCATCGAAAAGGATATACGGCCACGCTTGCCGGTGAGACGCTTACCCATGACGGACGACCTGCTTACGATATCGACCTTGTTCCACACAGGAAGCCGCGTGCGGGAGACCCCTCCCTCATCACGATCCGGATCGAAAAGGCGACTTCTCTACCTTCGCACATTGTCCTTCGGACATCTTCGAGTGAACTTACTACCATTCGTCTGCAATCCTTCAAAGCGCCGCTTACTCCTTCTGACACTTCTTTCACCTTTGACCCTTCTTTTTGCCCTGCTGCGACGGTCATTGACCTTCGTTAACCAGGCTTTCCGAAATGGAAATAAAATCCTATACTTATTATCCGAAATGAAATTTGGGTGTTTACTTATGATTTATAAATAAATCGGCATATCTTATGATAGATTGTAAGAAAAACAAAGAAGCCCGGAAAATAGCAAGAAGAATACGGTTACTATTCAGTTAAGAATCTACTTTTGCGTCCGTGGTGCAACAGAAATGAAAGTATACTAAATGTATACCAAAGTCGGGTACGGAAAAAAGAAAGATGGCGGAAAAGTGGATTGAGTTCACGAAAATGCATGGGGCCGGAAATGATTACGTCTACGTAGACACGATAGGTCAGGCATTGGAAGAACCAGAGAAATGGGCGGTTAAATGGAGTGCGGCGCATACGGGAATAGGGGCAGATGGTCTGGTGTTGATAAGCAAGTCGGAAAAGGCGGATTTCGGAATGCGGATCTTCAATGCGGACGGATCGGAGGCGATGATGTGCGGGAACGCAACGCGATGCATAGGGAAGTATGTATATGAGGCCGGTTTGACGCAAAAGAAAGAAATAACGCTGGAAACCTTATCGGGTATCAAAGAGTTGGAACTCAGGGTGGAAGGCGAAGAAGTGACAGAGGTGACGGTTGACATGGGGACGCCCGAAGTGCTGGAAAAAGAACTGAAGGCAGAAGCGGCAGGAAGGAACTATACAGGTACGGCCGTGTCAATGGGAAACCCGCACTTAGTGATCTTTGACAAGGATGTAAAAAATGTAGACCTGCCCGCAGTGGGCGGTGCGCTGGAAACCCACCCTTACTTTCCCTCTCGCACGAACGTGGAGGTTGTGGAGGTTATTCATCCTGAGAAGTTGAAAATGCGAGTTTGGGAAAGGGGGTCGGGTATCACTCAGGCCTGTGGTACGGGAGCTTGTGCAGCCATGGTGGCAGGGGTGGCGACAGGCCGCACGGGGCGAAGTGTGACGGTGGAGATGGATGGCGGCGAGTTGAAGATAGTTTGGGACGAAGGATCTGGCAAAGTCCGGATGAGCGGGGACGCGGTGAAGGTGTTTGAGGGTCGAATCCGAGTGAGTTAAGACATGGCATTAGTCAACGAAAACTACCTGAAACTGCAAAGCAATTACCTCTTCTCGGACATTGCCAAGAAGGTAAACTCCTTCAAGTTGACGCACCCGAAGGAAGCGATAATTCGCATGGGCATCGGGGATGTGACCCAGCCTTTGGTTCCGGCGGTGCTTGAAGCGATGCACAAGGCGGTAGACGAGATGGGGACGAAGGAAGGTTTCCATGGATACGGGCCGGAACAGGGCTATCCCTTCCTTGTGGACGCGATAATAAAGAACGACTACGCCGCACGGGGTATCGGCATAGACGCAGGAGAAGTCTTTGTGAGCGACGGTGCCAAGAGTGACACCGGAAATATAGGTGACATATTGAGACAAGGTAACAGCGTCGGGGTGACGGATCCGGTGTATCCGGTATATATTGACACCAATGTGATGGCAGGGCGTGCGGGAGCTTTGGAAAACGGGAAATGGAGCGACATCGTCTACATCCCCTGTACGGCGGAGAACGGTTTTGTGCCGGACATACCCTTGCGAAGGATAGATATCCTCTATCTCTGTTACCCGAACAACCCTACGGGGACGACCTTGACGCACCAAGAACTGGAAAAGTGGGTCAATTACGCGCTTGCCAACGATGTGCTGATCATGTACGATTCGGCTTACGAGGCCTACATACGCGATCCGGATGTCCCCCACTCCATCTACGAAATCAAGCGGGCCAAGAAGGTAGCGATAGAGTTCAGGAGCTTCTCCAAGACCGCAGGTTTTACCGGTGTACGGTGTGCGTACGCGGTGGTACCGAAGGAACTGAATGGCTTTACGCTGAACGGGGAAAAGGTGTCGCTCAACAAACTCTGGAACAGGCGGCATACCACCAAGTTCAACGGCACCAGTTACATCACCCAGCGGGGCGCAGAGGCAGTCTATTCGCCGGAAGGTAAGGAGCAGGTCAAGGCGACGATAGACTACTACATGATCAACGCGAAGATATTGAAAGACGGCTTGCAGAGTTGCGGAATGACTGTCTACGGAGGGGACAACGCTCCTTACCTCTGGATTAAGACCCCGAAAGGGGTCACTTCCTGGAAATTCTTTGACACCCTCCTGTACGAAGCCAATATCGTGGGAACCCCCGGCGTAGGCTTCGGCCCCAGCGGAGAAGGATACCTGAGGTTGACGGCCTTTGGGGATAGGGAGGAGACTATAGAGGCGGTGGAGCGGATTAAGAAGATGTAAAAAATGATATACAAAATAACAACTATAAAGTCGGAAATTAGGTCTTTTAATGTAAACAAAAAGTGAAAGGTATGAAAAAAGTGAATGTTTTAGGAGTAGCTGCTTTGGCGGCTGGAGTCGGACTCTCGGGCGTCGCTCGCGCAGAAGGGTTCGAACTGTCTTTGGGTGCTGATGCGGTCAGCAGTTACGTTTGGCGGGGTGCCCTTTGTGGGAGCGCTGCCATACAGCCAGCCTTGGGTATCTCCTACGGTGGTTTCTCTCTCGGCGCTTGGGGGTCTACCGATATCGCCGGCCTGCGCCTCAAAGAGCTTGACCTCTCTGTGGGTTACTCTATCGGCAATCTCAGCTTGGCTATCACCGACTACTGGTGGAATGGCGAAGGTAGCCCTTATGGCTTCTACAAGCACAGTCAGAAGTACTCCGAGAAATTTGGAATTGACAACGGACACCTTTTTGAAGGTGCCATCGGTTACAGTATAGGGAACTTCTCCGCATCATGGAGCACCTTCTTCCTGGGTGACAAGATACCTGATCTTGACAAAGAAGGAGCTCTCCAGTTTGATGGAGAGACGGGTATCATCAAGATGAAGGAACAGTTCTCTACCTTTATCGAAGCGTCTTATGCCTTTGACGTCAAGGGTATCTCCTTCACACCGTCAATCGGTATCGTGCCTTGGAAGAGCATGTATCACAAGAGTCATGACAACTCCGATGATGACAGGAGTTTCACGCTGGCTACCGTTTCGTTTACGGCCAGCAAGGAGCTAAAGGTTACGGAGTCTTTCAGCCTGCCGGTGTTCACCCAGCTTGTCTTCGCACCCGAACTGGACAATGCGTTCCTCGTGTTCGGCTTAAGTTTCTAAAAAAGAATAAGTAAGAAGAAGTATAGAGTATCTGCCGCTTGGATGCCATGTTGTGCCACAGACCGTGCCGGAATAGTGGCAGGCTCTATACCTTCTTACCTTCAAGATAAACATTAACACACAAAAAAGCGATGAAGAAAATAGAAGCGATTATTCGCAAAGTGAAGTTTGAGGACGTAAAAGAGTCGCTCCTGGAAGCCGACATCGAATGGTTCTCTTATTACGAAGTGAGAGGGATAGGTAAGAGCCGCCAGGGGCGTATCTATCGTGGCGTAGTGTATGACACAAGCTGTATCGAACGCATCCTGATCTCCGTCATCGTGCGGGATAAGAATACGGAAGCGACAGTGAGCGCCATCCTGAAAGCCGCACAGACAGGCGAAATCGGCGACGGGCGGATATTCATCATTCCGGTGGAAGAAGCTGTCCGTATCCGTACGGGAGAACGTGGTGATATCGCATTGTACAACGCAGAAAACGAGAAATAAATTATGGAAGCAACGATTGATACTTTGATGGAAACGGCCGTAGACACGGCGGCTTGCTGTGCCTCGGCCTGTACGGAGATTGTAGAAGAGGTAGCAGTAGATATGTCTGCAAT